>DASVPL010000254.1:0-7571 GCA_036382905.1 Thermoleophilaceae bacterium | reverse complement strand
GCCTTCGGCTCGGGCTCCGGCCGCGGCTGCACCGTCACGTTCTGAGTCGCGTCGGCGCTGGACCCGGTCGCGTCGACCACACGCAGCCCGACGCGGTAGGTGCCGGGCTGCTCGAACACGTGCGCGAGCCGCGCCTCGGCTCCGCTGCCGCGCTCGAACGCACCGTCGCCGTCGAGGTCCCACGCGTAGCTCACGACCGACCCGTCGGGGTCGCGCGAGCCGGACCCGTCGAGCACGGCCCCGTCGCCCGCGACGAGCGGCTGCGGCGAGACGCTCAGCGCCGCCACCGGCGGCTGGCGCTCCTCGTCGCCGGACCAGGCGGGCGCGGCGACGCCCACGCAGAGCGCCGCGGCGGCCAGGAGTGCGAGTCCGGTACGCCTCACCGTGGCGAGCTTAGTCGCATATGGGGGCGTACGGATGTGGAGGCGCCCCGGTTCGGGTCAGTGGCTCGACCCGGCCAGGCGGCCGAGGTAGCCGTGCGCCTCGTCGAACGCCCAGCCGAGCACGAGCAGCTTGGTCCGCAGCGAGGCCGCCATGTCGCGCGGGAGCGCGTCGGGCGACGCCTCGACCATGTGCGCGAGCTCCACGAACTGGTCGAGCTTGTCCGCGCGGCGGTCCTCGTCGAGCCCGTCCCAGTTCGGTGCGAGCTCCTGCGCGTAGAACTCGTCCGGCGAGGTGTCGAGCGCGACCATGTGGCGCACGTCGGCGGTCGGGGCCTCGACCTCGCCCTCGAGCAGGTCGCGCACGAGCGCGCGCAGGTCGAGCTCCCCCCCACCGCGCTCGCTGTGGAGCGCGGTGAGGGTGGCTCGCATCTCACGGGCGTCGCGCGCTAGCGAGGGCGCGTGAGCACCCTCACCGGAGTCGACGCCCCTCAGCCGGTCCAGCAGACCCATGGCCTCTCTTCCGAACCGTTGACGCGATCGGCTACTTGCTGATCGTGTCGCAGGTTTGCTCGGCCTGCTTGCGTGCTGCCTCGTCCGGGATCTGCTTCGCGGAGTCGAGGCACTGCTGCTTCGCCTCGTCCTTGAGCTGGTCCGTATCGCCGGTGTCGGCGGCCTTGCAGCCGGCCTCCGCCGTCTCACGAGCCTGGCCCTCCAGCTTCTTGGCCTCCTCGTAGCACCTGTCGATCGCCTCGTCCTTGTTGTCCGGCTGATCGGTGCCGCCGGAGCCGCCGCCCTCGGAGGGAGCGGTCTCACCCACGCTTGGCGCGTCGGTCCCACTACCGCCGCCGTCGTCGTCGTCCCCGCCACAGCCCACGGCGAACACCGCCGCGACGATCAGTGTGGCCATCAGTCCGAGTAGTCGCTTCATGCCTTGGTTGTTCATGCCGCGGAGTAGACCACATCCGCAGGTAACGTAGGAGCGAATGTCCGACGCCCTCCCGAAGAAGCCCAAGCTCGAGGGGCTCGAGGACAAGTGGGCCGAGCGCTGGGAGGCCGACGGCACGCACCGCTTCGACCGCGCGCACGCGCGTGAGGAGATATACGCCGTCGACACGCCGCCGCCGACCGTCAGCGGCTCGCTGCACGTCGGGCACGTCTTCTCCTACACGCACACCGACGTGGTCGCGCGCTTCCAGCGGATGCGCGGGCGCGAGGTCTTCTACCCGATGGGCTGGGACGACAACGGACTGCCGACCGAGCGGCGCGTGCAGAACTACTTCAACGTCCGCTGCGACCCGCACCTCCAGTACGAGCCGGGGCTCGAGGTCGAGCCCGGCGCCGATGGTCCGCCGCGAATGGTCTCGCGGCCGAACTTCGTCGAGCTGTGCCTGAAGCTCACGACCGAGGACGAGCAGGCGTTCGAGGACCTGTGGCGCCACCTCGGGCTCTCGGTCGACTGGTCGATGACCTACACGACGATCGGCGAGCGCGCGCAGCGGGTGGCGCAGCTCTCGTTCCTCGGCGAGCTCGAGCAGGGCCTGATCGTGCACGTGGCGGCGCCCACGCTGTGGGACGTCGGCTTCCGCACCGCGGTCGCCCAGGCCGAGCTCGAGGACCGCGAGACGAAGGGCGCGTTCCACCGGATCCGTTTCCCGAATCCCGATGGCGAGGACGTGGAGATCGAGACCACCCGTCCCGAGCTCCTCCCGGCCTGCGTCGCGCTCGTCGCGCATCCCGACGACGGCAACTACAAGGGGCTCTTCGGGAGCTCGGTCCGCAGCCCCCTCTTCGGGGCGCCGGTGCCGGTCGTCGCGCATCCGCTCGCCGACCCCGAGAAGGGCACCGGCATCGCGATGGTCTGCACGTTCGGCGACACCACCGACGTGACGTGGTGGCGCGAGCTGTCGCTGCCGGTGCGCCCGATTGTCGCGCCAGACGGCACGCTCGCGCAGGTCGAGTGGGGCGCCGACGGCTTCCCCTCCGACGACGCCGCCCGCGCGCAGAGCGCCTACGACGAGCTCACCGGCCAGCGCATCGAGGGCGCTCGCAAGCGGATCGTCGAGCTGCTGGCCGAGGACGGGTCGCTGGTCGGCGAGCCGCGGCCGATCAAGCACGCGGTCAAGTTCTTCGAGAAGGGCGACCGGCCGATCGAGATCATCACGAGCCGCCAGTGGTTCGTGCGCACGACGGACTTCCAGGAGGACTTCATCGCGCGCGGGCGCGAGATGGAGTGGCACCCGCCGTACATGCGCGCGCGATTCGAGGACTGGGTCAACGGCCTGACCGGCAACTGGTGCATCAGCCGCCAGCGCTTCTTCGGCGTGCCGTTCCCGGTGTGGTACCCGCTCGGCGAGGACGGGGTGCCCGACTACGACAGCCCGATCCTCGCCGCGCGCGAGTCGCTGCCGGTCGACCCGTCGACCGACGTGCCGCCCGGCTACGAGCCGGCGCAGCGCGACGTCCCCGGCGGCTTCACCGCCGACCCCGACGTGATGGACACGTGGGCCACGTCGTCGCTGTCGCCGCAGATCGCGGGCGGCTACCCGGACGATCCCGACCTGTTCGAGCGCGTGTTCCCGATGGACCTGCGCCCGCAGGCGCACGACATCATCAGGACCTGGCTCTTCTCGACGGTCGTGCGCGGGCAGTTCGACCACGGCGTCGCGCCCTGGACCAACGCGGCGATCTCCGGCTGGATCCTCGATCCCGACCGCAAGAAGATGTCGAAGTCGAAGGGCAACGTGGTCACCCCGATGGGGATGCTCGAGCAGTACGGCTCCGACGCGGTGCGCTACTGGGCCGCGAACGGGCGGCCGGGCGCCGACACGGCGTTCGACGAGGGACAGATGCGGATCGGCCGCAAGCTGGCCGTGAAGCTGCTGAACGCGTCGAAGTTCGTGCTCGGGATGCCGCCGACCACGCCCGGCGCGATCACCGAGCCCGTCGACCTGTCGCTGCTTGCTCGCCTCGAGGCCGTGGTCGAGGACGCCACGCGCCAGTTCGAGCGCTACGACTACACCGCCGCCCTGGAGCGGGTGGAGAGCTTCTTCTGGTTCTTCTGCGACAACTACCTGGAGCTGGTGAAGGACCGCCGCTACGGCTCGCGCGGGGATGGCCCCGCCGCATCCGCCGACGCCGCCCTTCGCGTCGGCCTGTCCGTGCTCCAGCGGATGTTCGCGCCGTTCCTGCCGTTCGTGACCGAGGAGGTCTGGTCGTGGTGGCAGGAGGGGTCGGTGCACCGCGCGGCATGGCCGACGGCGGAGGAGGTCCGCTCCGCCGGCTCCGGCGACGCCGAGGTGCTGGGGCTCGCGGCCGCCGTGCTGCACGAGGTGCGCAAGGCCAAGTCCGAGGCCAATTTGCCGCTGCGGGCCACGGCTTTGCGCGTGGAGGTCTCCGCGGGGGAGCCCCAGGCGGGGCTGATCGAGCTGGTGCGCGATGATTTGCGCGAGGCGGGGGTGGCAGAGGAGGTTGCCGTGGTGCCGGGCGACGGCGGGCTCAGCGTGCGGGTCGAGCTCGACGGTACGTCAACGGCGAGCACTTAGGGAGGCGGGCCCGGATCGCCCGCTTTCTCATCGATTGGAGCCTTGTGTACCGCATGGCGGAGAAAGGCTCCAATCGATGCGCCGAGGCTCGCTACAAAGCGGTCTCCGCGGCCGCCGCCAGGGGCTCGCGCTCGATCGGCTTCGCGCCCGGCCGCGAGGTGACGCGCTCCAGCCGCGCGAGGCCGGCGACGATCGAGCCGACCAGGACGATCGCGATCAGCAGCACGATCAGGTAGCCGACCAGGACGAGGGCGTCCGATGCGTTCGGCTTCTGCTCGCGCTGGAGCAGCTTCTTGTCCTCCACGAACGGGCGGGTGAACGAGGCGGTGGCCGGGACCTCCTTGGCCGGGATCGCCTTGTCCTCCGGGAAGTACACCGCCATGCCCTCGATCGCGCTGCCGCGATGCAGCCGCAGCGTCGACTTCCAGGTGCCGTGGACCGGCAGCGGCTCCTGCGAGCGCCAGACGCCGGGCGAGATCTCCTTCATCGCCGATACGACCGAGCGGCCCTCCTCGCCCTGCCATGCGGTGACGAGGAACCAGTGCGCGTCGTCGGCCGCGTCGGCGGGCGTGAGGCGGGCGGTGACCTCCACCGCGCGCTCCTTGCCGGGGATCACGTCGCGCAGCTGCACGTCGGCGGTCACCTCGGGCTTGCCCGTGCCGATCGGCGTGGCGTAGACGCACACGGCCACGACCGCGAGCGCGGCGAGCGGCGTGGCCCAGCGCGCGACCGGAGGAAGCCCCGGTTCGGCGGTCACGGCGCGACCCGCGCGCGCTCCGAGCACGCCGGCTGCGACCGCGGCGACGAAGCCCGCGATGGCCGCCTCGGGGAGCAGCGTGGAGGGCCACTCCACGGTCCACCAGATGTGCGACCAGGCCCACTCGGCCGCGAGCCCGACCGTGCCGACGGCCGCGCCGGCGATCGCGCCGAACCGGATCGTCTGCTCGGGCCTCACCCGCAGCGCGACGGCCTCCACCATCAGCGCCTCGACGATGTAGAGCGGAAAGTGCAGGGTCGTGTGGTCGAAGATCGGCGAGACGATCAGGCTGAGCAGCCCGCGGACGACCAGGAAGAACGCCACGGCCATCAGCGCGCCGCCGCGGCCGACGTGCACCCGCACCAGCGTGAGGGCGCCCGCGGCGGCCAGCATCAGCAGGATCGGGTGGAAGACGAGGCGGAACTGCGGCACGGCGTAGTCGAACTCGCCCTGGAAGGTGGACAGCGCGATCAGCAGCGCGCCCGCGAAGCCGATGACCGAGACCTTGCGCAGCACGGCCGCGCTCTTCGAGGGCACCTCCTCGGGCGGCATCGCGCGGCGGCCCTCGATCACGAGCACGAAGCCGCCGACGACGGTGAGCGCCGCGCCGCCGAAGAGCAGCAGGTGCGTGGGGCCCCAGAGCGTCACGTCCTGGCCGAAGATGCGGTGCCACATGTCGTCGAGCGGGAACGCGGACAGCGCGACCGCGGCGCAGATCAGGATCAGCACGCCGCCGAGCGGGGCCTGGAGCCCGCGCGGCAGGCGGATCGACGCGTCGCTCGGCTTGCGGTCCGGCATCGCGCACGCGAGCGCGCCGGCGAGGAAGATCATCGCGAGCCCGACGAGGATGAAGTAGTGCGAGGCGTTCGCGAACGGGCCCTCGTCGCGACCGGCGTCGATGTGCGTCGCGATGTCCCAGTACATGCCGAACACGGCGATCAGCAGACCGCCGCCGTGCACGCTGACCGGCACGGCGACCCAGCTCGGCAGGCCGCTCACCCGCTCCCCGAACGCGCCGAGCCGGCGCAGGAGCTGGATGCGCCCCTCGCGGTGGCCGACGATCACCCACGCCGCCACGCCGGCGGCGACGATGCCGGCGAGCGTGCCGATCACGATCTGCGCCACCGCGCCGCCGCCCGCCGACGGGGCCTTTGACGGGTCCCCGTGCGCGAGCGCGTCGGGCGCGATCGCCAGCACGGCGAGCGCGGTCAGGGCCAGTGTGAGCTTGTGACGATGGTGGCGCATGAGTCGTCCCCTCTTTGGTGCGAGCGTCCTGCTTGGGTTACGCGAGTGTATGTGACACCAAACGATGTCACGCTCTGGTCTTAGTATCCGCCCCGTGGGCGAGGTAAACGGGGACCTGCACACCATCGACGAGCTCGCCCAGCGCACCGGGCTGACCACGCGCAACATCCGCGCGTACCAGTCGCGCGGGCTGCTCCCGCCCCCCGAGGTCCGCGGCAGGACCGGCTACTACGGCGAGGAGCACATCGCCCGCCTCGAGCTCATCCGCGAGATGCAGGCCGACGGCTTCAACCTCACCGCCATCAAGCGCCTCATCGAGGGCTCCGGCGGCGGCTGGGAGGACATGCTCGGCTTCAAGCGGATCGCCCTGTCGGGCTGGGACACCGAGGAGCCCGAGGTCGCGACGCTCGAGCAGATCGCCGAGCGCTTCGGGGTCACGCCGGAGGACGACGCGCGGCCGCTCGAGCGCGCGATCGAGCTGGGTGTGGTCGTGCCGCTCGGCGGCGACCGCTTCGAGCTGCCGAGCCCCGCGCTCATCCAGGCGGGCGAGGAGGTCGTGGCCGCGGGCGTGCCGCTCGCGACGGCGCTCGACGTGCTCGGGAACATCATGCGCCACACCGACGCCGTGGCCCGCACGTTCACGCGGCTGTTCCTCGACCACGTTCTGCGCCCGTTCCAGGAGCGCGGCTCGCCCCCGGAGGAGTGGCCCCAGGTGCGCCAGTCGCTCGAGCGCCTGCGGCCGGTCGCGGGTCAGGCGATCTCGGCCGCGTTCGCGCTCCAGATGACGGCGGCGGCCGAGGAGACCTACGGGCGGGTGCTCGGGGGCGAGGGTTGGGAGCCTGGCCGCGGCGGGGTGCCGCGCGACGGCGGCAAGCGCTCGTCGCGATCGCGCCCGCGATCGCACAGCAGCAGGCGACGGCGGGGCGCGGGGGCGTAGGCGATGAACCCGTTCGGACGAGTCGTGGGCATGCCCGCGGAGCTGGTCGGAGCCCTGCGCGCCCTGCCGGGGCTGGCGCGCGACATCGCGCGGATCGCCGAGGCGACCAGGACGCTCCCGGATGTGCGCGCGTCCACGGCGGCGATGGAACGCAACACCAGCGTGCTGCCCGAGGTCGTCGAGTCCCTGGAGAAGCTCGGCGAGGCGACCTCCGTGCTCATCCCGATGGACAAGCGGATGCAGACCATCGAGGGCGCGATGCCCGTCCTCGTCGAGGTACAGCAGAGCCTCGCGCAGCTACCGGACACCATGGCCGGACTGGACGCCACGCTCCACGAGATGTCCGAGAACCTGACGCGGCTGCTCGCCGCGCTCGACCACCTGAGCTCGGACCTCACCACACTCGAGGACTCGGTCGGCCCGCTAGGACGGATCGCGAAGCGGCTGCCGGGCGGCAAGCGCTCGGAGAACGAGGACGGGGCGGCGGGCCCCCCGCCGCCCGACGGCGCCGCGCGGGTCGACGCCCCGCCGCCGCCGACCACGTAGCGCCGGGCCGGCAGGTGTCGCCGCCGCCGCGCGCGTAGCGCCGGGCCGGGCCGGTGTCGGCGCGGCGCGTAGCGCCGGGCCGGGCCGGTGTCGGCGCCGCCGACGGCGCGCTAGGACTCCGCCGCCGCGGCCACGAGCCGCGCCATCCCGCGCTCGACGGC
>DASVPL010000253.1:0-16434 GCA_036382905.1 Thermoleophilaceae bacterium | reverse complement strand
CCCGCCTGGCGCAGCGCGCCGCCCATCATCTGCTTGAGGCGCCACGCCTCCTCGATCAGCTCGCGCGAGCCCGCCAGGCACGCGCCCACGGGCGCGCCGAGGCCCTTCGTGAAGTCGATCCAGGCGGTGTCGAACTGCGAGGCGTAGTCGGCCGCCGGCACCCCCGCCGCCACCACGGCGTTCATCAGCCGCGCCCCGTCGAGGTGCGCGCGCAGCCCGGCCGCGCGCGCCGCGCTCACCACGTCGCGCATCAGCTCCAGCGGCCACACCCGGCCGCCGCCCATGTTGGTCGTCTGCTCGACGTTCACGAGCGCCGAGCGCGCCTCGTAGCGGTTGCCGGGCACGCTCAGCGAGCCGCGCACCGCGGCGCCGTCGAACATCCCGCCCTCGCCCTCGACCGCCACGATCATCGCGCCGGCGTGCGCGGCGGGGCCCCCGGCCTCGGCGATGATCGGGTGCGCCGAGCCGTGCAGGATCATCGCCTCGCCCGGCCGCACGTGCAGCCGTATCCCGATCTGGTTGCACATCGTGCCCGAGGGGAGGAACAGCGCGGCCTCGTGGCCGAGCAGCTCGGCCACCCGCTCCTGCAGCGCGTTCACGGTCGGGTCGGCGCCGCGCTGCTCGTCGCCGACCTCGGCCTCGGCCATCGCGCGGCGCATGCCCGCCGACGGGCGCGTCTGCGTGTCGCTCCAGAGGTTGACCAGCTCGCTCACGCAAGCGCCTCGCGCATCGCGGCCATCGCCACCACCGCCCGGGCGGCGTCCTCGCCCTGATGCCGTTTGTCCCCGAGCCGTGCGCGCGCCTGGTCCATGTTCTCGACGGTCAGTACCCCGAAGGAGCACGGCACACCGGTGTCGAGCGAAACCCGCGCGATCCCGGCGGCGGCCTCCTCGCACACGTGGTCGTAGTGCGAGGTCTCGCCGCGAATCACCGCGCCGAGGCAGGCGACACCCGAGTAGCGGCCCGACCGCGCGCAGTACAGCGCCCCGAGCGGCAGCTCGAACGCCCCCGGCACGTCGTACACGTCGACCTCGCCCTCGAAGACGCGCTTCGCCCCAGCCACCAGCTCGTCCGCCAGGTCCTCGTAGAAGCGCCCGACCACTATCGCCCAGGCACTCATTCCGGCGGATCGGGCCGCGGCACGCGCGGGGCGCCGTCGCTGCGCTCGCGGTCGTGGACCTGCTCCTCGTGGATCATCTCCTCGTCGAGCGCGAGGCCCTGGTGGTGGAGCAGGTGGCCGAGCTTGTCGCGCTTGGCCCGCAGGTAGTCGCGATTGTGCGCGCCCGCCGGCATCGCGATCGGGAGCTGGTCGCTCACCTTCAGCCCGTAGCCCTCGAGCCCGACGATCTTCTTCGGGTTGTTAGTGAGCAGCCGGATCGTGGTGAGTCCGAGGTCCACCAGGATCTGCGCCCCGATGCCGTAGTCGCGCAGGTCCGCGGGCAGCCCGAGCTCGAGGTTGGCGTCGACCGTGTCGAGCCCCTCCTCCTGGAGCTTGTACGCCTTCAGCTTGTTGAGCAGCCCGATGCCGCGACCCTCCTGCGCGAGGTAGAGCAGGACCCCGCAGCCCTCGGAGTCGATGCGCGCCAGCGCGGTCTCGAGCTGGAGCCCGCAGTCGCAGCGCTGCGAGTGGAACACGTCGCCCGTCAGGCACTCGGAGTGCACGCGGACGAGCACGTCCTCGACGCCGTCCACGTCGCCCTTGACCATCGCGATGTGGTGCTTGCCGTCCACCAGCGAACGGAAGCCCACCGCGCTGAAGTCGCCGAAGTCGGTCGGCAGCCGCGTCTCGACCACGCGCTCGACCAGCTTGTCGTGGCGGCGCCGGTAGGCGATCAGGTCGGCGACCGTGACCATCTTCAGGTCGTGCCGGGCGCAGTAGTCGACGAGGTCCGGCACCCGGGCCATCGTGCCGTCGTCGTTCATGATCTCGCAGATCACCCCGGCCGGCGTGAGCCCGGCGAGCCGCGCGAGGTCCACCGCCGCCTCGGTCTGGCCCGTGCGCTCCAGCACGCCGCCCGCCTTCGCCTTGAGCGGGAACACGTGCCCGGGCTGAACGAGGTCGCGCGGCTGCGTGCGCGGGTCGATCGCCACCTGGATCGTATGCGCGCGGTCGTGCGCGGAGATGCCGGTGGTCACGCCCTCGCGCGCCTCGACCGACACGGTGAACGCCGTCTCGTAGGGCGACTCGTTCTTGGCGGCCATGAGGTCGAGCCCGAGCTCGTCGCAGCGGTCGGGCGTGAGCGCCAGGCAGATCAGGCCGCGCCCCTCCTTGGCCATGAAGTTGATCGCGTCGGGCGTGGCGAACTGCGCCGCGAGCGTCAGGTCGCCCTCGTTCTCGCGGTCCTCGGCGTCGCAGACCACGACCATCCGCCCGGCGCGGATGTCCTCGATCGCCTCCTCGATGGTGCTGAACGGCGCGCGCGTCTCGGCTGAGCTCATCGCGCGCTCACCAGCTTCTCCACGTACTTAGCGAGCACGTCCACCTCCAGGTTGACCACGCGACCGGGCTCGGCGCCGCCGAGCGTAGTGCGCGCGAGGGTCTCGGGGATCAGGGATACCTCGAACCAGTCGTCGCCGACAGCGGACACGGTGAGCGAGACGCCGTCCACGGCGATCGACCCCTTCTCGACCACGTAGCGGAGCACGTCCGTGCCGGCCGCGATCCGCACCACGCGCGCGAAGCCCTCGTCGCGCAGCGCCTCGACCGTGCCCGTGGCGTCCACGTGGCCCTGCACCATGTGGCCGCCGAGTCGGTCGGACGCGCGCAGCGCCAGCTCGAGGTTCACCGGGTGGCCGGCCGCGAGCGTGCCGAGCGCCGTGCGCCGCAGCGTCTCCGGCATCACGTCGGCGTCGAAGCCGCCGGCGGCGATGGCGGTCGCGGTGAGACACACGCCGTTGACCGACACCGATGCCCCCTCCTCGAGGTCGAGCGGGGACTCGGTGCGGACCGAGAGGCGCCCGCCCTCCACGGATGCGACCGTGCCCTTCTGCTGTACGAGGCCCGTGAACATCACCACTCCGCGAGGCGAGCCGATATCAGCACGTCGTCGCCGATCCGCTCGACGTCGCTCGACAGCGCGCGGCGCCCGGCCGCGATCCGCTCGATCCCCTCGCCCTCGACCGGCGGCTTGGCGTTGCGCCCGCCGGCGAGCATCGGCGCGACGAACGCGTGCACCACGTCGATCTCCCCCGCGTCGAGGAAGGCTCCGGTGAGGTGCGGCCCGCCCTCGAGAAGGAGGGACTGGATCCCGCGCCCGCCGAGCTCGTCGAGCGCGGCGCCCACGCGTGCGCCCTCGTTCTCGCCGGAGACCACGACCACCTCGGCGCCGGCCGCCTCCAGCGCCTCGGTGGCGGTGCGCGGCGCCGCCCGGCCGCAGACGACGATCAGCGGAGCCTGGTCCACGGTTCGCACCAGCTGGCTGGCGAGCGGCAGCCGCGCCTCGGAGTCGAACACGACGCGGCTCGGCTGGCGCGCGACGGCCTCCACGCGCGCGGTGAGGAGGGGGTCGTCGGAGAGAGCGGTCCCGATCCCGACCACCACCGCGTCGAGCTCGGCACGCCAGCGGTGCGCGCGGGCGCGGCTCTCCTCGCCCGAGATCCACTGCGAGTCGCCCGTGCTGGTCGCGACCTTGCCGTCGAGCGTCATCGCGCACTTCATGACCACCAGCGGCCGGCCGGTGCGCGCGTGCTTGCGAAACGGCTGGTTGAGGAGCCGCGCGCTCGCCGCCACCTCGCCGTTCAGCACGTCGACGGTCACGCCCTCGTCGCGCAGGATCCCGAGCCCGCGGCCGTTCGCCTTCTCGGTGGGATCGTCGGATGCGACCACCACGCGCGCGATGCCGGCCTCGACGATCGCGTCGGTGCACGGCGGCGTGCGGCCCTCGTGCGCGCACGGCTCGAGCGACACGTACATGGTCGCGCCGGCGGGGTCCTCGGCGCAGGCGGCGAGCGCCTCGCGCTCGGCGTGGGGGCGGCCCGCGGCGCTGTGGAAGCCCTCGCCGATCACGCGGCCGGACTTCACGATCACCGCGCCGACGAGGGGGTTCGGGCTGGTCATCCCGCGCGCCTCTGCGGCCAGCTCGACGGCCCGTCTCAGGTGGCGCGCATCCCGCTCGCCAGCGGGGGTCTCAGCCAATTTCCAGTCCGCCTCGTCGTAGTTGACTCGCGAGTCAACCTTACCAATGGCACAGGGGCCCGCCGCTAACCTGCGCGGCCGGATGCGAGCCCGCCTGCGGCGCCCCACCGGCCATGAGCTGATCGCTTACGGCCTGCTTCTGGCCATCGTCGTCAGCGGCCTCTACCTGCGCCTGCGCAACAACGGCTACGGGCTCCCGTACGTCTACAACTACGACGAGGCGCAGCACTTCACGAACAAGGCCGTGACGATGATCAACGGCGATCTCGACCCGGGCTACTACCAGAACCCGTCGGCCTTCACATACCTGGTCTTCCTGATGCTGAAGGTGCTCTACGGCGTGTTCGGCCTGGAGCTCGCCGAGGGCAGCATCCGGCGGCAGTTCACGCAGGACCCGACGCAGATCTGGGAGCTCGCGCGCGGGCTCGCCGCCGTCCTCGCGATGGCCGGCGTGGTGGCCACGTTCTGGGTCGGGAAGCGGATCTGGGGCCTGCGCGTGGCGGTGGTGGCGGCGTTCGTCCTGTGCTTCGCGTTCCTGCCGGTCGTGTACTCGCGGATAGCGCTGACCGACACCGGCACGTTCCTGCCGACGGTCCTCTGCGTCTACTTCTCGCTGCGCGCCTGGGAGGACGGGCAGCGCCGCCACTACGTGCTCGCGGGCGTGGCGGCCGGCTTCGCGGTCGGCTTCAAGTACACGGCCGGGCTCGTGCTCGTGCCGCTGTTCGTGGCCGCGCTGATCCGCTTTCGCCGCGATCGGGAGACGCCGCTCGTCCGGCGGAGCGACCTCCACGGGCTCGTGTTCGCGGGCATCGCAACGCTGGTCGCGTTCGCGATCACCACGCCGTTCTTCTTCGTCAAGCCGATCAGCGCGCTCTACCAGCTCAAGCAGCAGGCGGAGGCGGCGGGCGACTCCGCCAAGCTCGGCCAGTCGCAGGAGGGCGGCTTCAGCTACTACGTGAAGAGCCTGACCTGGGGCTTCGGCTGGGCGGCGATCGCCGCCGCTATAGCGGGCGCGGTCATCGAGATCCGCCGCGACCGCTGGCGCGGCATCCTGCTGGCGCTGTTCCCGCTCGTCCTGTTCCTCTACATGGGGTCGCAGACGCGCTACTTCGGGCGCTGGCTGCTCCCGATGTACCCGGTGCTGGCGCTGCTCGCGGCGGTCGGGCTCGTGCAGCTCGCCTCGCTGATCCGGCGCCGCCCGGTGGTGCAGGGCCTCGTGCTCGCCGCGCTCGCCGCGGGGATCATGGCCCAGTCGATCGTCGCGGACGTGCGCACCTCGGAGGTGCTCGGCAAGGAGGACACGCGGCAGATCGCGCGCGACTGGCTCGAGCGCACCCAGCCCGAGGCGATCAGGATCGTGATCGAGCCCGGCGTGCCCGACACCTACTACCGCGTGGTCGGCAGCCGCAACCGCCAGCGCCAGTTCGTGCGCGGCTTCATCCGCGACGTGCGCCGGCGCGTGGTGCTCGACGCCCCCGAGGGAGCCGACACCACCTACGCGGCCACGCTCACACCCGACCTGATCGACCTCTACCGCCAGCAGGGCTTCTGCCTCGTGATGACTATGAGCGTGATCCGTGGGCGCGCCGAGAACGCGAAGGTCCCGCAGGCGCTCGCGTACTACGACCGGCTCGAGCGCGAGTCGAAGCGCGTCTTCTACGCGAGCCCGTACGACCCGGGTGCCGAGAAGGTCCCCCTGCACTACGACTTCTCGTACAACTACTACCCGACCGCGTTCGCGCGGCCGGGCCCCGAGGTAGGGATCTACCGCCTGAACGACTGCGTCGAGAAGACCGACTCGGTGCCGGTGGGGCCGCTCGGCACGAAGGGCCTCGACAAGGGCGTGGCCACGAGCTACCGGCCGGTCGACCCGCAGCAGTGACGATCGCGTTCGAGGACTTCGAGAAGGTCGACGTCCGGGTGGGCGTGGTCACCGACGTGGAGGACTTCCCGCGGGCGCGCAACCCGTCGCTCAAGCTGACCATCGACTTCGGCCCCGAGATCGGCGTGAAGCGCTCGAGCGCTCAGGTCACCAACTACGCCCACGACGAGCTGCGCGGCATGCAGGTGCTGGCCGTCGTGAACTTCGAGCCGCGCAACATCGCGGGGTTCATGAGCGAGGTGCTGGTGCTCGGCGTGGAGTCCGCGGCCGGCGACGGGATCGCGCTGCTCACGCCGAGCCGCGATGCGGTCGTCGGCTCGCGCATGTACTAGCTCCGACACAAGCGCCCGGCACGGGCCCTATGCTTTCCATGAAGCCACTGAGGGAGACCTCGGTCAACAGCAACCGGGGGAGACCCATGAGTGATCAGACCGGCGACCAGCCCGCCAAGCGCGGCGACGCCGCCTACCGGGCCCAGAAGGACGCGATCAACGCGCGCAACGACGCCGCCCGCAAGGCCGGGCGCGAGTACCGCCAGAACGAGGATCGCAAGGCAGCGGTGCGCCGCGCCGAGGCCGACCGCGCCGACCTGGCCGACCTGCGCGACACCTTCGGCGGCAACACCGCGCACTAGGCGCGGGCACCGCCCGGCCGCGGCGTGGGGCGCGGCGCCCCCCGCGGTCTACTGCCTGCGCTGCTGGATGATCCGCTCGATCACCCAGTCGTCAGCGGGCTTCGACAGCGACACGACGTAGAGCCGCCCGGCCTTCGACTCCGCGTCGACGCGCGCGGTCGTCTCGCTCGTGACCTTCACGGCCTTGACGGTGATCGCCTCGCCCTCGAAGCGCTTGGCGGCCTTCTCGCAGCGCTCCCTGCCGGTGGCGTAGTCGCGGCCGCCGTAGTTGTCCTCGAGGGCCTGGCCGCCGAGGTAGTCGCACGCCTCCGGCCCCTCGGCGAGCGCGAACTTCTCGACGACCTCCTGAGCGCGCTGACGCTCGTTCTGGTCGGCGCCGTCGCCGCAACCGGCGAGGGCGAAGGACGCGCAGAGGGCGGCTGCGGCGAGGCGTTGCGTCACGGCGATTACGTTACCCGCGGCCGATACCCTCTGGACGCGCCGGCATGAAGCTCATCATCCAGATCCCCTGCCTCAACGAGGAGGATCAGCTTCCGACCACACTCGCGGACCTTCCCCGTCAGGTTGAGGGCTTCGACGAGGTGGAATGGCTGATCGTCGACGACGGCTCGACCGACCGCACCATCGAGGTCGCGAAGGCGAACGGCGTCGACCACATCGTCCGCCTGACGAACAACAAGGGCCTCGCCACGGGGTTCCAGGCGGGCCTCGACGCGTGCCTGAAGCTCGGCGCCGACGTGATCGTCAACACCGACGCCGACAACCAGTACTCCGCGGCCGACATCCCGAAGCTCGTCGCGCCGATCGTCGAGGGCCGCGCGGACATGGTGGTGGGCGACCGGGTGGTCGAGTCGATCGAGCACTTCTCGCCGCTGAAGAAGACGCTGCAGCGGCTAGGTAGCTGGGTCGTGCGCCGCGCCTCGGAGACGACCGTGCCCGACACCACGTCCGGCTTCCGCGCGTACAACCGCGAGGCCGCGATCCAGGTGCAGGTCGTCTCGAAGTACACCTACACGCTCGAGACGATCATCCAGGCGGGCAAGATGCTCGTGGCGATCGACCACACGCCGATCCGCACGAACGCGAAGACCCGCGAGTCGCGTCTGTTCAAGTCGATGGGCGCGTACGTGCGCCGCAACACCGTCTCGATCTTCCGGATCTACTCGATGTACGAGCCGCTGCGGGTGTTCATGACAGCCGCTGCGATCGTCGGTTTCGCCGCGCTCGTGATCTGGATTCGGTTCGCCTACTTCTACGTGGTCGAGGACGAGGGCGCCGGGCACGTGCAGTCGCTGATCCTCGGCGCGGTGCTGTTCATCGCGGCGGTGCAGCTCGCGGCGCTCGGCATCGTCGGCGACATCCTGGCCGGCAGCCGGATCCTCCAGCAGCGGATCCTCGAGCGCGTGCGCCGCGTGGAGCTCCAGCTCGGCGTCGAGCCGTCGCACTACGAGCCGGGGGCCGGCGGCGAGCGCCCGCGCACCACCGGCGCCGAGGCCGGCCGCGCGACCGGCAACACGGAGGAGCGGGAGGCGCTGAAGCTGTGAGCGCCACGCCGACCGTCCCGACCGGCAACACCACCGACAAGTACAACACCACGAACCCCGTCATGCGGCGGATGATGGACGGGTTCGAGCGCGACCTGAACGAGCTGTTCGCGCAGGCGGCGCCGAGGTCGATCCTCGACGTCGGCTGCGGCGAGGGCGTGCTCACCTCGGAGTGGGCGGACCGCCTCGACGGCGGGCGGATCGTTGGGATCGACCTCGACGACCCCAAGCTCCGCGCCGAGTGGGAGAAGCGCCAGCGGGCGAACCTCGAGTACCGCGTCGAGGAGGCGACCTCCCTCTCGTTCGAGGACGACGAGTTCGACGTGGCCACCGCGATCGAGGTGCTCGAGCACGTGCCCGAGCCCGAGGCCACGCTGGCCGAGATGGCGCGGGTGGCGCAGCGCCACCTGCTCGTCTCGGTCCCACGCGAGCCGATCTGGCGCATGCTCAACATGGCCCGCGGCGCTTACCTTGGTGCCCTGGGGAACACGCCCGGCCACCTGAACCACTGGACCAAGGTCGGGTTCGTGTCGCTGCTGTCGCGCTACGGGACGGTCGCCGAGGTGCGCACGCCTTTGCCGTGGACAATGGCGCTTGTGAGCGTCTCGTGATCCGCTGCAAACCGTCGTCACTCGGCGTCCTCGGGTCTCGGCTTGGCCAACCAAGCCTTCGACCCTGCGTCCTTGATTGACTCGGTTTTCGCGGCCACGAGAACGCTCACGGTCCTCGACTGAGGCCGGCGGCTACGGCCGCGGCGCCGCGATCCTGTCGGTGGGGATCGGGGTCACCGGACTCGTCACCTACGCGTACTTCTCGCTAGCCAGCCATTCGCTGAGCGACGACGACTACGGCGCGATCACGCTGCTGTGGTCGATGGTCTTCATCGTCGTGTCGGTGCTCTACCGCCCGGTGGAGCAGCTCCTCTCGCGCACGATCGCCGAGCGCGACGCCCACGGCCGCGGCGGCAGCGAGCACCTGCGCGTGGCGGCGACGATCCAGCTCGCGCTCGGGTTCGTTTTCGCCGCCGTGGCGCTGGCGCTGCGCGGGCCGATCGAGGACGACCTGTTCGAGGGCTCCGCGACGCTCTACTGGGTGCTGATCGCCGCGGTGCTGGCGTACGCGGCGAGCTACTTCGCCCGCGGGTTCCTCGCCGGCAACCGCCGCTTCGGGCTCTACGGGCTGCTGGTGCTGCTCGAGGCCACCTCGCGGGTGATGTTCGCGCTCGCCGTGGCGGTGGGGATCGCGGACGGGCAGTCGGTGGTTGCGTTCGGCATCCTGGCGGCGCCGCTGTTCTCGCTCGCCGTGGTGCCGTGGGCCCTCAGGCTGCGCCTGCGCGCGGATGCCGAGGTGGGTGAGCCCGTGCCGGCCGAGGGGCCCGCCGGCGAGTCCACGAAACCGGCGGAGCCCGAGTTCACGCTCGCGCACGGGACCGGCTTCGCCGCGGCGGTGCTGCTGATCATGCTCGCCGAGCAGACCTTCCTGAACGCCGGGCCGCTGCTCGTGAAGGCGACCGGGGGCGCGGAGGGCGCCGCGCTCGCGGGCTTCGCGTTCAACGTGCTGCTGATCGCCCGCGCTCCGCTCCAGCTCTTCCAGTCGGTGCAGACCTCGATCCTGCCCCACCTCACGCACGTGAGCGCGACCGGCGACCGGGCCGCCTTCAGCCGGGCGGTGACCACGACCCTGAAGGCGATCGCGGCCTTCGCGGGACTCGTGGCCGTGGGGATGCTCGTCCTCGGCCCGTGGGCGATGGAGCTGTTCTTCGGGGAGTCGGACGAGTACGACCGCGGCGGCCTCGCGCTCGTGGCCGTGGGTATGGGGCTCTACCTGGCGGCCGCCACGCTCAACCAGGCGGCGCTCGCGCGCGGGCTCACGAAGCAGGCGGCGCTCTGTTGGGTCGGCTCGGCGCTCACGTTCGTGCTCATGCTGCTGCTGCCGGGGTTCAGCAGCCCGGTCCTCCAACTCGAGCTCGCGTACGTGGCGGGGGCGCTGCTGCTGTGCGCGCTCCTCTTCGCGCTCTATAGGCGCGGATCAATCCCTCCCGCTTGACCGTCCGGGGGTAGCCGGGTTACGTTCGAGGTTCTGGCCCGGGCTCCGCCAGGGGGGCTCGAGGAAGGGAACTGGCTATGAAGTGGCGGGGGATCCTCTGCGCCCTGGTGGCGCTGTCCGTAGCGGTTGTCGTGGGTGTGCCGGCGGCGAGTGGCGAGGAGGCCTGCCAGCCGGGCTTCGTCCAGGGTGAGACGTTCTCCGCGGATTTCGACGCGGACGGGGACGGGTTCGTGTGCGTGAACCCGGACACCGGCGAGGTCTCCGACGATCAGGCCGCGGCCCCCGGGACCGTCGACCGCAACAGCGACGGCATCGTGTGCGTCCGCCAGGTCGGGAACGGGATGATCGTCAGGACCGACAACCGGGCCGCCAACCCGGAGAACGCGGGCTGCCCGCCGGCGTTCCAGCCGTCGCCAATCGCATAGCGACGACGGCCGGCCGGCGCGCTGGTCGCCAGCTGGCGACCAGCGCGGCGTAGATCGACTGGTCGATGCGCTCGACGACGTCCTCGACGGACGCCTCGTCTTGCGATTCCTCGGGCAGCGGCACCGACGAGATGTCGGGCGGTAGGGCCGTGCTCAGCACCAAGCGGCCTCTTGCACACCCTCGCTCCCGGACCCCGTCTAGATCGGGACCAGCATGCTGCTGCCGCAGTTGCGGCACTCGACGTTCGCGGTGTCGGTCATGCGCGCGATCGTCGCGTGGTTGCCGCAGCCGGGGCAGTCGGAGCGCAGCTCGAAGCGGTGCAGGCAGTAGACGCAGCGGAAGCGTCCCGGGAGCTGGGTCGGGCTGAGCCACGGCTCGCCGCAGGAGGGGCAGTCGGGGCGGGGGAGGGTGCTCGAGGACTCCATCGGAGCGTTCTTCTACACCGTGGTCAGGCGGAGGTAAACCCGGCGATGAAGAATCCGTCCGTGCCGTGACGGTGAGGGAGCGCCTGAATCGGAGGCTCCGCGCGCATCCCGGGCAGGGAGCCCACCTGCTCGCGCGGGCTGATCGTGCAGGTGGAGTAGACGAGCCTGCCGCCGGGCCTGAGCTGGGCGAGCGCCGCGTCGAGCAGCTCCTGCTGGAGCTCCGCCAGCTCCTCGATCGCCGCCGGCCCCTTGCGCCAGCGCGCGTCGGGGCGCGACTGGAGCGTGCCGAGGTCCGAGCACGGGGCGTCCAGCAGGACGCGGTCGAAGCCGCCGGGCTCGACCGGCTCGCGCGCGTCCTGCGTGCGCACGTGGACGATCGTCGCGCCGAGCCGGGCGGCGTTCGCGCGTAGCTCGCCGGCGCGCTGCTCGTTCGACTCCACGGCGACGACCTCGCCCTCGTTCCCCATCAGGGCCGCCAGGTGCGTGCTCTTCGCGCCGGGAGCCGCGCACATGTCGAGCACGCGCTCGCCCGGCTGCGGGGCGAGGGTGCGCGCCACGAGCATCGAGCCGCGCGACTGCGGCATCACGAGGCCGCGCGCGAAGAGGTCGGAGGCGTGCGCGTCGAAGGCGCCGGCGACGACGATGCCCTCGGGGAGGGCGCCCGCGACGGGGGCCGGCTCCGCGCCCGCGCCGAGCGGCTCCGCCGGCCGCGCCTCGGCGCCCGCGCGCTCCAGCTCCGCGCGGACCTCCTCGGGCGCCGCGCGGAGCGTGTTCGCCCGGAGCGCGCTCTCGGCCGGCTCGTTGTCGCGCGCCATCAGCGCGCGCGCCTCGTCCGCACCGAGCTGCTTCCACCACATCCGGGCGAGCCAGTCGGGGTGCGAGTGCTTGAGCGCGGCCTCCGACGCGGTCCCCTCGGGCAGCCCGTCCACGATGCCGCGCGCCTCGCGAGCCGCCCGCCGCATGACCGCGTTGGCGAACCCGCCCGCGCGCGGCACGGCGGCCTTCACCAGCTCGACGGTCTGGTCCACCGCCGCGCGGTCCGGCACGCCGTCGAGCCAGACGACCTGGAGCACCCCGAGCCGCAGCGCGTCGCGGACGTCCGGCTGGACCTCGTCGAGCGTGCGGCTCGAGCAACGTTCGAGCACGTGGTCGAGCGTGCGCACGCGCTGGACGGCGCCGTACGCGAGTGCCTGCGCGAAGGCGCGCTCGCGCGGGTCGAGGCCGGCTCGCTCGGCCTCGCCGCGGAAGGCACGGTCGGCCCAGGCGCCCTCCCGGAAGACGCGTTCGAGCACACGCTGGGCGACGACGCGCGCCGGCGAAGCCGGCATCAGCGGCTCCCGCGCCGCGTCACCGGCACCGGCCGCCGCGCCGCGCCGTCAAGCGCCGTGCCGCGCGCCGTGACCGCGCAGGTAGTCGGCCGCGCTCATCGGCTTCCCGCCGGGCGGCTGCACCACGAGCAGCTCGAGCGCGGCGTCGACGCAGCCGAGCAGCAGCCGCCCCTCGTCCACGCCCAGCTCCGCGGGCGGGGGAGGGGGCGCGTCCGTCGGCGCCGCACGCCGCACGCCCAGGCGCTCGCCGTCGGCGAGCTCCACGTAGGTGCCGATGTGCGGGTTCAGAGCGCGCACGCGCCGCCACGCCGCGCCCGCCTCGAGGCCCGGATCGAGCCGGCGGTCCTCGCCCGTGATCTTCGGCGCCTCCGTGACGCCCTCGTCCGGCTGCTCCACGAACGGCGGCGAGCTGTCGAGCGCCTCCACGAGCAGCTCGCCCCCGAGCCGTGCGAGCCGCGGTGCGAGCGTCCCGTAGTCGTCCTCGTCCTCGATCGGCTCCACCCGCGCCAGGCAAACGGGCCCCGCGTCCATCTCGGCGATCGGCCGCATGATCGAGACCCCGGTCTCCTCGTCCCCGGCCTCGATCGCGCGCTCGACCGGTGCCGCGCCGCGCCAGCGCGGCAGCAGCGAGGGGTGGACGTTCAGCATCGGGTGCTCCGACAGCAGCGGCTCCTTCAGCAGCGCGCCGTAGGCGCAGATGCAGACCGCGCCGGCCGCGGCCGCGGAGATCGCCGCCCGGGCCTCGTCCGAGTTCACGCTCTCGGGCTGGATGAGGTCGATGCCGAGGGCGCGCGCCGCCTCGGCTGCGGGCGGCGGCGAGAGTTTGCGCCCGCGGCCCTTCGGCCGGTCCGGCCGCGTGACCACGAGCGCCGGCCGGTGCGGCGAATCCGCCAGCCGCTCGAGCACGGTGACGGCGAAGTCCGAGGTGCCGAGGTAGACGGTCCGCACGGCGCACAGACTGCCGCAATCTCCGGTCGCGGGCGCGCCGCGCGGCCATGCGCCCGAAACGCGGCGTAGTGTGGGTGTAGTACATGGCCATGCCAGATCCCAGCCTGGTTCGCTTCCGGCGAGCTGTCGCGAGCGCCTGCGCGGCGCTCGAGAGCCGGCGGCAGGAGGTCAACGACCTCAACGTGTTCCCGGTCGCCGACGGCGACACCGGCGACAACATGGCGATGACGCTGCGCGCGGTGCTCGCCGAGCTCGACACGATGAGCGGCCAGGACATCGACGAGATCGGCCGCGAGGAGCTGGTCGCCGCCGTGGCCCGCGCCGCGCTGCTCGGCGCGCGCGGCAACAGCGGCGTGATCCTCTCGCAGATCGTGCGCGGCGCCGCGGAGGAGCTGGCGTCGCGGCCCGGCGAGCTGATCGATCCGATCCTCGTGAGCGCCGCTCTCGCCCGCGCGGCCGACGCCGCGTACGACTCGGTCCGCAACCCCGCCGAGGGGACGATGCTCTCGGCCGTCCGCGCGATGGCGCACCGAGTGGCGCAGGACCTCGCACACATGGAGCCTCAGCGGCTCGGGCCAGGCGTTGACCCCGCCGAGCAGGACCGGCTGCTGGCGGAGGTGCTGGAGCGCGCCCTCGAGGCCGGTGCCGAGGCGGTCGAGCGCGGCCCCGAGCAGCTCGACGTCCTGCGCGCCGCCGGCGTGGTGGACGCCGGCGCCTACGGCCTCACCGTGATCATGGCCGGTGTGATCGGCGCTCTGCGCGACGACGCGCCGCCCGAGCTCGAGCATCGCGAGGCACCGGCACGCGGGCTCCACCACCCGCACGGCCACGAGTCGAGCCGCTTCCGCTACTGCACCAACTTCGCCGTGACCGGCGACGGCCTCGAGTCGGGGCCGTACGTGTCGAAGCTCGAGTCGATCGGCGACTCGGTGCTGGTCGTCGGCGACCCGCACACGCTCAAGGTGCACGTGCACACCGACCATCCCGACCGCGCCATGGCCCTCTTCGAGGGCGTGGGCGAGGTCTCGCGCCTCGACGTGGCCGACATGCGCGATCAGATCGCCGAGCGCGACGAGCGCCTGGCCGCCGCGGGCGAGGAGGCGGGCTGCGGCGTGCTCGCGGTCGCCAACGGACCGGGCATCCGGCGGCTGTACGAGAGCCTCGGCGCGCACGTGGTCGACGGCGGGGCGACCATGAACCCTTCCACCAACGACCTGCTCGCCGGCATCCACGCGGCCCCCGCGCGCGAGGTCGTGGTGCTGACGAACAACCCGAACGTGATCATGGCGGCCGAGCGCGCGGCCGAGCTCTCGGAGAAGCCCGTGCAGGTCGTGCCGACCCGCTCGCAGCAGGCCGGCATCCCGGCGCTGCTCGAGCTCGACCCGGACGCGAGCGCCGAGCAGAACGCGAAGGCGCTGAACGCCGCGGTCGCGCGCCTGCGCACCGGCGGCGTGGCCCCGGCCGCTCGCGACGACGCGCAGGGCCGCTTCGTGGCGGGCGAGGCGCTCGCCTACGTCGGCGACGAGCTGGTCGATTGGGGCGACCCGGAGCGCGCGCTCAGCGCGGTCATCGCCCGGATCGCCGACGGCGGCGAGGTGCTCACGTGCCTCGCGGGCGACGGCGCGCCGCTCAGCCGCGCCACGATCGAGCGCGCCGTCCCCGACGGCGTCGAGCTCGAGCACCACGTGGGCGGCCAGCCCGCCTGGTGGTGGCTGCTCTGCGCCGAGTAGCGCGGGCGCGGCGCTAGGCCGCGGGGTTCAGGTTGCGGAAGCGCGGCCCGTAGAACACGGGCCGGTCGAGGTCGGTCAGCTCCGCCATCCGCTCGTGCTCGTCCGGATAGAGCTCGGGCAGCTTCGCGATCGCCGGGGCGGGAACCTCCTGGACCATGACCTTGAAGCAGGCGGGCACGCGGAGCCCGGCCATCGCGCCGACCGCCGCGCCCAGCGTCGGGAACGCCTGCGCGGCGGGTCCGTTCCAGACGGCGTCGAGATGGGCGAGGACGGTCGAGTAGGCCGTGTCGAACGCCTCGAGCGCCTGCTCGGCGGCCTGCGCGTTCGGGTCCTCGGCGAGGATCGCCGCGTAGCCGTCGGACGGCACGGCGAGGGTGTTGACCACGTCCGGGAACGGGATCGCATAGCCCCTGAAGAACTCGGGCTCGGTCGCGAGGGTCAGCTCGACGGGCGGGCTCGGCTCCTCGTAGCGCGCGCCGTAGTAGAGCTCCGCGAACTTGCAGTAGTGCGACTCCTCGCCCTCGGAGCCGGGGTTCGCGTGCAGCGTCCGGCTCGACGCTCCCTCGCCCTGCTCGAGGATCTCGTCGATCCCGGCGTGGAGCTGGGGGATCGGGTCCTCGCCCTCGACGTACTCGATGGTCTTGAACCCGATGTTGTCGCCCACCTGGTTCGCACGGTCCGGCGAGCCGGCCGTCTCCTTCATCGCCTCGCGCACCGCGTCGGCGTTCGCGTCGATCGCGGCGTCGATCGCGTCGTAGAGGCTGGCGATCGTCGGGTAGGACTCGTGGCGGTACTCGTCCGGCATCAGGAACTCCGGGAGCTCGATGCGCATGAAGGCCTGGAGCTGGGGGCGCGAGAGCTGCGCGAGCCACGCGCTCAGGTCCGGCTCGGCGCCGCCCGGGAGCCCCTGCGAGGGGAAGCCGGGGTCGAGGTGGCGGATCTGCGGAGCGCCCCCCAGCGCGGAGAGCGTGTTGCACGCAATCGCGAGGTGGACCATCTCCTCCATCGCCACGCTGCGCACGGAGTTGTACGCGGTGAAGCTCTGCGTCCGAAGCGAGAACATGGCCGCGACGTAGAGCGGCAGCGTCGAGTGCTCGAGGGCGATCGCGGACTGGAGCGCGCCCTTCAGCCAGTCGAGGTCGTGGGCTCCGCCGGCCACCGGCCGACCCTACCCGCGGGCCGGGCACATGTGCAACTTGCGCTGATCGATCAGCGGCATTTGACTTCGCGGACGCGGCGCGATTAGAGTCGCGCCGCCCCCGCCCCGCTCCCTGAAGAAGGGCAGACCATGTCCCGCCTGACCGACGTCAACCCGCAGCAGCCGCGCGCCAAGATG
>DASVPL010000252.1:0-12483 GCA_036382905.1 Thermoleophilaceae bacterium | reverse complement strand
GCGCGGGTGCGGCGCCGGGCCGGTGCGGGCCAGGAAGCGGCGCGCGGTCTCGACCCGGGTGCGCGCGGCGCGCCTCGGATCGCGCGGGTTGCGCGCCTCTGTGCGCCCGCGAAGCGTGCGCCTGACCCTGTCGACAGTCATCTCTCTCCCTTGCCTCGTCCGCTGGGTACCCGGCCCAAAAGGGCGGAAACCCGACGGATGGGTGAACGTCGGGAGCTAGACGACGAAGCGGCCGTCGCGCTGGAGCTCGACGCCGTCGACCACGATCGCGCCACCCTGGCGCAGGTCGCAGACCATGTCCCAGTGCACGGCCGACTCGTTCACGCCGCCCGACTCCGGGTAGCTCGCGCCGATCGCCATGTGCACGGTCCCGCCGATCTTCTCGTCGAGCAGGATCTCCTTGGTTCCGTCGGCGATCCCGTAGTTGGTCCCGATGCCGAGCTCACCGAGCCGGCGCGCGCCGTCGTCGGTGTCGAGCATCTCGATCAGAAAGTCCTCGCCGCGCTCGGCCGAGGCGTCGACGACCTTGCCCCCCTCGAACCGGAACCGCACGCCGGTCACCTCGCGGCCGCCGTAGGACGCCGGGAACGAGAACGAGACCTCCCCGTCGACCGCGTCCTCGATCGGGCCCGTGAAGAACTCGCCGTCGGGCATGTTGTGCTCGCCGGTGCACGGGATGAACCGCCGCCCGGCAACGCCGAGCTTGATGTCGGTGCCCGGGGCCGTGATGTGGACCTCCTCCTTGCCCTGGATCCACTCGGCGAGTCGCTTGACCTCGTCGGACTGGCGCGCCCAGGCGGTGACGGGCTCCGGGTCGGTGGCCAGACAGGCCGCGTAGTAGAAGTCCTCGTACTGCGCGAGCGACATGTTGGCCTCGGCGGCGTACGCGTGAGTCGGAAACAGCGTGAGCGCCCAGCGGTGCTCGCCGCTGGCGGCGCGCTTCATGGTCGTGTCGAGCAGCGAGCGGCGCGCCTTCTGCGCGCGGGCCTGCTTCTTCGGGTCCGCCTGCGACAGCTCCCGCGCGTTCGAATCGGCCATGAGCGAGATGCGGACGTCGGACTCCTCGGCGATCCACCTGGAGAGGGGCGAGACCCAGTCGAGCTGCTCGTCCGAGGCCAGCCCGTAGAACGCCGACGCGGCCCCGTCGGGGGCGAGCTGCACCATCGGCAGTCCGCCGGCCCGCAGCACCTCCTCGTACACCGCCAGGGCCAGGGGCTCCGCCGGCGTCGTCGACTGGATGACGACTGTGTCGCCCTTCTGCACCTTCGTCGAGTACCTAACGAGGATCTGGGCGAGCGCCTCGGCGCGCTGGTCCTTCATGCAGGCTCCTTGATCCGGGCACCCGCGGCCTCGACGAGCCAGCGGTGCAGCCGTGCATCGCTGGTCAGCTCGGGGTGGAATGCCACTGCGGTCACTTCTCCCTGCCGAACGGCCACCGGGTGGCCGTCGACCTCGGCTAAGACTTCGACATTCGCGCCGTGTTCCTCCACCCAGGGAGCGCGGATGAATACCGCTCGCAGCGGTGTCTCCCCCAAACCGGGTAGGTCGAGGTCGGCCTCGAAGCTCATGACCTGCCGCCCGAACGCGTTGCGACGCGTGGTGAGGTCGAGCACGCCGAGGTGATCGCGGTCGAGGACGATCATGCCGGCGCACGTGGCCAGCACCGGCGTACCGCCGGACACGAGCTCGCGCAGCGGCTCGGCGAGCCCCTCGCGCTCGATTCCCAGCGTGATCGTGGTGCTCTCGCCGCCGGGCACCACGAGCGCGTCGACCCCGGCGAGCTCGCCCGGCGTGCGGACGATGCGCGCCTCCGCGCCAAGCCGCGTCAGCATCCCGGCATGCGCCTCGAAATCGCCCTGGAGGGCGAGTACGCCGACGACCACGCGGCTACCAGCCGCGCGTCTGGAGCAGGCCGTCCTCGCCGAGTGAGGAGATCTCGATGCCGCCCATCGGCGCGCCGAGGTCGCGCGACGCGCGAGCGACACGCTCGGGGTCGTCGTAGTGGGTCGTGGCCTCGACGATTGCCTTCGCGGTCCGCTCCGGGTCCTCGGACTTGAAGATGCCGGAGCCGACGAAGACGCCCTCGGCGCCGAGCTGCATCATCAGCGCCGCGTCGGCCGGGGTGGCGATGCCGCCGGCGGAGAAGTTCACGACCGGCAGACCGCACTTCTCGGCCACCGCGCGCACCAGCTCGAGCGGCGCGCGCAGGTCCTTCGCCGCGCTCGCCAGCTCGGACTCGTCCATCGACGAGAGCCGCCGGATGTCGCCGCGGATCGTGCGCATGTGGCGCACGGCCTCGACGACGTTGCCCGTGCCGGCCTCGCCCTTGGTGCGGATCATCGCGGCGCCCTCGGCGATCCGCCGCAGCGCCTCGCCCAGGTTGGTCGCGCCGCAGACGAACGGCACCTTGAACTTCCACTTGTCGATGTGGTTGGCCTCGTCGGCCGGGGTCAGCACCTCGGACTCGTCCACGTAGTCCACCTCGAGGGCCTCCAGCACCTGCGCCTCGGTGAAGTGCCCGATCCGCGCCTTCGCCATGACCGGGATCGTGACGGCGCCCTGGATCTCCTCGATCTTGGTGGGATCGGCCATGCGGGCCACCCCGCCGGCGGCCCGGATGTCGGCCGGCACGAGCTCGAGGGCCATCACGGCCACGGCGCCCGCCGCCTCGGCCACGCGGGCCTGCTCGGCGGTGACCACGTCCATGATCACGCCACCCTTGAGCATCTCGGCGAGGCCCGCCTTCACCCGGAATGTCGCGGTGTCCTTCACGAAGGCGAATAGTAGTTGGCCACCGGGGACGCCCGTCGGAGCCGCGCGGCATGTCCCGATCGGGGCTCTCTGAGGGAGCCTGCGACCGTACCCCCGAGCGGGGCATGACGCGCGGCTCCGCCCCCGCGCGCGAGCCGAGCCGGCTACTTGAGCCGGAAAGCTTTGATTCGGTCGGCGTAGGCCGACTCGTCCAGCGCGTACACGCCGTAGGCGAGCGCCTGGATCATCCCGAGCAGCGCGGTGTGCGAGCGCACGAACGCCGGGCTGTTCGAGGAGTAGTAGAGGCGCTGGTCGGCGAGCTTCGCGACCTCGGAGAGGGTGGCGTCGGCGATCGCGATCGTGCCGGCGCGGCGGTGGCGGGCGAGCTTCATCGCGCGGACCACCAGCGGGTGCGGGCGACCGGCGGAGAAGCCGATCACGAGCGTGCGGTCGTCGATCCGGCCGAGCCGCGCGAGGCCCTCCTGGCTCGGGCTCGCGACGACCTCGCAGCGCAGGTCGAGCAGCATCAGCAGGTGGCGCAGGTAGCTCGCGAAGAACGCCATCTGATCGGTGCCGCAGAGCAGCGTGTGCTCGGAGCGCGAGATCCGCTCCACGGCGGCGGCCACCTCGTCGCGGTCGAGCTTGCGCGCCGTCTCGGCCACGTTGACGTGGTCGGCGGCCAGCGCGGCCTCGAACTCGGTCTGGTCGATCGGGAAGAGCGGCTGAGTCTCGAGCGGGTCGCCGACCGGGCCGCCGCTGTCGCGCGCCCGGCGGTACTCCTCGCGGGCGGACGCCTGAAGCTCGGGGAAACCCTCGAAGCCGAGGGCCTGGGCGAAGCGCACGACCGTCGAGCTCGACGTGTTGGCCCTGCGCGCCAGCTCCTCGGCCGTGTGGAAGGCGGCCTCGTCGAGGTGGTCGACGATGTACTGGCCTACGTCCTTCTGAGAGCGCGAGAACTCCTCGAAGCGCGCGCGGATCTCAGCCGAGAGGGTGAGAGCCTGGGTGCCGGTGCGTGTCACGCCGGGGGGATTCGCCCGGCGGCGGACAGTTCCTCCCGGACCGGTCGGTCAGCCCCGCGCCAGCTCCTTCGCGCGGGCGAGCTCGGGGACCATCGCGGCCACCACCGTCACGTCCACCAGCTCGAGCACGCGCCTGACGTTCGAGGTCTCGGGCACCGCGAGCACCAGGCGCTGCTGGCGCGCGCCGAGCCGGTCGGCGAGGTCGAAGATCAGGTGGACGCCGGAGCTGTCGAGGTAGGTCGTGCCCGAGAGGTCGAGCACGACGCCGACGGCCTCGTTGGGGACGGCGGCGGACACCATCGAGGTGATCCCGCGCGCGTTGGCGAGGTCGATCTCGTCGGGCAGGGCCGCGATCACAACTCCCTCGTCGATCGTGATCTGCGGGGGTGTCGAGCCCGCGATCATGGGCCGGCCCCCTCGAGCTTGCGGCGCATGGTCACCACGGTTCCGCTTTCGTCGCTGTCCACCTGCACGTCCTCCATCAGCGCCTCCATCATGGACAATCCGCGCCCGCGGTGCGATCCCCGCGCCGGGCGCCAGCGGCCCTCGTCGTAAATCCGCACCACGATCTCGCCCGCATCGATGCGGGCCTCCAGCCGGAACTCGGCGTTGCCCGGCCCGTAGGCGTGCTCCACCGCGTTGGCGGCGGCCTCGCCCATCGCCACGAGGATGTCGTTGCCCACGGCGGGGTCCACCTCGCGGCGGCCGAGCCAGTCCCGGACCGCACGGCGCATGGTCGAGAGCGAGCCCGGCTCGGCGGGAAGCGTCATCGCGAGCGACTCCGCCGCGGCGGCGGGCAGGCGGATGGCCAGCACGGCGACGTCGTCGGCCACCGAGTCGTCCTCGGCGAGCCGCACGAGCCGGTCGCACAGCTCGTCCGGGTCGGCGCCGGCAACGGATGCCGCCACCTCCTCGAGCCGGCGCATGCCCTCGTCGATGGGCACGCCGCGGCGCTCGACCAGCCCGTCCGTGTAGAGGATGAGCGTCTCGCCGCGCTCGAGTGGGGCGGTCGTCTCGTCGTAGCGGCGCGCGGCGACCACGCCGATCGGTCGCGAGCGCACGCCGTCGAGGAACCGCGTGCTCCCATCCGCACCGAGCACGAGCGGCGGCGGGTGGCCGGCGAGCGACGCCGTGAGGACCGACTCAGCGGGGTCGATCACGACGTAGGCGACGGTGGCCATCTCGCGCTCGTCGAGGCTGCGGACGAGCCGGTCGAGGCGGTCGAGCACCGGCCCCGGGCGGTCGCCGTCGGCGTCGAGCGCGTACGCGCGCAGCGCCGTGCGCATCTGGCCCATCACGGCCGCTGCGCGCACGCCGCGGCTCACCACGTCCCCGATCGCCACGCCGACGCGCCCGTGCGGAAGCTCCACCACGTCGTACCAGTCGCCCCCCACGTGGGCCTCGTCCGACCCCGGTACGTAGCGGGCGGCCATCCGCAGTGACGGCACCTCCGGCAGCCGCGCGGGCAGCAGCGTGCGCTGGAGCAGGCCCGCGAGCGTGTGCTGGCGGGCGCGGTCGGCGGCCAGCGCGATCCGGTCGGCGGCACGCTCGAGCAGGCCGATCTCCTCCTCGGCGAACACGCGCGGGTGGAGGGAGCCAACGTGGAGCACGCCGATCACCCGCTCCTCGACCAGGAGCGGGACGCCGACGAGCGTCTTGATCCCCTTCTCGCGCAGGAGCGGGTTGACGAGGTCCGCCCTGTCGATGTCCTCGAGAACGAGCGGCTCGCCCTGCTCGGCGATGCGGCCCGCGAAGCCGCGCCCGAGCGGGATCCGCACCCCGCGCTCGACCTCCTCCTCGAGCCCGCGCGCGGCGCGCGCGACCAGCTCGTCGCCCTCGGCCGAGAGCAGCAGGACCGCGACGGTGTCCACCGCGAGCACGTCGCGCACCCGCTCGAGCATGTCGCCGAGCACGTCCTCGTCCACCGAGAGCCGGCCGAGCGCCACGTCGGTGATCGCCTGGAGCTGCGTGAGCTGGTTGGCGCGCTGCTCGGCGGCCGCACGCGCCTCGCGCTCGGACGCGTACAGGCGGGCGTGGTCGATCGCGAGCGCCATGCGGTCGGCCGCGAGCTGGAGCAGCTCGGCATCGTCTGCGCCGAACTCGCGCGGGGTGAGCGATCCGACGTGTAGCACCCCGGTCGCCTCGCCCTCGACCAGCAGCGGAACGCCGAGCATCGAGGCGATGCCCTTGTTGATCAGGATCGGGTTGATCACGCTGTGGCGGTCGACCTTCGGCAGGTAGATCGGCCGGCGGTCCGCAGCGACCCGGCCCGCGAAGCCGGCGCCGACCGGGATCCGGACGCCCTGCTCGACCTCCTCCTCGAGCCCCTTCGCCGCGCGCGCGACCAGCTCGTTCGAGTCGGGGTCGAGGAGCAGGATCGCGATCGTGTCGACGCTCAGGATCCCGCGCAGGCGCGTCAGCAGCTCGTCGAGGAGCCGGTCGAGGTCCAGGTGCGCGAGGGCGGCCTCGGTGATGGCGCCGAGGTGACGCAGGCGAGCGTCCGCCGCGTGCAGTGCGTCGGCCTCTGGCACCGGCGCGGCCGGGCGGGAGTGCGCCATGCGCGAGAGGTTAGGGGCGCGGTCGGCGCGTTCAGCGCAACGGTGCGCTGCGGGCGACCCCGCCGCGCGTCCACTCGATCCTGAGCCGGTCGGGCGTCAGGACCAGCGATTCGGGACCGACGTCGGTCCCGCGGTCGAGGAGCACCGAGCCCTGGCGGTCCTCGTTGCTCCAGGCGCGCACGTCCCAGACCGGCGTGTCCCCCGGGTCGGCCGGGGCGGCCTCGATCCATGCGACCGAGCCGTTGCGCTTGAGCGCGATGTCGCGGATGAAGGTGCTCGACTCGATCAGGAAGCGACGGCCGACGCGGAGGTCGTAGACGTAGATGCGGTCGAACTCGTCTCCGATGCCCGATCCGGAGGTGCTGTAGGCGACGTAGCGCCCGGCGAGCTGGGGAGCGTCCGCACCCCCGGTGTCGATCCCGCCGCCCTCCTCGGGCAGCCGCCGGATCGTCCCGACCGAGGAGAGGCAGCCGTAGTAGTAGACGCCCTTGCTGAAGACCACGGCCTCGCGGTTCTTGACGATCAGGTGCGCCCCCTTGCTGCGCCATGCGCTGCACCCGTGGCTCGCCTGCGCGGGCAGCGCCGCGGCGAGCGATCCGGCCAGGCAGAGGGCCGTGAGGAGCGCCAGCCGCCTAGCCACGGGAGACCACCTCGCAGTCGCGGGAGACGGTGTCGCCGCGGTCGGCGCTCACGCGGTCGCGGTCGGGTCCGCACGTGATGCGATCGCGCGCTCCGTCGCGGGCACGGATCGAGTCGCGGCCGCGGCCGCTCGAGATCGTGTCGCGACCGCTGCCGCCGGTGATCGAGTCGCCCAGCCTGGTCCCGGTGATCTCGTCGTCGCCCGACTGGCCGTCGAGCCGCGCGCCGCTGGTCAGGCCGGAGCTCTGCCCGCCGTCGAGCCGGTCGTCGCCGCTGCCGCCGAGGAGGAGGCCCTGGCCGAACAGGCGGTCGGCGCCCTCCCCGCCGTCGAGCCGGTCGTCCTGCTCGCCCGACAGGGTGTCGTCGCCGGCGAGGCCGTTCACGTGCGTCGGCGGCCCGGCCGACGTGAGCGAGTCGGCGCCGGCGGTGCCCTCGATCACGATGAAGGTCTCGAGGAAGAGGTAGTGCGGCGGGCAGGGGCCGGCGAGGACGTCGTTGGCGTCCACCTCGACCCGCAGGGGCAGATCCACGCGCGTCGACTGCGCGCACGTGACCTCGTCGCGCTCGCGGTTGTGGTCGGGCACGTCCTCGAACTCGCCGCGCCGCACCACGTCGACCGCGTCGAGCCTGGAGGTCAGCGGACCGCCGAACAGCCGGTCGGGCCCAGTGCCGCCCTCGATGCTCGTGTCCCCCACCTCGCCGTGGATCGTGTCGGCGCCCTGGCCGCCCTCGATGAAGACGAACGTGTCCGCGAGCTCGCCGCTCGTCCTGACCTCGTCGTCGCCGTCCTCGAGCCGGACGAACATGAACGAGCTGCGCGGACAGGCCACGCGGTTCGCCGCGAGGGCCGTGCAGCCGCGACCGGGCGCGATGCTCGCCCCGGCGTCCTCGAAGACCACCGTCGAGCCCTGACCGGTCACGGTGAGCCGGTTGGCCTCGCCGGGGCCCGCCGAGAAGAAGATGTCCGACCCCTCGGTCTGGCTGGGGCCCGCCAGGGCGGCGCTCGCCGCCGAGGGCAGCGCCGCGAGGGCGACGAGGGAGAGGATCAGGGCTGCTCGCAGGTGCATCTGCCCGGTACGAACCCGCGTCACGCGGAGTTGGTGCGGTGCAGCCGATACTGGAGCGGACCGTTGAAGAGGCGGTCGACGAAGCCGTGCGTGCGGTCGAAGGCCCAGGCGAGCAGGATCACCTTCACGTGCACGGTGGCGACGAGGTCGCGCACCTCTGGCCCGGGGGCCGTTCCGTTGCCGCTCACCGACCCGAGCTGGCCCGACAGCTCGATGAACCGCTCGATCCGCCGGACGCGCTCCTCGCGGTCGAGGCCCTCCCAGCTCGGCGCCAGCTCCTCGCGGTAGAAGCGCTCGCCGTCGATGCCGCGGCTCTTGAGCCACTGGATGTCCGTGGTCGCCGCGCTCGCGAAGACGTGCCGGCAGAGCGGCTCGAGCAGGAACTCCCCGCTGCCCGTGCGGTAGAGCTCGCGCGTCTCCTCGAGCTCCTCCTCGACGAACGCGCGCGACTCCTCGTCGACCAGCCGCCGGCTGAAGCTCCGCGCCTCCTTGCGTGGCCTTCCAAGTCTCAGAACGACGGCAGCTCCTGCTTCAGGGTCAGCACCGGCGCGAACAGGTCGCCCAGCTCGTCCACGCGGGCGAGCACCTGGTCGGAGGGGAACGTAAGCACGTTCGGGTCCTCCGTGCGCAGGCACTCCGCGACCTCGTCCCAGCTCACCGGGGTCGAGACCGTCGGGCGCTCCTTCGCGCGCAGCGAGTAGACGTTCACGGTGGTCTTGTGCTCGTCGTTCTGGCTCCAGTCCACCAGCACCTTCCCCGGCCGCAGGCTCTTCGTCATCCGCGAGACCACGTGCTCGGGATGCTGCTTCTCGAGCAGCTCCGCAACCGCGCGCGAGAACGGCTTCGTCACGTCGTAGCTCGTCTCGACGTTCAACGGGACGTAGGCCTGGAGGCCCTTCGAGCCGGAGGTCTTGGCGAAGATCTCCATGCCGAGCCCCTCGAACAGCTCGCGCACCCAGAGCCCGACGCGGCAGCAGTCGACGATGTTCGCCGGCTCGCCCGGGTCGAGGTCGAAGACCATCATCGTCGGGCGGGTGATCTCGGCGGCCATCGAGAGCGACGTGTGCAGCTCGAGGTCGGCGAGGTTCGCCGCCCAGACGAGCGTCGGCAGGTCGTTGGCCAGGCAGAAGTCGATGTTGTGCTTGTTGTGGCGGCTCCAGATCGAGGCCGTCTCGACCCAGTCCGGCCGGTGCGAGGGGCACTGCTTCTCGTAGAAGTGCTCGCCCTCGACGCCGTTCGGATAGCGCTTCAGCGTCAGCGGGCGGCCGCTCAGGTGCGGCAGCAGCACCGGCCCGATCCGCGCGTAGTAGTCGATCACCTGGCCCTTGGTGAAGCCGGCCTTCGGGTAGAGGACCTTGTCGATGTTCGTGAGGCGCAGCTTGCGGCCGTCGACGGTCGCCTCGAACGCGTTGCCCTGGAGCTTCTCGAGGCCACCGAGCACGCCCTGGTCGGCCGCCTCCGGCACCTCCTCGACCACCTCCTCCTCGCCGAGCACGACCTCGCCGGGCTCCATGCTCGAGCAGAGCCCCTTGTAGGCGGGGTGGCGCAGGACCATCTCGTTGGTCCACTCGGTGTACTCGACCTCGCAGACCAGCTCGGGGCGGACGAACACCGAGCCCTTGGGCGGCTTGGGCGTTCCCTCGAACGGGGTGGTCTTGCGCCGCAGCGGGTCGAGGCGCTCCTCCAGGTCGCGCAGCGCCTTCTGCGTGAAGCCGGTGCCTACGCGCCCGCCGAAGCGCAAGCTGCCGTCCGGCGTGTGGTAGCCGACGAGCAGCGCGCCGATCGTGCTCTCGCGCTTGCCCTCGCCCGGGATCCAGCCGCCGATCACGAGCTCCTGGCGGCGCTTGTTCTTGATCTTGATCCACGCGTTCGAGCGCCGGCCCGGCTCGTACGAGCTGTCGAGCCGCTTCGCCACGATCCCCTCGAGGCCCTGCTGCTCGCTCGCGGCGTGCAGGGCGGTGCCCTCCCCCGGGTGCGCGGCGGGCGTCCGCCAGTTGGGCCCCTCGAGGCCCAGCTCGTCGAGCTTCGCGCGGCGCTCCTCGTACGGAAGGCCCATGAGGTTGCGGCCGTCGAGGTAGAGGAGATCGAAGATGGCCAGGACGACGGGAATCTCCTTGGCGCGGCGCTTGACGCGCGAGTCGCCGGTGAGGTGCATGCGGTGCTGGAGGCGCTCGAAGCTCGGGCGGCCGTTCTCGTCGAAGGCAACGATCTCGCCGTCGAGGATCGCGTCGCGCGAGCCGAGCTGGCGGTTGAGCGGGCGCAGCTCGGGATAGCGCTCGGTCATGTCGGTGAGTCGCCGGCCCTCGATGCGCAGGCGGCCGGGCTCGCTGTAGACGAGCGCGCGCACGCCGTCCCACTTGATCTCGAACGACCACTTCTCCTCGTCGCGCGGGAGGGCGCCGGCTGTGGCGAGCATCGGCACGAGGCGCTCGGGCATGGGCTCCCGGTCGGGGTCCGCCGGGGGGTCCATCCGGTGGATCATCCAGTCCTTCTCGTCCTTGCCCGCGCGGAACAGGACGTACTTGCCGGTGAGCCGCTCGCCGTGGAAGGTCACGATCACCTCGTCGTCGCGGAACTTCTCGGCCTCGTAGGTGCCGGTGTCCCAGACCTTCATCGTGCCGCCGCCGTACTCGCCCTTCGGGATCTCGCCCTCGAAGTCGATGTACTCGATCGGGTGGTCCTCGGTGTGAACGGCCTTGCGGTTCTGCTTGGGGTCCTGCGGGATGCCGTTCGGGATCGCCCAGCTCGCGAGCACGCCGTCACGCTCGAGCCGGAGGTCCCAGTGCAGGCGGCGCGCGTGGTGCTCCTGGACCACGAAGCGCGGGGCCTTGGCGGCCTTCTTGCGCCTGCCGCCGGCGGGCTCCTTCGTCTTCCCGAAGTCGCGCTTGTCCTTGTAGGTGGCGAGCTTGTCCGCCATCGCCTGAGACGGTATCCGCCGTGGACGGCCGCTACGCGCCCAGCCCGACCGGGTCGCTGCACCTCGGGAACCTGCGCACGGCCCTGCTGGCGTGGCTGTTCGCGCGGTCGGCGGGGTCGCGGTTCCTCATGCGGGTGGATGACCTCGACCGCCAGCGCGTGCGGCCGGGGGTCGAGGAGGAGCAGCTCGCGAACCTCGCGGCCATCGGGCTCGACTGGGACGGTCCGGTGGTGCGCCAGTCGGAGCGGCTGGCCCTCTACGACGAGGCGCTCGCGCGGCTGTCGGCCGAGGGGCGTGTGTACACGTGCTACTGCACGCGAGCGGAGGTCCGCGCCGCCGCTTCGGCGGCACACGGGCCGCCGGTCGAGGGGTTCTACCCGGGAACCTGCCGGGGTTTGACCGCCGCGGAGCGCGCCGAGCGCGAGGCGTCCGGGCGACGGCCGGCCCTGCGGCTGCGCGCGGGCGGCGAGCGGATCGCGTTCGAGGACCGGGTGCTCGGGCCCCGCGAGGGTCCGGTCGACGACTTCGTGCTGCGGCGCGGCGACGGGACGGCCGCTTACAACCTCGCGGTGGTCGTGGACGACGCCGCCCAGGGCGTCGGCGAGGTGGTGCGTGGTGCCGACCTGGTCGACTCGACGCCGCGGCAGATCCTGCTCGCGCGCCTCCTCGGAGTCGACGCGCCCGCGTACGCGCACGTGCCGCTTGTGCTCGGGCCGGACGGGACCCGGCTCGCGAAGCGCCACGGCTCGGTCACCCTGGCCGACCGGTTGGCGCTCGGCGAGAGCGTGGCGGACGTCGTGTCGTGGATGGCGTCGAGCGCGGGGCTCGCCGAGCCGCGCGAGCGGGTGAGCGCGGCCTCACTGGTCGAGCGCTTCGATCCGGACCGGCTGGCTCGCGAGCCGACCACGTTCGTGTGATGGATCGGCCGCGGCGCCGTAGTAGGGGTGTGAGCGTCGCGACCGAGACCGCCCCGCCGCCGGCCGAGACGGCACGCGTGGCGGAGAGCTTCGAGGACCTCTACCGGCGCACGTTCCCGCGCGTGTACGCGTACGTGGCGTCGCTCGTGCGCGACCGCTCGGCCGCGGAGGAGGTAACCGCGCAGGCGTTCGAGCGCGCGTACCGGCGGCGGTCGAGCTACCGGCCGGGGCGCGGTCCGATCGAGGCGTGGCTGTTCGGGATCGCGCGCAACGCGGCGCTGGACGAGCTGCGGCGCGCGCGACGTCGCGCACGGTTGGAGGACGAGGCCGCCGTGCCGGCCGGGATGGCGGGCGACGAGGAGACCGACGGCCTGCTGCGCCGCGAGTCCGTGCGCGCCGCGCTCGCATCGCTCGACGCGCGGGAGCGCGACCTGATCGCGCTGAAGTTCGCGGGCGGGCTGTCGAACGCGGAGATCGCTCGCGTGCTCGGCATGTCCGAGTCGAACGCCGGGACCAGGCTGCACCGGACCATCGAGAAGCTGCGGAGGGCCTGCCATGACTGAGAACGAGCTCGACCGGGACGTCGCGCTGGCGGCCGTCGACGACGCGTTGGCC
>DASVPL010000251.1:0-62265 GCA_036382905.1 Thermoleophilaceae bacterium | reverse complement strand
CTGAGGGCTCGTTCGAGGTCCAGTTGATCCTTGAGGCTGCGGGCCTTTGGGATTCGGTAGTGGACCTGCTGAACAAGGACGCGGCGGACGCTCTCGCCAACCTCATGCAGATCGTCGGCGGCACCTACGGGCTGTTCGCCTTCATCCGGATGGTCAAGCGCCGGCTCATCAAAGGCCAAGAACAGGTCGAGCGCGGCAACGTCAGGCTGACGCTAGAGGACGGTGAGACGCTTGAAGTTCCTACCGAGGTTTTTGACCTCTACAGAAACGTCCAGGTGCGCAAGCGGGCGCGACAGGTAGTCGAGCCATTGAACCGTCGGGGCGTAGAAAGGCTCGAACTCCGCACGGAGGAAGACATCACGGTCAGCATCTCATCGTCAGACGTGACGTCGTTCGAGCCTCCCGAGGACATCGACGTGCCGCTCTTGGAGCGCGAAAGCGAAATGGTCCTCGCTATCGCGTCCGTCGCCTTCATCAAGGACAACAAGTGGCGGTTCAGCGACGGGGAGCGAACGTTCTACGCGAACATCGAAGACCCGCTCTTCGTGGACCGCGTGGAGAAGGGCATCGAGTTCTTTCGCAAGGGCGACTTCCTCGAATGTCGCCTCCGGATCGTGCAGTCGCAGCAGGGCGATGCCTTGCACACCGACTACTACGTCACCGAGGTCATCCGGCACATCCCGAGGCAGGTCCAGATGCCCTTGGACCTGCCGCCGCCTGACGCCCCCTAGGCCCGCTCCGCGCGCGCCAAGAGGTCGGCCGGGGTCACGTCCAGCGCTGCCGCCAGCTTCGCCACGGTCTCGACTGTTGGCTGGCGCTCAGCGCGCTCGATGCCGCCGATGTAGTTCCGGTGTACGCCGGTCTTGAGGCTCAGTTCCTCTTGCGACCAGCCGCGCTCGGCGCGTAGCTCGCGGATCGCCTTCCCGAGTCCGACCAACAGCCGATCCGGCTTGCGCGCCACCCGACGTACTACAGCCTAACCGTGTTACCTTGGTCTACAGCCCAATCGTGTTACTCGCATGAACAGCGTGAGCCTGATCGGTCAGGTGGTCGGGGAGCCGCAGCTACGGACCAGCCGCGCCGACGTGCCCCAATGCACGATGCGCCTTGCGATCCCCCGACGCTCACGCCACGGTCGGCGCGAGCCGGGTGTCGTCTACGTGGACGTGACCACCTTCGGCACTGAGGCGCAGGAGTGCGCCGACCGCCTGCGCGAGGGCAGCACGGTTGGGCTGGCGGGTCGGCTGGACGACGCAGGCCACGTCCTGATCGACCAGCTCGACTTGCTCTAGCGGTTCGTCCTTAGTTGACGAACCGGAAGACGTACTGGACACGGCACCGGCGGGACCGCTGCGCTGGTACGTGCCGAGTTCGTAACCCGCTTCTACAGCGATTGCCCACTTGCCCGCCGGGTGTGCGAACATACGTTCGGATGCGCTGGGACGAGCTGAAGGTCGAGGAGCAGGAGCGGCGGGCGCTGCCGGGGTTCAGGGATCCCGCGACCGTGCGCACCTTCGATGCACCCGAGGCCCTCGAGACGCGCTTCTACGAGATCCGCGCGAAGTCCGCGATCAACCGCGTGCCGGAGCGCTCGCGGATGCCGTTCCGGTGGACGATCAACCCCTATCGCGGATGCACACACGCATGCTCGTATTGCGGAGCTGGCGAGACGCCGGTGCTTATGGCGACCGGCCGGACAAAGCTGCTTGCCGACTTGCGGGTCGGCGACCGAATCTACGGGACGGCGCGCGAAGGGCAATACAGGCGTTATGCCGTCACCGAAGTGCTTGATCACTGGAAGGTGATGCGCCCGGCTTTTCGGGTCACGCTCGAGGACGGCACCGTGCTCGTGACCAGCGGTGACCACCGCTTTCTCAGCAACCGCGGCTGGAAGCACGTGACGAACACTTCTCGCTCAGAGGCCGACAGGCCGCACCTCACCGTCAACAACCACCTGGTCGGGACGGGGAAGTTCGCGGAGCCGCCCGAGGATTCCGAGGATTACCGTCGCGGCTACCTGACTGGAGTCATCCGCGGCGATGCTCACGTCAGGCACACCCATCGAGTCATCGGCCGCCCAGTGGGTCGTACGAACGTATTCCGGCTCGCCCTCGCCGACTTCGAAGCGCTGCAAAGGACCAAACGCTATCTCGCGGACATGGCGGTGCAGACGGCCGAGTTCGAGTTCAAGGTACCCGCCGGCTATCGGCCGATGCGCGCGATCAGAGCAACCGGCGGCCCGCGTCTCGAGACCATCGTGAACACGATCGACTGGCCCGCCGCGGGGAGCCGCGCGTGGTGCAAGGGGTTCCTCGCGGGAATCTTCGACGCCGAGGGCCATTTCGGGCAGTGCATTCGCATCGCGAACTCCGACCCGGAGCTCATCAACTGGACGGCTGCGTGTCTCGATCGGCTCGGTTTTCAACACGTGATCGAAGACCCGCGGCCGAACGGGTGTAGAAACGTTCGCATTCGCGGCGGCCTCTCCGAGGCGCTCCGGTTCTTCCACACGACCGATCCCGCGATCACGCGAAAGCGATCGATTCAGGGGCGGATGGTCAAGACGTTCTCGAACCTACGAGTGGCCTCCATCGAGCGGCTGCCCTACATGCCCCTCTACGACATCACTACCGGCACCGGCGACTTCATCGCGAACGGCGTCGTTTCGCACAATTGCTTCGCCCGCCCCACCCACACCTTCCTCGGCCTCAATCCCGGTCGCGACTTCGAGAAGGAGATCGTGGTCAAGGTCAACGCGCCGGAGCTCGTGCGGCGCGAGCTCGCGCGCCCGTCGTGGAAGGGCGAGCACGTCGCCATGGGCACCAACACCGACCCGTACCAGTGGGTCGAGGGCCGCTACAAGCTCATGCCCGGCATCTGGGAGGCGATGCGCGACTTCGCCAACCCGTGCTCGATCCTCACCAAGTCGCCGCTGCTGCTGCGCGACAAGGACCTGCTCGTACAGATCAACGAGCGCGCCCCGGTCAGCGCGAGCTTCTCGGTGCCGACGCTCGAGGAGAAGGCGTGGCGCGCGAGCGAGCCGCACACCCCGCACCCGCGCGCGCGACTCGAGGCGGTGGCCGAGCTCAACCGGCTCGGCATCCCCACCGGGATCCTGATCGCGCCGCTGATGCCGGGCATCAACGACGACCCCAAGCAGGTGGAGAGGATCATCGAGATCGCCACCGAGGCGGGCGCGGTGAGCATCGGCGGCATCGGGCTGCACCTGCGCGGCGAGGTCCGGGACGTGTTCATGGACTGGCTGCGCTCGTACCGGCCGGACCTCGTGGACCGCTACGAGCAGCTCTACGCCCGCGGCGCTTACCTGGCGGGCCCGGAGAAGGAGCGGATCCAGTCGCTCGTCAGGCAGCGCTCGAAGTTCACGCGGCGCAACCTCGAGCGCGACGAGCGCCGCGCGCGCGAATGGCGCCAGGCGGCGGTCGAGCGGGAGGCCGAGCGCCGCGCGAAGGAGGCGCAGGCCGCCCGCGCGCCCGAGCAGCCGAGCCTGTTCTAGGGTCGGGTCCCGTGCGGATCTGGATCGACATGACGGCGCCGGCGCACGTGCTCGTGTTCCGGCCGATCATCGAGCGGCTGCGCGCCCGCGGCCACGAGGTGGAGGTCACCGCGCGCGACTACGCGCAGACGCTCGAGCTGCTCCAGATGCACCGCATCGACCACACCGCGTTCGGCCGCCACGGCGGCGCCGCCCGCGCGCAGAAGGCGGTCGCGCTCGCCAGGCGCACCGGCGCGATGCGCCGCTTCGGCGCGGGCCGCCGGTTCGACCTCGCCCTCGCCCACGGCTCCAACGACCTCGCCCTCGCCGCCGCCACGCTCGGCATCCCCGCCGCGAACACGTTCGACTACGAGTTCGCCGTCCAGCAGCACAACGTCGGCTGCCGCCTCGCGCGCCGGGTGATGGTCCCCGACCGCATCCCCGCGGAGCGGCTCGCCCGCTACGGCGTCGGCCCGGACAAGCTCGTCCAGTACCCGGGGCTGAAGGAGGAGTACTACCTGCACGACTTCGAGCCGGACGCGGGCGTGCTCGACCAGCTCGGCGTGGACCGCGACAGGGTCGTCGTGATCTTCCGCCCGCCGCCCGACGTGTCGCTCTACCACCGCAAGTCGAACCCGCTCTTCCCCCAGGTGCTCGACCACCTAGGCCGTCACGACGGCGTGCAGGCGGTGGTCATCCCGCGCACCGAGGCGCAGCGCAGCTACGTCCGCGAGCTCGGGCTGCCGTCGGTGATCGTGCCCGAGGGCGCCGTCGACGCGCAGAGCCTGATCGCGCTCGGCGACCTCGTGATCTCCGCCGGAGGCACCATGAACCGCGAGGCGGTCGCGCTCGGCACGCCGGTCTACACCACCTACGGCGGCCGGCTCGGCGGCGTGGACGAGGCCCTGATCCGCGAGAACCGGCTGCGCCCGCTCACGGACCCGCGCGCCATCGAGATCGAGAAGAAGGACGGCGCGGGCCAGGCGCAGCGGCGCGACCCCGAGGTGCTGGTGGACATGTTCCTCGGCACGCTCGACTCGTCAGCGATCCGCTGAATCGGTCACACTCGCCTTGAGATGGAGGCCGCCACTCAGGAAGCGGTACGGCCCGGCTCGCTCGCCGAGCGCTACGCGCGGCTGGCACACGAGGCCAACCTCGAGCCGCGCCCGGTGGATGCCGTCCTGCGCGGCCTCGACGTGGCCATCGCGGGCGGCACGCTCGCCCTCACCAGCCCCCTGATCGGGAGCATCGCGCTCGCGATCCGGCTGACCTCGGGCGAGCCGGTCCTCTACCGCGGGCGGCGCGTGGGCCGGGCCGGGCGGATCTTCACGATGTACAAGTTCCGCACGCTTGTGCCGGACGCCGAGGTGCGGCTCGGCCCCTACCTCGGCAACACGCTCTCGAAGCTCACCGAGGACGAGGTCACGGCGGTCGGCCGCGTGCTGCGCTCCTCGCAGCTCGACGAGCTGCCCCAGCTCTGGACCGTGCTGCGCGGCGACATGAGCATCGTCGGCCCGCGCCCGATTCGGCCCGCGTTCTTCGAGGAGCTGTGCGTCGAGATCCCGCAGTACTGGCAGCGCCTCGTGGTGCGCCCCGGGATGACCGGGTTCGCGCAGATGCGCCTCACCCGCGAGCACTCCTGGGCCGAGAAGCTGGCCCACGACTACGAGTACATCTCGGACCGCTCGGTGCACCTCTATATGCGCGTGGTGCTCGAGACGCTCTGGCGCATCGCGAGCCGCCCGTTTACCGGGCGCAAGGCGCTCCAGAGCTAGAGTCAGGGCCCATGTGCGGCATCTGCGGCCAGGCGTCGCTCGACGGCGTGACGGGCCGCGATCCGGCCGCGCTCCAGTCGATGAACGAGGCCCTGTTCCACCGCGGGCCGGACAGCGACGGCATGCTGCTGGACGGTCCCGTCGGGCTCGCGATGCGGCGTCTGTCGATCATCGACCTCGCCGGCGGCGACCAGCCGATCTCGAACGAGGACGGCAGCGTCCACGTGATCCAGAACGGCGAGATCTACAACTACCGCGAGCTGATGGCGGGGCTCGAGCAGCGCGGTCACCGGTTCTCGACCCACTCCGACACCGAGGCGCTCGTGCACCTCTACGAGGAGCGCGGGCCGCGCTTCGTCGAGGACCTGCGCGGGATGTTCGCCATCGCGCTGTGGGATGCCGGCCGGCGCCGGCTCGTGCTCGCTCGCGACCGCTTCGGGATCAAGCCGCTGTACTACGCGACGGCCCGCGGCGTGCTCTCGTTCGCCTCCGAGCTCAAGGCGCTCATGCGCCAGCCCGAGCTCTCGGGGGAGGTGGACCTCGACGCCGTCGAGGCATTCCTCGCCTTCAACTCGATCCCGGCGCCGCTCACGATCTACCGCGAGGCGCGCAAGCTGCCGCCCGGGCACCTGCTCGTTTGGGAGGGCGGCGCAACGCGCGTCGAGCGCTACGCGCGCCCCGGCCCCGCGCGGGCGGGCGAGCAACTCGGCGGCACCGAGGACGAGTTGGCGGAGGAGCTGCGCGAGCGCCTGCGCGACTCGGTACGCGCCCACCTCGTTGCCGACGTGCCGGTCGGCGTGATGCTCTCGGGCGGGGTCGACTCCTCGGCGCTCGCCGCGCTCGCCTCGCAGGAGTCGAGCGGCCGCGTGAACACCTTCTCGATCGGCTTCGAGGAGCGCTCGTTCAACGAGCTAGACCTGGCACGGCTGGTCGCCGAGCGCTACGGCACCGAGCACCACGAGCTGGTGGTGCGCCCGGACGCCGCCGAGCTGATGCACGAGATCGCGGAGTTCTTCGACGAGCCGTTCGCGGACTCGTCGGCGCTGCCCACCTATCTGGTGTCGAAGCTCGCCTCCGAGCACGTGAAGGTCGCGCTCTCGGGCGAGGGCGGCGACGAGCTGTTCGGCGGCTACTTCACCTACGTCGCCGACCTGATCGCGCCGGTCGTCGGCCGACCAGTCGCCGCGCTGCGTCCGCTGGTCGAGCGGCTGCCCAGCTCGTCGCGGCGCACGAGCCTCGACTACATGGCCAAGCGCTTCGCGCGCGCGGGCGCGCTGCCGCCGCTCGAGCGCCACCACGGCTGGAAGGAGATCTTCGCGCCGGAGGCGCGGGCGGAGCTGCTCGGCCCGCGGCGCACAGGGGTGCGCGACCCGCTCGACGTGGACCGCGCCCGCTACGCCGAGACCGCCGGCTCCGAGGCGATCGCGCGCCTCCAGGACGTGGACGTCGGGATCTACCTGCCCGACGACCTGCTCACGAAGACCGACCGCGCGAGCATGGCGCACTCGCTCGAGGCGCGCGTGCCGTTCCTAGACACGGCGCTGGCCGACTTCGCCCTGGCACTCCCACGCCGCATGCGCGTGCGCGGCCTCCAGAAGAAGCGCCTGCTGCGCAAGGCGGTGGCGCCGCTCGTGCCGCGCGAGATCCACCGCGGCCGCAAGCGCGGCTTCTCGATACCGGCGGCCGCCTGGCTGCGCGGCGAGCTCGAGCCGTTCGCACGTGAGGTGCTCTCCCCCGACACGGTCCGCAGCCAGGGGTTCTTCGACCCCGCGACCGTCACCGCGATCCTCGATCGCCACGTCTCCGGCCGCGAGGACCTGAGCCGCCAGCTCTGGGGCCTCATGTCGTTCGGGCTGTGGCACGAGCGTCACGCAGGGGCTCGCGCGCTACGGTCGAAGCAGTGAGGTGCCATGCCTAGCACCGGCGATGGTTTCGTCGCCCTCGGCCTCGCGCTGGTGGTCGCGCTGCTGACCACCCCGATCGCGGGTGCCCTCGCCTGGAGGATCGGCGCGATCGACACCCCGCGGGCGCGCGGCCTGCACCAGATGCCGACGCCCCGGCTCGGCGGCCTCGCGATCCTCGCGGCGGTCGCCACCTCGACGCTCGTCTTCCTCCCCCACGACCAGCAGACCAACGCGATCCTGATCGGCGCCGCGGTGATCGTCGCCGTCGGGATGGCCGACGACATCCTCGAGCTCTCGGCCGAGTACAAGATCGTCGGCCAGATCCTCGCCGCAGCGATACCGGTCGCCGCCGGCGTGCGCGTCACCGACTTCACGATCCCGTTCTTCGGGCGGATCGACCTGAGCGACCCGCTGTCCTACGGCCTGACGGCCCTCGGCATCGTCGCCCTGATGAACGTCGTCAACTTCATCGACGGCGTCGACGGGCTCGCCGCCGGCGTGTGCACGATCGCCGCACTCACCTTCGCCACGATCTCGCTGTCGCTCGACCGCCAGGTCGCGGGCGTGCTCGCGCTGATCGTCGCCGGTGCCTCGCTCGGCTACCTGCGCCACGGCTTCCACCCGGCCTCGGTGTTCCTCGGCGACTCGGGGTCGAACCTGCTCGGCTACCTGCTCGGCGCCATCGTGGTGCAGGGAGCGCTGAAGACGAACGCCGTGGTCGCGCTGGCGTTCCCGATGGTGATCCTCGCCGTGCCGATCCTCGACTCGAGCTTCGTGATCGCCAAGCGCCTCAAGTACCGCCAGCCGGTCTACAAGGCCGATCGCTGGCACTTCCACCACCGCTTCGCGAACATCGGTTTCTCGCAGCGAAAGACCGCCCTCTACCTCTACGGCTGGACCCTCTCGCTGGCCGCGCTCGCGCTGGCGCTGCGGTTCGTCCCCTACTCCGACGACCACGGCCACTTCGACTGGGAGTGGGTCGCCGTGCTGGCCGGCTTCGGCCTCGTGGCGGTCGCCGCGAGCGCGTACCTGGTCTACGTGCTCGAGATCCTCAAGCTCAAGCGCTTCCGCCAGTTCCAGCTCCGCAACGAGAGCAAGCTCGCGGGCGCGCCGGAACCGGCCGAGGCCGACATCGAGGCGCGCGTGGCGCACGAGCTCGAGACCGGGGAGTTCGAGGCCGTCAAGCGTCCGGGCGGCTAGCCGGCAGCTCGCGCAGCTGGTGCGCGGGGGTGAAGAAGCCGCGGTAGCCGAGGGACGTCGCGATCACAGCCGAGATCGCCACGCTCCCGATCAGCGTCCAGAGCAGGATGAGTTGGAGCCGCACGGCGTCGACCGGGTCGGCGCCGGCGACCAGCATGCCCACCATCGTGCCGGGGAAGAAGACGACGCCGGTGGTCTTGGTGGAGTCCACCAGCCCGATCATCCCGGAGCGGAGGCTGCGTTGGACGATCGCGCGGGCGGCCTCCGCCGCGGTCGCGCCGAGCGCCAGCGTCGCCTCGATCTGGAGCCGCGACGCGCGCATGTCGTCGGCCAGCCGGTTGAGCGAGATGGCCGCGGCGGTCATCGCGTTGCCGATCACCATGCCGCCGACGGGAACGAGGTAGCGCGGCTCGGCGTCGAACACGCCGAGCCCGATCACCAGCCCGATCGTGATCACCGCGGCGGCGCTCAGCCCGAGCGCGATCGCGGGCAGCGCGCCCGGCACCTGCCGCGCCCGCGAGCGCGCCGTGAACGAGCCGAACGCGACCATCACCGCGAGCAGCAGCGCCACGAGCAGGAGGCTGTCGGAGTCGAAGATCGCCTGGATCACGAAGCCGACCGCGGTGAGCTGGAGGAACGAGCGAAGCACGGCCACACCGAGGTCGCGCTCGATGTCGATCCGCCGCCAGTACGAGATGCCCGCCGCCAGCGCCACCAGCGCGAGCGACCCGAGCACCTCGAGCAGCGAGACGTCGATCCTCACCGCGCCACCGCCCCGTCGTGCAGCTCCACGATCCGGCCCGCCATCCGCTCGGCCTGGGCGCGGTCGTGGGTCACGAGCACCATCGACAGCCCGGAGCGGTGGGCCAGCTCGGCGAGCGTCCGCTCCACGCCGCCCTTCGTGTAGTCGTCGAGGGCGGAGGTCGGCTCGTCGAGCAGCAGCACCTCCGGCTCGAGCGCCAACGCGCGGGCGAGCATCACGCGCTGCTGCTCGCCGACCGAGAGCTGCGACGCGTCGCGGTCGGCGTAGAGCTTCGTGAGCCCGGCCAGCTCGAGCGGGCGCTCGACGCCGACGGCGCGGCCGCGTAGCGCCGGCCCGTAGCGCAGGTTGTCGGCGACCGTGCCGGGCAGCGGCGCCGGTAGCTGCGGCACGAGGCACGCGCGGCGGCGCAGCTCGCGCGGGTCGAGCATCGTCACGTCCTCGCCGCGGAAGCGCACGATGCCGCGATCGGGGTCGGCCAGCCGGTTAAGCAGCCTCAGCAGGGTCGACTTGCCCGAGCCCGACGGCCCGAGCAGCGCCGTCACGCCCTCCCGTATGTCCAGCACCACGTCGCGCAGCACCGCCGCCCCGCCGCGCGAGGCGGTGACTCGGTCGAGCTCGAAGAGCGTGCGGCTCAGACCGTTTGCAGCAGCTGCGGGTAGAGCGGGTGGCGCTCGGCGAGCCCCCGCGTGCGCTCGGCGAGCTCGGTGCGCAGGTCGTCGCTCCACTCCGCGGTGAGCGCGGTGCCGATGATCCGGCCGACCTCGGTGAACTCCTCGTCGCCGAACCCGCGCGTGGCCAGCGCGGGCGTGCCGACGCGCAGCCCGGAGGAGATCGCCGGCGGGCGCGGGTCGAACGGGACGGCGTTGCGGTTCACGGTGATTCCGACCTCGTCGAGACGGTCCTCGGCCTGCTGGCCGTCGAGCTCGGAGTCGCGCAGGTCGGCGAGGATCAGGTGCACGTCGGTGCCGCCGGTGAGCACGTTCACGCCGGCGCCGAGCAGCTCCTCGGCGAGGCGCTTCGCGCCGTCGACCGTGCGCTGCTGGCGCTCGCGGAAGGGCTCGCTGGCGGCGATCCGCAGCGCCACTGCCTTGGCCGCGATCGCGTGCATCAGCGGGCCGCCCTGCTGCCCCGGGAACACGGCCGAGTTGATCTTCTTGGCGTGCTCCTCGCGGCACAGGATCATCCCGCTCCGCGGGCCGGCGAGCGTCTTGTGCACGGTGGTGGTGACCACGTCCGCGTGCGGGACGGGGCTCGGGTGGAGGCCGGCGGCAACCAGGCCCGCGAAGTGCGCCATGTCGACCATTAGGAACGCGCCAACGTCGTCCGCGATCGCCCGGAACGCCGCGAAGTCGAGCTGGCGCGGGTAGGCCGACCATCCGGCCACGATCAGCTTCGGCCGGTGCTCGTACGCCGCGCGCGCGACGTCCTCCATGTCGAGCCGCGAGTCGCTCTCGCGCACGCCGTAGGCGGCGACGTCGTAGAGCTTGCCGGAGACGTTGATCTTCATCCCGTGGCTCAGGTGGCCGCCGTGGTCGAGCTTCATGCCGAGGACGCGGTCGCCCGGCGTGAGCAGTGCGTGGTAGACGGCGTTGTTGGCCTGCGCGCCCGCGTGGGGCTGCACGTTGGCGTGGTCGGCCCCGAAAAGCGCCTTCGCGCGGTCGATCGCGAGCTGCTCGGCGACGTCCACGTACTCGCAGCCGCCGTAGTAGCGCCGGCCCGGATAGCCCTCGGCGTACTTGTTCGTGAGCACCGAGCCCTGGCAGTCGAGCACGGCCTGCGGGACGAAGTTCTCGGAGGCGATCATCTCGAGTGTCGCGTCCTGGCGCCGGAGCTCGTCCTCCAGCACCTGCGCGATCTCGGGATCGACCTCGGCGACCGGGCGGGTCTGGAAGTCGGGCGGCAGATCGGTCACGCAGTCACCGTACCAGCGCCATCCGAGGGCAAAGCGGGCGCGGGGCGCGGGAATGGTCGGCGCCGGCGCTCCGAGGGGGTGAGCGCCGGCGCCTGTGGGGAAGCTGTCTAGACGGTCGCGACGACCTCGGCGAGGGCGTCCACGACCGAGGGGTCGAACTGGCTGCCGGACTTCGAGCAGATCTCCGCCAGCGCGTCGTCGTTGTCCATCGCGTCGCGGTACGGGCGGTCCGCGGTCATCGCGGCGAAGGCGTCGCACGCGCAGATGATCCGGCTGGCGAGCGGGATGCGCGCGCCGGCGAGCTTGTCGGGGTACCCGTTGCCGTCCCAGCGCTCGTGGTGGAAGCGCACCACGGTCGCGACCGCCTCGAGCCCGGGGATCCCCGAGAGCGTCTCCGAGCCCCACGCCGCGTGGCAGCGGATGACCTCGAACTCGTCCTCGTCGAGCGGGCCCGGCTTGTGCAGGACCGCGTCGGGCACGCGGATCTTGCCGACGTCGTGCAGGCGCGCGGCGAACTCGAGCTCGACGAGCGAGGCGTCCTGGAGTCCGAGGAGTCGCCCGACCTCGCAGGCGAGCCGTACCACGTCCTCCGAGTGCGCCGCGGTGCGGCGGTCGCGCATGTCCATCGCGGCGGCGAGCGCCTCCACGTGCGCCTTCATCAGGTCGCCGAAGTCGTGACGCTCGGTCGTGTGCTCGAGCGCCGCGGCCGCGAGGTCCGCGAGCTCGGAGAGCAGGAGCAGCTCCTCCTCCCCAAATGCGCGGCCGGGGGTGCAGCAGCCGGCCACGAGCGCGCCGTCCACCCGGCCGTTCCATCGCACCGGCACCGCGACGCCAGCGCAGCCCGACGATCCCTCGGGAACCTCGAGCGGGCTGACCAGCGCGGCGAAGTCGTCGCTCAGCGTGGGCTCGCCGGTCGCGAGCACGTGGCCGACGGGGCCCTCGTCGGCACCGAAGCGGCAGCCGATCGCATCCCAGGGGAGGCCGTGCCCGGCGGCCGCGATCACCAGGCGCGGGTCGCGAAGGTCGCGGACGAAGATGCACGAGAGCTCGACGCCGGCGATGCGGCAGATCTGCTTCGCCAGCCGCTCGAGCACGAGCGCCCCGTAACCCGCCTCGCGAGCAGGGGCGGGGGCAGGGGCTGTCGCGGTCGTCTCGACCGGGTCAAACCGTCGCTGTTGAACTCGCCTCGGCATCAGTCCTTGCCTCACGAACGATCACCCCGATCGCCCGGGCGAAAACTCGAACAGTCGTCTAGGAACTGCGGGAGGTTGGCCCGCGCACCATGACCTTTTTCCTTCTCCCTCTGCGTCCCCACTGCGCCGGATGTCTACCGGCGGCCTTCCCAGGGCAGGGGACACGTTTGCTTAAGCACAATGTTTCCGGCCCAGACGCGTCAAAAACTTGTTCGCCTGAAATTTCGTGCCCACGGGGGGTGGGCCTCAGAGGAGCTCGGCGAGCTCCTCCGCGGCCACGGCGCCCTCGCGCAGCACCTCGAACTCCCCCGCCTGCTCGTAGCGGACGAGGTCCACGACCGTCGATGCGGTGCCCGGAAGCTCCCCGCCGTCGAGCTCCGCGTCCACCCCGGCGCGTATCTCCGGGTCCACGTCGGCGAGGCGCCGGGGGTCCGGTCCACCCGACGGGTTGGCGCTCGACTGGAGTATCGGCCGGCGGATGGCGAGCAGCGCCGCGAGCGGCTCCGGCAGGCCGGGCACGCGGATCCCGAGCCGCTCCGGCACGGGCCCGCACGCGAGCGGGTAGCGGCGCTCGGGGTTCGGGACGATCAGCGTGACCGGCCCGGGGAGCAGCCGCGCGAGCGCCTCGCGCGTTCGGGGACCGAGGTCGCGCGCGAGGTCGAGGACGGCGTCGGGGTCGAAGAACATGACGGCCGCGGGCTTCACCGGCGGGCGGCCCTTCAGCTCGTAGAGGCGCTCGACGCCGCGCGCGGACTCGGCGTCCGCGGCGAGGCCGTAGACCGTGTCGGCGGGGAAGAGACCGACACCGTCACTCAGGAGGGCGGCCTGAAAGGCCTCCACATCCGACGATTGAACACTTGACCACCCCATAGCGTGGTTAAGTGTTCAGAACCCGGCCGCGCGTCACGCGCTCGCGCCCGGCGAGGTCCTCCAGCGTGCGCGGCTCCGCGAGCATCTCCCTCACTGCCGCCGTTTGCGACGGCGCGTGCTCGAGCGCCATGCGGAGACCGCGCGGAGCGCCGGCCACCAGCGCGCGGATCGCGTCGAGCCCGTCGTCGCCGGAGACCAGCGCCTCGCGCGGCTCGTAGCGGACGATCTCGGGCGCGAGCCCCGCCCACTCCGCCTCGGTGACGTACGGCAGGTTCGCCACCACCAGATCCGCGTCGCGGGAGGTCTCCGGAAGCCCCGCCGCGTGCTCGACCGCGACAGCGAGCCCGAGCCGCGCGGCGTTCGCGCGGGCCGCGTCCACGGCGGCGCGCGAGGCGTCGGACGCGCTCACCACGAGGTCGGGGCGCTCGTCCGCGATCGCGAGCGCGATCGCCCCCGACCCGGTCCCCACGTCGTGCACGCGCGCTCCGGCGGGCAGCTCCAGGGCGACCTCCACGAGCAGCTCCGTCTCCGGCCGCGGGATGAGCACGCGCGCGTCGACGGCCACGTCGATATGGCGAAAGCCGCGGCGGCCGAGGATGTACGCGACAGGCTCGCGCCGTGCCCGGCGGCGAATGAACTCGGAGGCCACGCGAGCGGCGCGCGGTGGCACTCCCGATTCAGGCTCCAGGTGAAGCCGTTCGCGCGGCATCCCGAGCGCCGCCGCGACCAACAGCTCCGCGTCGAGCCGCGGCGTGTCGCAACCCGCCGCACCCAACGCGTCCGCCGCGGCGCCGATCGCGTCGCGGACCGTGCCGACCGCGGTGGTCACTCCCCGCGCGAGCTGGCCTCGAGCTTGCGGCGCTTCTCGTCGGCCTCGAGCGCCGCCGTCAGCTCGTCGAGCTCGCCCGCGAGCACGGCGGGCAGGTTGCCCTTCGTGAGCTTCACGCGGTGGTCGGTCACGCGGTCCTGCGGGAAGTTGTAGGTGCGCACCTTCTCCGAGCGCTCGCCGGTGCCGACCTGCGACTTGCGCTCGGCCGACATCTCCGCCTGACGCGCGGCCAGCTCCTGCTCGTAGAGCCGCGCGCGCAGCACGCGCATCGCCTTCTCGCGGTTCTGGAGCTGCGACTTCTCGTCCTGCATCGAGACCACGAGCCCGGTCGGCTTGTGCGTGATGCGCACGGCCGAGTCGGTCGTGTTGACGGACTGCCCGCCCGGGCCCGAGGAGCGGTACACGTCGATCTGGAGGTCGTTCGGGTCGACCCGCACGTCGACCTCCTCGGCCTCCGGCAGCACCGCGACGGTGGCGGTCGAGGTGTGGATGCGGCCCTGCGACTCGGTCTCGGGCACGCGCTGCACCCGATGGGTCCCGCCCTCGAACTTGAAGACGCTGTAGGCGCCGCGGCCGCGGATCGCGAACGTGTACTCGCCGTCAGCGGTCGAGAGCGGCTCGGTCTTGAAGCCGCGACGCTCGGCGTAGCGCGCGAGCATCCGGTGGAGGTCGCCCGCGAACAGGCCCGCCTCCTCCCCGCCGGTGCCTCCGCGCACCTCGACGATCACGTCCTTCTCGTCGGCCGGGTCGGGCTCCACCATCGCCAGGCGGATCTCCTCCTCGAGCTCGGCGATGCGCGCCTCCGAGGTGCGCAGCAGCTCGCGCAGCTCGGGGTCGTCGCCCTCCGCGAGCAGCTCGCGAGCACCCGCGGCGTCGTCGGCGGCCTTGCGGTACTCGACTGCCAGCGCGTAGGCCGGCTCGATGTGGCTGTAGGCGCGGCCCACCTCGGCGTAGCGCTCCCGGTCGCCGATCACCTCGGGGTCCGACATCTGGGCTGAGAGCTCCCTGTAGCGGCTCTCGATCTGCCCGACCAGGTCGTCGATCATGCAGGCGAGGTTAGGGCCTCGCTACGCCACGACCTCCATGCCGACCCGGTCCTCCTCGGTCGCCTGCTCGGGGTTCTCGACCGCGAGCACGGCCTCGAGGGCGGCGATCGCGACCGCGAGCTGGTCGAGGTCGGGCTCGCGCGTGGTGAGCTTCTGGAGCTGCATGCCGGGCGCCATCAGGATCTGCGCCCAGCGCTTGTCGCGCTTGCGGCCGAACAGCTTGATGACCTCGAACGCGAGGCCGGCGACGAGCGGGATTCCGATGACCCGTGAGGCGAACAGGATCGGCAGCGACGGCGTGCCGAGCGGCGCGAACACGACTATCGCCACGATCATCACGATCAGCAGGAAGCTCGTGCCGCAGCGCGGGTGAAGGCGCGAGAACTGCTGCGCGTTCTCCGGCGTGAGCGGCAGCCCGGACTCGTAGTTCGAGATCGTCTTGTGCTCGGCGCCGTGGTACTCGAACACGCGCTGCAACTCGCGCATCTTCGATATCGCCCACAGGTAGCCGAGGAAGATCGAGATCCGGATCACCTTCTCCACGATCACGAAGACGAGCGAGTTCGGCAGCGAGTCCTTGAAGAGGCTCGTGAGGCCCACCGGCAGCAGGAAGAAGAGCCCAACGGCGAGCGCCAGGGAGAAGATGATCGTGCCGACCCACATCCCCTTGCCGATCTCCTCGTCGTGACCGGCGGCCTGGGCATCGGCGGAGATCCCGAGCGCGCGGAAGCCGATCTTCAGCGACTCCGCAAGCGCGACGACGCCGCGGACGATCGGCAGCCTGAGCGCCCGGTGGCGCTTCACCCACGAGACGAGCGGCTCGGAGACCACCTCGATCTCGCCGGCGGCTGCCTCGCGCATGTCGCGGTCCTCGCCCTGCGCGACCTGCTCAGCGGAGAGCTTGCGCACGGCGACGGCCCACACGGAGACGCCACGCATCATCACGCCCTCGAGCACCGCCTGGCCGCCGATCGGCGCGTCCTTGCGGGCCTGCATCCCCTGCGCCGTCTCGGCGGTCCCGCTCATACGAGGATCGTATCGGCGCTTTGAAAGGGGTTCGTAAGGACGGGCGGGCGCGTGCTCAGCAGCGGGCGCGCAACTCGTTGTCCTCTTCGACGGTCTCGGGCACGGTCGCCCCGCGATCGACGATCGCGCGCAGGCGGCGGCAGTAGGGCCCGGTGAACCTCACGCTGGTGAACTCGCCGGCCTTCAGGCCGTCGATCGTCCGCGTGTCGATGTGCGCGCCGTCGGCGATCAGGCTGACCGTCAGGGACTCCGCGTCGCCCTGACCGGTGTTGCCGACCTGCACCGTGTAGACCGCCGTCCCCTCGACCTGGCCCGGCGTGGACTTGACTGACCCCAGGACCAGGTTCGGGAGGGCGCCGTCCTGCACGCAGGTGCCGGAGTCGCGCTGCTCGCTGCGGAGGACCTTGCCGGCCGGGCTCAGCCAGCGGAAGTACACGCGCGAGCTGTAGGTGACGCCCGACGCGAGCCCCTTGACGGTCTGCGCGTAGGTGAACGCCTTCACGCCCACGCGGCTGCGCCGCCACGGTGTGAGCGTCGGCGCCTTGACGGGCTGGGGCTCGGCGGTGCCGGGGGTCTGCTCGAGGAGCTCGAAGCGCATCTGCATGCGTTGCGTGCCCCTGATCGCCGTCATGCGGCCCTCGAACGTGGCCAGCCTCAGCTCGGGTGCCTTGCCGGTCCGGCAGTCCACGACCTTGGCCGCGGGCACAGCGGCCTGCGCGGTCCCGGAGAGGGCCACGAGGCTGAGAGCCGAGGTGAGCAGGAGTGCGAGTCCGCGCATGCGCATGGCGCTTTTTGAACAGCTTCCGTCCGCTGAAGTTGCGGTCTAAGTTGACGCGCGCGTCAGGACGCGCTGCGGCCGCTGCGCGCCTGACGGCGCCGGAACCGCTCCACCCGACCACCGGTGTCCACGAGCTTCTGCCGTCCGGTGTAGAACGGATGGCAGTTCGAGCAGATCTCGACGTGGAGCTCCGGCTTGGTCGAGCGGGTCGTGAACTCGTTCCCGCAAGTGCAGCGGACGTGGGCCTCTACGTACTCGGGATGTATGTCCGCCTTCATGTATTCGAGTGTAGTCGGGGCGACTACCTGCGCATGAGGCCGTTGAGGCGCCTGCGGATCCGGCGCAGCCAGGCCCGCAGGCCGCGGTCGCGGCGCTCCGGATCCGGCTGCGCGACGCGGACCAGCGCGACCCAGTCGTCGAGCGGGAGATGGCCCTCGATCAGGCGCGCGAGCGCGGAGGTGATCGGCGCCGAGATCCCCGCCCGCTCGATCGCGCGCGCCAGCAGCGGGACAGTCTCGAGCGCCTCGACCGCCTGGCCGAGCCGATCGGGGATATCGCGCGCGGGCACGCCCTCGGCGAGCAGCTCCCCGGCGCTGCGGTTGCGCGACTTCGGCGCCATCGCGGGGGCCACGAGGTCGCCCACCCCGGCCCGCCCGAGGAACGTCCGCGCACGCCCGCCGCGCGCCTCCGCAAGCGCCAGCACCTCGCCGAAGATGTCGGCCGCCGCCATGCCGGCCGCGTTCAGCCCCTGCGGCTCGGTGGCGCCCGCCGCGAGCGCCGCGGCGTTCTTGGCGCAGCCGGCCAGCTCCACGCCCACGGGGTCCGTCGAGACCTCGCACACCACCCCCGCCTCGCGCAGCACGGACGCGACGGTGTCGGCCAGCGCGGGTGGCTGCGAGGCGCAGATCAGTCCCGCGCCGCCCTCCACCATCTCCTTCGCGTGCGCGGGTCCGCCCACGCAGGCCACGCGCTCGGTGCCGAAGGCGCGGTCGAGCACCTCGGTGGGGGGAGTGCCGTCCGGCGGGACGAGCCCCTTGGCGAGCGAGACGACCCCCGCGCGGTCGTTCACGCCCTGGCGCTCGAGCTCGGCGATGGCGTCCGCGATGCCGGCCGACGGCACCGCGACGAAAACGAGGTCCGCGCGGTGGAACTGGTCGTCGCGCCCGCCGAACGTGCGGACCTTCAGCCGGTCGGGGAGCTGCACGCCGGGGAGGTACTTCTCGTTCTCGCGCGCCTCGTTCATCCGCTCGGCCTGCTCTTCGGTGCGGCAGAGCAGCGTGGTCCGGATCTCGGCGCGCTCGAGCAGCAGCGCGACGGCCGTGCCGAACGAGCCGGCGCCGACCACCGACGCGCGGCGGGGTTGGTGTCTCAGTCGCGGGGCTATGGCGGTGAAGTTAGCCCGGCCGCCGCGGCGGGCTGTGTCTGCTCGGCGCGCTCGTCAGGCGAGCGGCGGGACGGACAGGCTGCGCTACTAGCCGCCCCTCTTGGCCTTCACGGCCTCGGTGAGCTTGGGGAGGATCTTGTTCAGGTCGCCGACGATCCCGAGATCGGAGAACTCGAAGATCGGCGCGTTCTGGTCCTTGTTGATCGCGACGATGTTCTCGGACGCCTGCATGCCCACCTTGTGCTGGATCGCGCCCGAGATGCCGGCCGCGAGGTAGAGCTTCGGCGCGACCGTCTTGCCGGTCTGGCCGATCTGAGCCGCGTACGGGTACCAGCCCGCGTCGACCACCGCGCGGGTGGCCGCAACCGCTCCGCCGAGCGCCTCGGCGAGCTGCTCGCACAGCTCGAAGCCCTCGGCCGTGCCGAGCCCGCGGCCACCGGCCACGAGGATGATGGCGTCCTCGATGTTCACGACGGCGCCGCGCTGCTCGCCGCGCTCGATCATCCGGGCCTTGTTCGACCACTCCGAGTACTGGACGTCGACGTCCTCGACGCTCGCCGAGCCCTCGCCGGCCTCGGCCATCTCGAACGCGTTCAGGCGGCCGATGATGATGCCGGGCTTGCCGACGTACTCGACGTCGACGATGGCCGAGTCCTGGAGGATGGGGCGCTCGGCGACGAGCTTGCCGTCCTGCGCCTTGACCGCCGTGACCTCCATCGTCACGCCGCCGTTGAGGCGAGCAGCGAGGCCGGCGCCGATCTCGAAGCCGAGCAGGCCGCCGCCGAACAGCGCGTAGTCGTAGTCGTTGTCCTGGATGACCTTGGCCATCACGTCGACCACCGGTGCGCCGAGCCCCTCGGGGCCATTCGCGCGGAAGACCTTCGTCGCGCCGTACTTGCCGAGCGACGCGCAGAGGTCGTCGCTCAGGTCGTCGCCGCCGACGACGACGACCGCGGCATCGCCGCCGATCTCCTTCGCCAGCCGCGCGCCCTCGGTGACGGCGCCGAGCGAGTTCTTGTTGAACTCGCCCTGGTAGTGGAGTGCGTAGGTGAGGATCCCGCTCATGCCAGCAGCTTCCTTTCGTCGAGCCACGCGACGATCTTCTCGACCGTGTCGTCGGTGTCCTCGTCCTCGATGATCTGCCCCGCTTCCTTCTGGGGCGGGGGGTTGATGCCGAGTACGGCGGTGCGCTTGCCCTCGCTGCCGACGCGGCTCGTCTCGATCTCGACATCGCCCGTGCCGACGCTCTCGAGCGGCTTCTTCTTCGCGCCCATGATCGCCTTGAGCGACGGGTAGCGCGGCTCGTTGATCGCGTCGCCCACGGAGATGACGGCAGGCAGGTCGACCTCGACCGTGTCGTAGCCGTACTCGGCCTGGCGCTCGCAGCGCAGCTTGCCGTCCTGGACATCCATCTTGATGACCTGGGTCAGCGACGGCATCTGGAGGTGGTCGGCCACGACCGCGCCGATCGTGTAGCACTCGCCGTCGTCCGACTGCTGGCCGAGCAGGACCAGGTCGGGCTGCTCGCGCTTGAGCACCTGGGACAGCGCGTAGCCGGTGGCGGCGACGTCGGAGTCCTCGAGGGCCGGGTCGGTCAGGTGGACCGAGCGGTCGGCGCCGAGCGACACGGCCTTGTGGAGCGCGCGGACGGCGCTCTCCGGCCCCATCGTCACGGCGATGACCTCCTCGACGTCCGCGACGCCGCCCTCCTTGACCTGCATCGCCGCCTCGATGGCGTGCGTGTCGAAGGGGTTCAGGTTCTTCTCACCGGAGCGGTCGAGGCGCTTGGTACCAGGGTCCATGCGCTTCTCCACGGCCGCGTCCGGGACCTCTTTCACGAGGACGCAAATCTTCAAGGGGAAAGCTCCTTACGGTCGGTGCGGCGCGGCATTCTAACCGCTGCCGCCCTTATTGACTGACGAGTCAATCGCCTGTGGTGAAAGTGTACGAGACGGGGCTCGAAAGGGAGCGGCGGCGAAAACCGAGCATGCGAAGGACGCAGGGGGCGACGCGTGCGCCAGCACGCGAGCGACCGAGGGCGCCCGCAGGCGAAGGTTTGCAGCCGTCGCCTACTAGGTGCGGGTGCCGACGGCGCCCTGGATGAAGTCGATGATCTCCTGCGTCGAGGAGCCCGGCGTGAAGATCTCGGCCACGCCGAGCTTCTTCAGCTCCGGAATGTCCTCGGCGGGGATCGTGCCGCCGACCGTGACCACCACGTCGTCGGCGCCCTGCTCGTTCAGCAGGCGGACCACCTTCGGCACGAGCGTCATGTGCGCGCCCGAGAGGATCGAGAGTCCGACCGCGTCGGCGTCCTCCTGGAGCACGGTCTCGGCGATCTGCTCCGGGGTCTGGTGGAGGCCCGTGTAGATGACCTCCATGCCCGCGTCGCGCAGGGCGCGCGCGATCACCTTCGCGCCGCGATCGTGCCCGTCGAGGCCGGGCTTGGCCACGACGACGCGGATCTTTCGCTGGGAGCCGGCTTCCATCCGGCGGGCGAGTCTACTTCTTGACGGTGACCCGGAAGATCATGGTCTCCGGGTGCTCGCCGCAGACGATCGTGAACTTGCCCGCCTTCTTGAAGCGGAACTTGTAGCTGCCGGCCGTCTGGGTCTTCGAGTGGAAGCGGTCCTTGGTCTCGACGATGCTGTGCTCGTTGACGGTCGAGCCGGGGGCTCCGTCCTCGGCCACCCAGACCCACTTCACGATGTCGTTCACCTTGACCGTGCGCTTGGTGGGGCTGAAGTAGTCGTCGCCGACCTTGACCGTGTACGTCTTGGCCGCCGCGACGGTTGCCGGGAAGGCGAGAGCCACGAGGGCCATCAGGGGGAGGGCGAGTCTGCGCATGGCGAGTTGTACGGACGGTAGCGCGAGAAGGTTCAGGCGACCGGCTACGGTCCCGCGGATGGCGGCGGTCGTCGAGTTGAGAGGCGCCACGAAGCGGTTCGGCGCCGTGCTCGCGCTCGACGCGATCGACCTCGCGGTCGAGCCGGGCGAGACCGTCGTCCTCGTCGGGCCGAACGGCTCCGGCAAGACCACGCTGCTGCAACTCCTCTCCGGGACGCTCGAGCCGGACGCGGGCGACGTGCTCGTCTGCGGTCACGACGTCGTCCGCGAGCGGCGCGCCGCACGAGCCCGGACCGGCGCCGTCCTCGGCGGGCCGGGGGGCTGGTACCCCCGGCTGAGCGGCCGCGCGAACCTCGAGTTCTTCGCGAGCCTGGAGGCGCTCGGCGATGCGGCCTCCGGCGCGGTGGACGCCGCGCTGGGCGCGGTCGGGCTCGCCGAGGCCGCCGACCGGCGGGTGGGCGGCTACTCGACGGGGATGCGGGCCCGGCTCGCGCTCGCGCGGGCCCGGCTCGCGCGCCCGCCGGTCCTGCTGCTCGACGAGCCCACGGCCGCGCTGGACGCGCGCTCGGTGCGCGAGTTCCGGGACTCGCTGAGAACCGACGATCGCCCGCCCGCCGTGCTGCTCGCGACCCACGACGCCGAGGAGGCCGTCCAGCTCGGCGACCGGGTGGTCGCGCTGCGGGCCGGGCGGGTGGCGCGCGAGCTCCGGCACGATCCGGGCCTCGAGGACGTGACCGCGCTGATGGCCGCATGAGCCCCCACCCGTTGACGTCGATCGCCGCGTTCGCGCGCCGCGACGCGCGCGTGGAGGCCACGCACAGGCTGCCGTACGTCATCGACCTGCTCGCCGTCGCGGCGGGGGTCGCCGTCTTCTACTACCTGGCGAGATTCGCCGGTCGAGGGCCCGGGCGGGGCGACCTGTTCCCGTTCGTGGTCGCCGGGCTCGCCGTCCTGCGGGTCAACGCCGCGCTGCCGCGGATCGTCCACCGCTTCGAGGGCGAGGTGGCGCTCGGCTCCCTCGCCCAGCTGCTCAGCTCGCGCCTCTCCTCCGCGGTGGTCATGGCCGGCGAGGCGGCGTTCGAGCTGCTGCGTGGCTGCGTGCTCGGCCTGTTCCTCGTCCTGCTGGCCGCGGGCCTGGTCGAGCCTGACCTGCATCTCGGCGCGGTCGCCGTGGCCGGCGTCCTGATCGGCCTCGCCGGCGCGGCCGTCGTCTCGCTCGGCCTCGCCGCCGGCCTCACCGGCCTCTACCTGGTCCTCCGGCTCGGCCTGTCGCTGAGCGCGCTGGCGACGATCGCCGTACCGCTGCTGGCCGGCGCCTACTTCCCGATCGACGAGCTGCCGCAGCCCCTGCACGCGCTCGCGACCGTGCTGCCGTTCGACGACTCCGTCGACATCGTCCGCCACGCGCTGCTGCGCGGCGAGATCGACGCTGCGGCCCTCGCGCGCCTCGCCGCGGGCGCCGCGATCGTGCTCCCGCTCGGGTTCTGGACGCTCCACCTCGGCACGCGCCATTCGCGCCGGGTGGGCACCCTCGCGATCCCCTAGCGCCCGGGGGTCACTCGAGCCCGCGGACGCGTCGCAGCGCGGTGACGAGCTCGCCGGGCTCGGTGTACGCCCGCTGGTCGATCGGGAGGCGCGTGCGGCGGCGCAGCGGGAGCAGGAGGAGGCCCGTGAGGATCTCCCAGGCGACGAACGCGCGACCGTTCATCCTCCTCGCGAAGCGCTCCTGCTCGCGGCTGCGGTGCTCGCGGTAGACGTTGCGGCGCGCGGAGGCCGGGAACTTCACCGCCGTCAGGGCCGGCACGCGCGACAGCTTCGCGCCCGCGGCGACGAGGCTCTCGAAGAACGCGTAGTCGGGTGCGTTGACCGTCTCGCGCCAGTCGCGCCACTCGGCGCCGCGCTCGCACATCGACCGGCGGTGCATCACGCTCGACGGCAGCGCCGGCTCGCCGAGGGGCGGGCAGGTGAAGCGCCGGCCGGCGATGCGACCCTGCGAGAACACGGAGTCGCACGCGCCGTAGGTGACATCGGCGCCGCTCCTCTGGATGTCCGCCACCAGGAGCGCGACGTGATCGCGGCGCCAGAGGTCGTCGTGCCCCAGGTACGCCACCAGCTCGCCGTTCGCGATCTCGAGCGCCGCCCTGTTCGGGCCGCCCTGGCTCCCGGTGTTCACCTCGAGGTTGACCCATGTCACCCGCGGGTCGGCGAACGAGGCGACGACCTCCTCGGAGTCGTCGGTGCAGGCGTCACCGGCGACGATCACCTCGAGCCGGCGGTAGCTCTGGTCGAGCACGCTCCGCAGCGCGTGCCGCAGCACCTCGCTGCGGTTGTAGGTCGGGATGACCACGGTGACGAGCGGCCCGTCCGAAGCGCGGGGCCGCGGGCGGACGTACTCGTCCGCGAGCATCCCGAGCACCAGGCCTGCGACGTGGTCGAGCCTCAGAGCTGGTACGGCACGGCGTCGTCGGGCAGCCGCATCTTGTCGGGCCGCTCGTGGTTGTACGGGCGCGTCGGGAGGTTCACGAATCTCACCTCGTCCGTGCCGACGTCGACGACGGCGTGCACGACCCCCGCCGGGATCCGGATGAGCAGCCGGTTGTTCGTGCCGGCGAACAGCTCGTTGATCATGCCCTTCGTCGGTGAGTCCGCTCGCGCGTCGTAGAGGACGAGCTTCGCGGCGCCCTGATCGAAGAAGAGCCGGTCGTCCTGCTCGCGGTGGACCACCCAGCCCTTCTTCTGCCCCGGGTAGATCGTCACCTGGTAGACGTAGACGATCGGCTCGTCCGTGAAGCCCCACGCCGGGTTGAAGATCTCCCTGACGGTGCCGCGCTCGTCGCTCTGGACCACCACCCGGCGCGTGATTACGCCGTCGATCAGGCGCTCCAGCCGCTCGCCCGCGGGGGTGACGGTCGCGGGGTCCGGGACGGCGCCCTCAGGGAGGTCGATCTCCACGGGCCGCCGCACTAGAAGACGGGGGTCTCGGTGTAGCTGCCGAACACCGCCTGGAGCGACTCGACTATCTCGCCCTCGCTTGCGTGCGCACGGGCGCACTCGATCAGCGGCTCCATGAGGTTGCCGTCGGTCGCCGCGGCCTCGCGCAGCCGGGCCAGCGACGTCTCGACCTCCTCCCCGCGCCGGCGCGCGCGAACGCCCGCCAGGCGGTCGATCTGCTTGCGCTCGAGGCCCGGGTCGATCTTCAGGATGGCCAGCGGATCCTCGTTGGGATCCTGGTAGCGGTTCACCCCGACCACGATGCGTTGCCCGTCCTCGACCTCCTGCTGGTAGCGGAAGGACGCGTCGGCGATCTCGCGCTGCGGGTAGCTCTGCTTGATGGCCTCGACCATCCCGCCCAGCTCGTCGATCTTCGCGAAGTAGTCGTAGGCCGCCCGCTCCATCCGGTCGGTCATAGCCTCGACGAAGTAGGAGCCGCCGAGCGGGTCGATCGTGTTGGTCACGCCGGTCTCGTGGGCGATCACCTGCTGCGTGCGCAGCGCGATGCTCACGGCGTCCTCGGTCGGGAGCGCCAGGGCCTCGTCGTAGGAGTTCGTGTGGAGCGACTGGGTGCCGCCGAGCACGGCCGAGAGCGCCTCGGTTGCGGTGCGGACGATGTTCACCAGCGGCTGCTGCGCGGTGAGCGACACGCCGGCCGTCTGCGAGTGGAAGCGCATCAGGAGCGACTTCGGGTCCTGCGCGCCGTAGGTGTCGCGCAGCTCGCGCGCCCAGATCCGGCGCGCGGCGCGGTACTTGGCGATCTCCTCGAAGAAGTCGATGTGGGCGTTGAAGAAGAACGACAGCCGCGGCGCGAACTCGTCGGGATGGAGGCCGCGCTCGATCGCCTGCTCGACGTAGGTGAAGCCGTCCTTCAGCGTGAACGCGAGCTCCTGCTGAGCCGTCGATCCGGCCTCGCGGATGTGGTAGCCGGAGATCGAGACCGGGTGCCAGCGCGGCATCCGCCGCGAGCAGAACTCGATCATGTCGCCCACGAGCCGCATGGCCGGCTCGATCGGGAAGCACCACTCCTTCTGGGCGATGTACTCCTTGAGGATGTCGGTCTGGATCGTGCCCGCGAGCTTCTCGGGCGGGGTGCCCTGCTTCTCCGCGGCGACCACGTAGAACGCGAGCATCACCGCGGCCGGGGCGTTGATCGTCATCGAGGTGGAGACCTCGGCCATCGGGATCCCGGAGAACAGCGTTTCCATGTCGTCGAGCGTGTCGATCGCGACGCCCTCGCGGCCGACCTCGCCCTCGGAGCGCGCGTGGTCGGAGTCGTGGCCCATGAGGCTCGGCATGTCGAACGCCGTCGAGAGCCCGGTCTGGCCGCGGTCGAGCAGGTAGCGGAAGCGCTCGTTGGTCTCCTCGGCGGTGCCGAAGCCGGCGAACTGGCGCATCGTCCAAAGGCGGCCGCGGTACATCGACGGGTAGACGCCGCGCGTGTAGGGGAACTCGCCGGGGAGGCCGATGCCGTCGGGGTCGCCGAGGTGGTCGGCGGTGTAGAGCGGCTCGACCTCCTCGCCCGAGAGCGTGGTGAACAGCGCGTCGCGCTCAGGACTGGCCGAGTAGCGCTCGCGGTACCAGCGCTCGGCGTCCGTCATCGCCCTTGGGGCGGTGGCCATGGGGAAAGGCTACTTCGCCGACACGCGGCAGATCAGCGCCTGCCCCGCTGGCAGTTCGACTCGCGTGGTGTCCGAGCGGCGCACGCGCACGATCCCGCGGGCCAGGAACCTGCCCCGGTCGCCCAGCCTGATCGTGTAGCGGTAGTGGCCCGCGAGGCCGGCGGCCTGGGTCCGCAGCTTCGCGATCCGCCGGTCGCGCGTGCGCAGCCGCAACCGCGTGACGAGCCCCTTGTTCTTGTAGAACGAGAGCACCAGCTCGGCCTTGCGCTTGCGGGGCACGTCCGGCACGCGCACGTGCTTGGTGAAGACGCGGCGGCCGACGCGCAGCCGCGGCCCCTGCGTTGGCTGGGGCTGCTCGCCCTGCTGGGGCGCGGGCTGCGCGGGGGCCGGCGCGCCGGTCGGCACCGGCGGAGAGGCGCCCTGCTGGCGCGCGCGCTGGAGCTCGGCCGGGCCCGACGTGGCTGGCCAGCGGGCGCCGCCCTCGCCCTTGTAGCGCAACACGTCCATGCCGCGGAGGATGTCGCCTGTGTAGATGAAGCCGCGGTGCGGTTTGGCGGCCCAGGTGTCGGAGCCGGTGGGGATGAAGTAGCCGAGCTCCTTCGGAGCGGCCGGGTTCGAGTAGTCGATCGCCCGCGTGCCGCGCCCGTACCAGGCCGTGACCATGCGGTTCTCGTCCGGCGCCTGCCAGAACACGTGGATCGTGCAGCCGGCCGAGGGCTCGTCGTTCGCCTGGTAGGGGATGTTGAAGGTGCCGGCCTTGTCGAGCCCCCCGGAGCCGGCGATGTTGCCGCTCGGGTCGAGCCGGTAGATGTGCAGCGCGCCGATGTTCTGCGGGTCGCCCACGGCCGGGGCGCCGGTCGGGAACGGCACGCGCGTGATCGGCGATCCGCCGCAGGCCCCGCTGTAGGAGGCGCCGCCGTTGAACTCGTCGGTGACGAGCAGCAGCGTGCGGTCGAAGTTCGCCTCGGCCTGGTGCGAGATCGTCACCTGCGGGTCCTGCACGCGCTCGCGCAGGATCGGGCTGCGCGGGTCGGTCACGTCGATCACATCGGTGAAGCCGATCGAGGCCGCGTACGCGAACGACCTGCCGTCCGGGCGGTGGTCGACCGAGAGGTCGTGCACCGAGTCCTCGCCGCCGTAGCTCAGCTCGCCGACCTTGCGCGGCACCGACGGCGTCGAGAGGTCGAAGATCTCGAGCTGCGAGTACGCCGTCGAGTACTGGTCCACGTAGAGGTAGGGCCAGTCGAGCGTGTTGTTGTGCGACCCGCGCGGCAGCTCCTTCTTGTCGATCCAGGCGATCTCCTTCGGCTGCGCCGGGTCGGAGACGTCGATGATCGAGGTGCCCTCGTCGTTCGGGTGGCACTCGTTGGCGGTCGTGTCGATCGCCATCGCCACGGTCTTGCCGTCGGGCGAGAGCTGGATGTCGTTCTGGCCGCCCGGGCAGTCGAACTTGCCGACGCGCTTCGGCGCGAACGGGTTCGAGATGTCCACCACGACCATGCCCTCGCCGTAGGAGCCGACGAACGCGTAGTCGCCGTGCAGCTCGAGGTCAGAGGCCGCGACCTCGCCACTGCCGCCGTCCATGGGCACGTTGGCCACGATCTCGAAGTTCTGCCCCTTGCCCGTGAGCGGGTGCGGGGCGGGTGTCTGCGCACCGGCGGGCGCGGCTGCGAATGCGATCACGGCCGCCAGCGCGGCCAGCGCGCGCGGAGCGCTCGATCTCGCGATCAGCGCAACGGCAAGCGTGTACGACGCCTTCCCCACCCGGCCGAGAGTGTACGGGCTCGGCCCGCCACCCAGCCCCCGGCGAGGCCCACTCCCGCGAGCGCGGCGGCCGTGGTCGCGATCCGCACGCGGCGGTGCAGCCGATCGAACGTGATGATCCGCCAGCCCTCCTCGCGCGCGACGCGGCTGAGGTGCGCGTCCGGGTTGACGGCCACCGGGTTGCCGACGAGGCGCAGCATCGGAAGGTCGGACTCCGAGTCCGAGTACGCGAACGACTCCGCGAGGTCGATCCCCTCGCGCTCGGCCATCTCCCGTATCGCCACGGCCTTGCCCTCGCGGTAGGTGAACGGGCCGTCGGGGCGCCCGGTGTAGACGCCGTCGGCGATCTCCGAGCGCATGCCCACGCCGCCGTCGAAGATCAGCACGTGGGCCATCATCTCGGCCATCTCCTGGGAGGCGGCCGTCACGATGTACACCGGCCGCCCGGCGTCCTGATGGGCCCACGCCTCCTTCAGCATCTCCGGGTAGACGCGCGGCAGGATGCCCGCGAGGGCGCCCGGCGCGAGCCGCGCGAGGTCCACCACGCGCCGGCCCGCGATCGCGTCCAGCACGCGCGAGCGGAGCATGTCGGCCATGTCGTCGGTGCTCCCCTCGAGGCGGAACTTGACGTTCGCCCAGAGGTCGCGCGCGAGCTGCCCACGGGTCATCACCCCCGCGCGGTATGAGGAGCGCGCGAAGTGCACGGCGCTCGATCCCTCGATGAGGGTCTTGTCGAGGTCGAAGAAGGCGGCGCCACGTTGCATGGCGCCAAGGCTATGCAGGTCGAGTTACGTACCTCTGACGGCGATGTTGCCGTCGATCACCGGCTGCTCGCCGGAGTCGTAGCCGTTCGACAGCGTGATCCGGTAGGTGTCGGGCACCTGCGACGTGCTGCGCACGCCGAGCACGGCGATCCGGTACTCCACGGGCTGGCTCAGGCCGAGCTGGGTGGTCACCTCGCCGCTGCCGTACATCTCGGCGCGATGGGCGTCGAGATTGCAGAGCATCGCGGTCATCGCGATCGAACGGAACCTGAAGCCCGTCAGAGGGCCGTCGTCGATGTAGACCTGGTGGCCGAGTTGCGCGCCGCTCGTGCTCGACGCGCTGCCGCCGAACGTGGCCGGGCTGCCCGTTGCGGTCAGGATGCGTCCGCCGTCGCTGACGAAGCAGTCCCCCGGAAATATCTGTGCCGACGCCGGTCCCGCCGTGCTCGAAACGGCTGCCGCTACCAGCGCGCAGACGACCGCGCAATGCCTTCCCCTCATGCTTCCGCCCCTCTGATTCGTTTGGCCTGGGGGACGGCTGTACCTCTGCCGCGACAGCGCTAAACGGGGGTTGAGCAAAACCCTCCGGTCGGGGCTCCCCCACCCGGAGGAGGGGTGGCGCGTTAGCCCCCGTTTACCTCGATGATCACGGCGTCGCCCTGGCCTCCACCCGAGCAGATGGCCGCGACCCCGCGGCCGCCGCCGCGCCGGCGCAGCTCGTGCACGAGCGCTCCGAGGATGCGCGCGCCGCTGGCGCCGATCGGGTGGCCGAGCGCGATCGCGCCGCCGTTCACGTTGACCTTGCTCTCGTCCACCTCGAGCATCCGCATGCTGTTGATGGCGACCGAGGCGAACGCCTCGTTGATCTCGAACAGGTCGATGTCGTCGACCGTCAGGCCGGCCTGCTCGAGCGCCTTCTTGGTGGCGTTCGCCGGCGTGCGGGCGAGGTACGGGAAGTCGTCGGCGACCTGAGCATGGGTGACGATCGTGGCCAGCGGCTGGCGGCCGTTCTGCTTGGCCCACTCCTCGGAGGCGAGCACGAGCGCGCCCGCGCCGTCGTTGACGCCCGGGGCGTTGCCGGCGGTGTGGGTGCCGTCCTCGACGAAGATCGGCGGCAGCTTGGCGAGGGTCTCGAGCGAGGTGTCGCGGCGCGGCGCCTCGTCGACCTCCACCACGGTCTCCTTCTTCTTCGCCTTGACCGTGACCGGCGCGATCTCCTCGGGGATGCGGCCCTCGTCGGTGGCCTGGATCGCGAGCTCGTGGCTGCGCAGCGCGAACTTGTCGAGGTCCGGGCGCGTCATCTCGAGCTCGTCGCCGACCTCGCTGGCCTCCTGGGCCATGTGCTTCTTCGTGAAGGGATTCGTGAGCCCGTCGTTGATCATCGCGTCGAGCGCCTTGGCGTCGCCCATGCGGTAGCCGAAGCGGGCCTGCTTGAGGAGGTACGGGGCCTGCGACATCGACTCCATGCCGCCGGCGACGGCGACGTCGAGGTCACCGGCGCGCACGGCGCTGTCGACGATCGTGACGCTGCGGATGCTCGACGCGCAGACCTTGTTGACGGTCTCCGACGAGACCTCCTTGGGGATGCCGCCCTTGATCTGCGCCTGGCGCGAGGGGATCTGCCCCTGGCCGGCCTGGAGGACCTGCCCGAAGGACACGTGCTCGACCTGCTCCGGGGCCACCTCGGCGCGCTCGAGGGCCGCGGCGATGGCGTGACCGCCGAGGTCGGTCGCGTCGAGCGAGGACAGGGCTCCGCCGAGCTTTCCGAACGGTGTGCGGGCGGTCCCGAGGATCACTGTCTTGGGCATCGGTCTGCTCGATCTCCTGGGTCGGTGGGTGGCGAAGGGTAGCGGTGCGTAGACTGCCCCGGCCGTGGCCAACATCACAGTTACAGGACGTGCGGGAGACCCCCGCGAAACCGATGCCGACACCCGTGTGGTGCCGGTCTTCGAGGGCGAGACGCTCGACGATCCGGCCCTTCAGGCGCTGGTCGACTCGGGCGAGGCCAAGGCGGGGCTGCGCAAGCTCGCGGTCACGCACGAGGAGGGCCGGCGCGTGGTGCTGGTGGGTCTCGGCAAGCGCGAGGAGCTCGAGCACGAGCGCGCGCGGGTGGCCGCGGCCGTGGCCGCCGGGCGCGCGCGGGAGCTGGGGGCGCGCTCGCTGTCGTGGGCCGCGCCCACCGGGGGCGAGGTGGCCGGCGCGCTCGTTGAGGGCACGCTGCTCGCCCTGTATCGCTTCGACCAGTTCAAGTCGACGAAGGAGGACGGTGACGACGCGGCCATCGGCTCGCTCGAGATCGCGTCGGCCGAGGGGGTCGATCCGCAGGCGATCGAGTCCGGCCGCGTTCGCGGCGTGGCGCAGAACGCCGCGCGCGACCTCCAGAACTACCCCGCCAACGTGGCCACGCCGACCTGGCTGGCCGAGCGGGCGTCCGAGATCGCCGCGGCGCACGACTCGCTGACGATCGAGGTCTGGGACCGCGCGCAGATCGTCGAGGCCGGGATGGGCGCGTTCGCGTCCGTGGCCCAGGGCACCTACGAGGAGCCGCGCATGATCGTCATGCGCTACGAGGGCGGCGGCTCGGGGCCGCTGCTCGGTTACGTGGGCAAGGCCGTGACCTTCGACACCGGCGGCATCTCGATCAAGCCGGCCGGGCGCATGCACGAGATGAAGTTCGACATGTCCGGCGGCGCCGCCGTGATCGAGGCGATGGGCGCGATAGCCGAGCTGGGCGTGCCCGCGCGGATCCTCGCCGTCGTCCCCTCGACCGAGAACATGCCGAGCGGGCGGTCGGTCAAGCCGGGCGACATCGTCACCGCGATGAACGGCAAGACGATCGAGGTGAACAACACCGACGCCGAGGGGCGGCTGCTGCTGGCCGACGCGCTGGCCTACGCGGTCGACCAGGGCGCCGAGCGCGTGATCAACCTCGCGACGCTCACCGGCGCGATCATCGTCGCGCTCGGGAGCACCTACGCGGGGCTCTTCTCGAACGACGACGACTGGTGCGGCGAGGTCGAGGCCGCGTGCAACGCCACCGGCGAGCTCGGCTGGCGGCTGCCGCTGCACCCGGAGTACCTCGAGCTGACCAAGGGTAAGTACGGCGACCTCACGAACGCGGCCGAGGAGCGCAAGGCGATGTCGATCTACGCCGCCGAGTTCCTGCGCCAGTTCGTGGGCGAGACGCCGTGGGTGCACGTGGACATCGCCGGCACGGCCTGGGGGCTCGGGCGCTCGTACGTCGGGAAGGGCGCCTCCGGGTTCGGCGTGCGGATGCTGGTCGAGCTGGCCGAGCAGGCGGGGCGGAGCTGATGGCCGGCGCGCTCGACGGCCGGAAGGTCGCGATCACCGGCGCGTCGTCGGGCATCGGAGCCGCGACGGCGGAGCTGCTGGCTGCGCAGGGGGCGGCGGTGGCCGTGGGCGCCCGGCGCGAGGAGCGGCTCGGGGAGCTGGTCGAGCGGATCTCGGGTGCGGGCGGGACCGCGCACGCCGTTCCGGTGGACGTGGGCGACGAGGCGAGCGCGCGGTCGTTCGTGGAGGGCGCCGCGGAGAAGCTCGGAGGGCTCGACGGGCTCGTGAACAACGCGGGCGTGATGCTGCTCGGCCCGATCGACGGGGCCGACACCGAGCACTGGCGCCGGATGGTGGACGTGAACCTGCTGGGGCTCCTGTACTGCACGCACGCGGCGCTGCCGATCCTCCGCGAGGGCGGCGGTGGGGACATCGTGAACGTCTCGTCGGTGGCGGGCCGCGTTGCGTCCGCCGGCAGCGGGGTCTACAACCTGACGAAGTGGGGCGTTGGCGCCTTCTCCGAGGCGCTGCGCCAGGAGACCGGCTGGGCGAAGATCCGGGTGACGATCGTCGAGCCGGGGTTCGTGGACACCGAGCTCCAGGGCCACAACGACATCCCTGTGGTGGTCGAGACGATCGGCAAGATGCGCGAGCAGATCGGGAAGGTCCTCGAGCCCGGCGACATCGCCAACGCGATCGCGTACGCCATCTCGCAGCCGGAGCACGTCTCGGTGAACGAGATCCTGGTACGGCCGACGGGCCAGCCGCGCTAGCGGCGCTCACGACGTCGAGTCGCTCAGCGGGTCGGTGTAGACCCTCTTCCGCCACGGCGGCGTGATGCCGGGGTCGAGCGGCTTGTAGGCGCCGGTGTCCAGCGTCTCGATCGGGATCAGGCGCAGTCCGCCGCTCGTCGTGGTGCGCTCGTGGGTGTCGGCGCCGGGGTGGGCCGGGCGGATGCGCGTGCTCAGCGGATCCGAGCGCGTCGGGACATGGCCGGCGTGGCTGCCGCGCGATACGCGCGACCAGCCGGTCCAGGGGCCCCAGCTGTTCTTGCAGCGCTGCTGCTTGCACCACTGGTAGCCGTGGTGGGCGCTGGCTCGGGTTCGCGCGCGGCCGTCGGGGCCGATCCGCACCTGGACCCCCTCCCAGTCGTCGCGGTGGTAGCCCGGGTAGTCCCCCATCCACGGCTCGACCCGGCGCACCGCGTTCCAGGCTCGCGACGAGCCCGCGAACGTGCTGTTCGAGTCGGGGTAGTAGAGCCAGTACTGGATGAACGTCTCGCCGTCGCGGTGCACGATGTGCGTGAACGCGGTGGCGGGATATCCACCGCGTGTGGTGAGGTGGGCGTCGAGGTCGGGGTCGTCGGGCGCATCGGCGCAGCGGTGCGAGCGGCACTGGCGGAAGTCGACCGGCAGCGTGTAGGTGCCCGGCTCGTAGACGAGGTTGGGCGCGTAGCGGCGCACCAGCTCGGCGTCACTGTCCCCGTACGCCGCGGCCAGCTCCCCCGCCTGCTCGGCGCAGCCGCGGCTCACCGCGCACACGATCGAGTGCGCGAGCCAGCCGCCGTAGGAGCGGCCGTCCACGTCGCCCGCCGCGGCCGTGGCGCCGCCGAGCACCAGCGCCACGAGCAGCACCGCGCCCACCCACTCCACGCTCGCCTGTCCACGCTCGGACCGCATGGGGCCGACCGTAAGCGGCGCCGCGTTACACGTGGGTGACAGATGTGCCGGGCACGTGACTATTCTGCGCCGCTCCCGTGAACTTCGACCTCACCGACGAGCAGCGCAACATCCGCGAGCTGGTCCGGGACTTCGCCCAGAACGAGGTGCGTCCCGTGGCCGAGGAGCTCGACCGCGAGAAGCGGTTCCCCTACGAGATCGTGGCCCAACTCGGCGAGCTCGGCCTCATGGGGATGCCGTTCCCCCAGGAGTACGGCGGCGGCGGGACCGACAACCTCTCGTACGCGATCGCCGTCGAGGAGCTCACGCGGGTGGACTCGAGCGTGGCCATCACGATGGCCGCGCACACCTCGCTCGGAACCTGGCCGGTCTACGCCTTCGGCAGCGAGGAGCAGAAGCGGGAACTGCTCCCTGACCTCTGCGCCGGCCGCAAGCTCGGCGCGTTCGGCCTGACCGAGCCGGAGGCCGGGTCGGACGCCGGCAACGTGAAGACCCGCGCCGCGCTCGAGGACGGCGAGTGGGTGATCGACGGTGCCAAGCAGTTCATCACCAACGCGGGCACCGACATCTCCGGCCACGTGGCCATCACAGCGAAGACCGGCGAGAACGAGATCTCGAACATCCTCGTGCCCAAGGGGACGCCGGGATACGAGCAGGGCACCCCGTACCGCAAGATGGGCTGGAACGCGTCCGACACGCGGCCGCTCAGCTTCGACGGCGCGCGGGTGCCCGAGGAGAACCTGCTCGGCCCGCGCGGCCAGGGCTTCAAGCAGTTCCTCCAGACTCTCGACGGCGGCCGCATCGGCGTGGCCGCGATGGGCGTGGGCCTCGCGCAGGGGGCGCTCGACGAGGCGCTCGCCTACTCGAAGGAGCGGCGCGCGTTCGGCCAGCCGATCTCGAAGTTCCAGGCGATCCAGGGCAAGCTCGCCGATCTCGCCACCGAGATCGAGGCCGCGCGGCTGATCACCTACGAGGCCGCCTGGCTCAAGGACCAGGGCCGGTCGTTCACCCTTGTGGCGGCGAAGGCGAAGCTCAAGACGGGCCGCCTGGCCGTGCGCGCGACCGAGGAGGCCGTGCAGATCCACGGCGGCTACGGCTACATCGAGGAGTACCCGGTCTGCCGGCACTACCGCGACGCGAAGATCCTGACCATCGGCGAGGGCACCGACGAGGTGCAGCAGATGGTGATCGCGCGGGCGCTCGGCGCCTAGCGGCGCGGGCGGAGCCGGTGCGCCGCGGGCCGAAGCCGCGGGCGGGCGCGGCGCGGCGCCCATGAGGAGGCGCGCGCTCCTCCTCTGGATCGTCGCCTTCGGGCTCTACGCGAGCACGATCGGGATCCACGCGTTCGGCGCCTCCGAGTACGGCGGCGACGAGCCCCACCACCTGCTCACCGCCCAGTCGATCGTCGACGACCGCACGCCCGACCTGCTCGACGAGTACCGCTCGCGGGCCTACAGCGAGTACTACCCGTACGAGATGCGCCCGCGCGGGGTGCTCACGGCGGGCAACCTGAACGAGCCGCACGGGGTCGGCTTCCCGCTCCTGATCGCACCCGCCTGGGCGGCCGGCGAGGAGACCGCCGTCGAGCTCTTCCTCGCGGCGATCGCCGCGCTCGCGGTGGTGCTGGCCTACCTGCTCGCCCTGCGGGCGGTGCCGGACCCGTGGGCGCTCGGCGCGACGCTGGCCGTGGCGGCGTCGCCGCCGATGCTCGCCTACTCCACGGCGGTCCAGCCGCCGCTCGCGGCCGGGGTCGCGCTGGCCGGTGCCACGCTGCTCGCCCTGCGCCTCGACGAGCACCCGAGCCGCCGCTCGTCGTTCGCCTGCTTCCTGCTCCTGGCCACGCTCCCGTGGCTGGGGATGAGCTTCGTGCCCGCCGGGCTCGTGGTGGGCGCGATCGCGTTCCGCACGCTGCGCAACGCGCAGCGCCCGTGGGTCACGCTCGTGGGGCTCGAGGTGGTGGCGGTGAGCATCGCGATCTACCTGTCGGTGAACGACAACCTCTACGGGGGGCCGACCCCGCAGTCCGCCGGCCTGGGCGACGAGGCCACCGGCACGAACGCCTCGTTCCCCGGCGGCTACCTCGACCGCGCCTACCGCCTCGCCGCCCTGCTGATCGACCGCGAGGCGGGCCTGCTGCGCTGGGCGCCCGTGCTCGCGCTCGCGCTCGCCGGCGCGTGGCTTTTGCTGCGCGAGCGCCAGGGCCGGCTGGCCCGCGCCATCCCGGCCCTGCGCCGCGGGGAGCGCGCCGTCACGATCTGCGCGCTTGCCGTGGGAGCGCAGTTCCTCACCGCCGCCTTCCTCGCGCCCACCATGTTCGGCTTCGAGTTCCCGGGCCGGCACCTGATCGCGGCGCTGCCGCTGGGCGTGCCGCTCGTGGCGCTCGGGCTGCGGCGCCTGCCGCGGGTCGGCGCGAGCCTGATAGCCGTCACCCTGGTCGGCTCGGGCTGGCTCTACGCGGACCTGCGCTGGGGCGGCGGCACCTGGATCGACGACCGGCCCGACGCGCCCTTCGGCCCGCTCACGGAGCTGCTGCCGCTGTTCGGGGAGGGATCGGTCGCCCCGTTCGTCGTGGCCGCGGTGCTCGGCGCCGGCGCGCTCGCGGCGCTCGCGCTGGCCCTGAGCGGCTCGCGCTGGAGGGCGCTCGCCGGGGGCGGCCCGTAGGGGCCGGCGCTCGCCGAGCCGGGCGCCGCTAGGTCAGCCGCTCGAGCAGCTGCGCCGCCGCCGAGGCGGGATCGAGCTCGCGGCTCACCACGCGCTCGAGCAGCGCGTGCACCTCGTCGTTCTCGCGGGCGGTCGCGTCGAGCTTGCGGCGCATGCGGACCGTCGCGAGCTCGAGCACTTCGTTCATCAGGTTCCGGCGGCGGCGCTCCTGGAGCGTCCCCTCGGCCTCGATGTGCTCACGATGCTCCTGGATCTTCTCGACCAGCTCGCTCACGCCCTCGCCCTTCGCAGCCTCGGTCCGCAGGATCGGCACCTTCCACGATCCGCTCGGGCCGAGCGAGAGCACACCGCGGATCTCGCGGATCATCGTGTCGGTGAGCGGGTGGTCGGACTTGTTGACCACGATCACGTCGGGGATCTCCATCACCCCCGCCTTCAGGGCCTGGATCGAGTCGCCGGAGCCCGGCATCAGCACGAGCACCACCGTGTCGGCGTGGTCGATGATGTCCACCTCGGCCTGACCCACACCGACCGTCTCCAGCAGCACGTCGTCCTTGCCCGAGGCGTCCATCAGGAGCGCCGCCTGGAGCGTCGCCTCCGATAGGCCGCCCAGCGACCCGCGGCTCGCCATCGAGCGGATGAACACGCCGGGGTCGAGGAAGTGGTCGGCCAGCCGGATCCGGTCGCCGAGCAGCGCGCCGTGGGTGAACGGCGAGGACGGGTCGATCGACAGGACCGCCACCTGGCGCTCGCGCTCGCGCGCGTTCTTCACGATCGCGCCGATCAGGGTGGACTTGCCGACGCCGGGCGGCCCGGTGAAGCCGACCATCGTCGCGCGGCCGGTCTTCGGGTAGACCTCGCGAACGAGCGCCCAGCCCTCGGGGTCGTCGTTCTCCACCAGCGAGATCGCGCGGGCTAGCGCGCGCTTGTCGCCGGCGAGCAGGCGTCCGGTCAGCTCGGCGGCGGTGGTGCCAAGTGGGGTCATCGAGCCGGAGATCCTACGATCGCGCGGTGCTCCGCCGCCCCCCTCCCCCGCTGCACGGCGGCCCGCTGACGCTGATGCGCTTCATGCGCCGTCACCGGATGCTGAACGCGAAGTACGCGCGCCTGGCCGTCCGGCTGCTCCGGCGGCGGCTCACGAACAGGCGCCTGCACAGCGACGGGCTCGCGTTCATCGGCCCGGGCGTGGTGCTCCAGATCGGCCGCAGGGGACGCATCGAGCTCGGCCGCTGGTCGTGGCTCGGGCACGGCACGAAGATCCGCTGCCACGAGGGGGTCGTCTCGATCGGGGCCAAAACCGTGCTCGGCCAGGAGTGCACGATCTCGGCCTACCAGCACGTGTCGATCGGCCGCGAGTGCGTGATCGCCGACCGCGTGATGCTGATCGACTTCGACCACGGCGTGGTGGAGGTCGAGCGCCCGATCCGCCTCCAGGGGATCTACAAGCGCGACGTGCGGGTCGGCAACAACGTCTGGATCGGGTACGGGGCGTGCATCCTGCGCGGGGTCACGGTCGGTGACAACGCGATCATCGGGACGAACTCCGTCGTCACGAGGGACGTGCCCGCCAACGCGATAGTGGGCGGCGTCCCCGCCCGGCTGATCAGGATGCGGGAGACGCCGAGGGAGCTGCGCTGGGAGTAGCCGGCTCGGGCGGGCCCGGCCTGTCCTCGCTCAGCGCCTTGCCGCCGCCCGAGGGGTCCGACGGCCACCAGATCCGGTCGCCGAGCACCTCGACCGCCGCCGGGACCATCACCGTCCTCACGACGAACGTGTCGAGCAGGATCCCCAGCGCGACCATGAAGCCGATGTTGAACATGAACGTGATCGGCATCGTGATCAGCACCGAGAAGGTCCCGGCGAGGATCATCCCCGCGCTGGTGATGACCGGCCCGGTCGCGGCCAGCGCGCGCAGCGTCCCCTCGCGCGTGCCGTGGATCCGCGCCTCCTCGCGCACCCGTCCCATCAGGAAGATCGTGTAGTCGATCCCGAGCCCCACCAGGAAGATGAACGCGAAGACCGGCAGCGAGGCGTCCACCCCCGGGTCGCCGACCACGTGCCGGAAGAACAGCAGCGAGATCCCGAGCGTGCCGAAGAACGACGCCATCACGCTCGCGATCAGAACGAGCGGCGCGACCGCCGCCCTCAGCAGCAGCGCCAGGATCAGGCCGATCACGATCAGCCCGAGCGGGACGATCCACTTCAGGTCGCGCTCGGTCGAGGCGTCGAAGTCGTACTGGACCGCCGCGCCGCCGCCGACGATCGTGCGCGCGCCCGGCACCGCGTCGGCCACCTCGTCGCGGATGCGCGGGACGGCGTCGAACGCCGCGGGCGTGTAGGGATCCTCGCGGAACACGACGCTGACCTGGCCGATCCGGCCGTCGGTCGAGCGCTCCGGCACGGGGGCCGCGGCGGCCACGGCGCCGTCGCTCTGCACGCGCGCCGCCACCGCGGCCAGCTCGCGATCGTTCACGGACCCGTGCTCGCGGACCACCATCACGGTCGAGGGGTCGGTCGCGCCGGAGGGGAAGGACTCCGACAGCGCCTTGAAGCCCTCCACGCTCTCGGTCTTCTGCTTGAAGCCGTTCTCGGTGCTGTAGTCCTCGGCGTAGGCGAATAGCCCGAGCGATCCCAGGCCGAAGATCGCGAGCGTGACGATCAGCGCCAGCCCCGGACGGCGCAGCACGCGGCCGCCCACGCGCCGCCAGACGCCGCTGCGCTCGTGCACCTCGTCGTCGGGCGAGAACTCGACCGAGGCGCGCCGCGGCCAGAAGCCGGGACGCCCGAACATCGTGAGCAGGGCCGGGAGCAGCGTGAGCGAGGCCGCCAGCACGCACATCACGCCGATCGCCGCCACGGGGCCGAGCGACTTGATCGAGCCCGTGTCCGCCACGAGCAGCGTCAGCATCGTCAGCGACACGGTCATGCCGCTCGCGACGATCACCGGGCCGGTCCGCCGCATCGCGCGCGCCATCGCCTCGTGCTTGTCCTCCACCCGCCGCAGCTCCTCGCGGTAGCGCGACACGAGCAGCAGGCAGTAGTCGGTCCCCACCCCGAACATCAGCACCACGAGGATCTGCGTGGCGTTGTTGTTCACCACCGCGCCGGTCTGCGTGTAGAGGTAGATCAGCCCCTGGGCGACCATGTAGGCGAAGGCGACGACGATCAGCGGCGATATCGCGATCAGCGGCGAGCGGTAGATGGCGCCGAGCAGCACCAGAACGAGCAGGACCGTCGCGAGCAGGAGCTTGGTGTCGAGCTCCCCGAACACCTCCTTGAAGTCCGCCCCGAAGCCGGCCTGGCCCGTGACGTAGACCTCCAGGCCGCCGCCCCCGTCCCCCGTGATCTCGCGCAGCGCCTCGCCCTCGTCGCCGAGCGTCTCGAAGTCGTTCTCGAACGTGTAGCTGGCGAGCGCCGCGTCGCCATCCGGCGCGAACAGGTCGGCCGGCGCGCCCGGCTGCCCCGCCGCGACCGGCGGGCGCTTCAGGTGCAGGTCGGGATCGCGCTGCGCGGCCTGGGCGTCGGCCAGGATCTTGCGCCGGTCCGCCGCCGTGAGGCCGCCCTCGCGGCGATAGACGACGAGGCCGTCGGCCGTCTGGCCGGAGCGGAAGCGCTCGCGCTGGAGCTCGGCGACCTCGGTGGACTGGGCGTCGTCGGGGAGGAAGCTCTCGAAGCGGTCGTCCACGGCGTCCGTGAGCTGCGCGCCCAGCGGCGTGAAGACCAGCAGGAGCAGGAGCCAGATGGCCGGCACCACCCGCTTGGTGCGGCGACCGGTGACGAACGACGCGAGCGCTCTCATCGCTCGCCGATCCTATGAAGGCGGCTAGGTGGCGGGCGAGCGATCGCGCGCCAGTTCGGCGTAGACCGTCAGCGCCTGCTCGGCCACGTCGGCCCAATCGAAGGTGAGGACGTGCTCTGAGGCCTCGGCGATCAGCCGGTCGCGCAGCTCGTCGTCGGTGAGCAGGCGCTCGGCCATGCGCCCGAGCGACTCCGGGTCACGCGAGCGGAAGCGCAGCCCGACCTCGTCGTTCGGCACCACCTCGCGCAGCCCGCCGGTGTCGGCCACGAGGCAGGGGCAGCCCGAGGCCATCGCCTCAAGCGCGACCAGGCCGAACGGCTCGTAGATCGACGGGACCACCGTCAGGTCGGCGATCCGGTAGAGCGAGTGGAGCACGTCGTCGCCGATCCAGCCGAGGAACGTGCCGTGCTCGTCGAGGCCGAGCTCTGTCGCCTGCTCGCGCAGCTCGTCCTCGTGCGTGCCCGAGCCGGCCACCAGGAAGCGCACGTTGCCGACGCGCTCGACCAGCCCCGGCAGCGCCTCGAGCGCGAGCTGGAAGCCCTTCTCGTACACGAGCCGGCCGACCAGCAGCACCAGGCGCTCGTCCGGCGCCGCGAAGCGGGCGCGCAGCGCGTCGAGGTCCTCGACGGTGACGAGGTCGCTGGGGTCGATCCCGTTGGGGATCACCGCGATCCGGTCCTCCTCGAGGCCGTAGATGTCGGCCACGTGCTCGCGCATGTACGCCGAGCAGGTGATCACCCGGTCGGCGCGGTTGGCCATCCAGCGCTCGACGCCGTGGATGTGCGACTGCGGGTGCTTGTCGACCCAGCCCTGGTGGCGGCCGTACTCGGTGGCGTGGATCGTGACGGCGAGCGGGCAGCGGAAGCGCCGTGCGAGGTGATCGCCCGCGACGGCCACGAGCCAGTCGTGCCCGTGCACCACGTCGAAGTCGTAGCGGTCGCCCAGCTCGACCCCGGCGGCGAGCATGTCCGCGTTCATGTGCTCGACCCAGGTGACGAACTCGGCGAGCTCGCGCGGGCGCTCGGGCTCGCGCACGCGGTGCACCATCACGCCGCGCAGCTCCTCCTCGGCGGGCGACTCCTCGTGGCCGCGCGTGAGCACGTGCACCTCCACCCCGAGCCCGACGAGGTTCTCGGCCAGCTTGCGCACGTGCCGGGCCAGCCCGCCCTCGATCAGCGGTGGGTACTCCCACGAGAGGATCAGTACGCGCGTCACTTGGGGATGAGCGGCATCAGGTGGCGAAGAGCGGAGCCAGGTCGACGTCCGGTGCGAGGTTGCGCACAGCGGGGTCGGGTGGCGCGCCGGAGTCTTTCAGAGCGGCGAGCGCGGCGTCCAGCTCGCGTGCGTGGGATTCGACACGCTTGCGCGGGTAGTCGGCGGCGAGGTCGTGGGTGACCTGGAAGGCCCAGTCGCTCGCCTGGAGCGCGAGCAGCTCGCGCACCGCCCGCTGGAGGGCGGGGCCGCGGTCGCGCGCGGTGGCGGCGGCGGCGGCGGCGACCGTGTCGAGCTCGGCGCGCCGCGCGGCGAACGCGATGTCCGCCACCCGCGGGGAGTCCCACGTGGTGAGGTCCTTCGGCTTGCCCCAGCTCGCCGCGGCTAGCGGGCGCTCGACGGCCTCGACGCGGTCCAGGGCGTCCGGCAGCGTGCCGAGCGGAACGCCCTGCAGCCGCGCCTCGTCGAGCACGAACGCGAGCCAGCGCAGGCCCTCGTACCACCAGTGGCCGAGCAGCTCGGTGTCGAGCGCGCAGCAGAGCAGCCCCGGCCGCCCGCGCTCGGCGCGGTAGGCGTCGAGCCGCCCGGCGGCGTGCGCGACGAACTCGCGCGCGTGGCGGCGGGCGAGCACGAGCGCCTGCCAGTGGCGGTAGGGCTCGCCGCCGTTGTCCCACGGGCGCAGGTCGTGGGTGGTGCGGCCGTGATAGTCGCGGTAGAGCGCGGCTGACGGATACCCGGCGGAGTCCCACACGAGCTTCGTCAGCTCCCAGTCGATCGGCACGGCGACCGGGCCGGGCTCGGTCCGCACCGGCTCGAGCTGGTCGAGCGAGCCGAGCCCCAGCGACTCGGTCTGGTCCACGCAGAACGCGCGCACGCCGTGCTCGGCCAGGTCGCGCTCGAGCCCGGGGCGGTACGCGCATTCGGGCAGCCAGAAGCCTCCGCTCCATTCGTCGAAGCGGCGCTCGTGCGAGCGGATGCCGGTGCTCACCTGGAGGCCCAGGCCGGCGTCGGTCGCGAGCAGCGGCAGCACGGAGTGGGTGGCCGCGCTCGTCCACAGCTCCACGGGCGAGTGGCGGTCGAGCTCGCGCAGCTCGTGGAGGAGCCGGCCGCGCAGCTCGGTGAAGCGGCGCTCGCCCTCGCGGTAGTCGGCGGCCGCGCGGCGCAGCTCGTTGGCGGCGTCGTGCGCGCCCACGCTGTCGAGCCCGCGCGCGTCCTCTGCGTGGATCGGGGCGCGCATCTCGCGCATGAAGCTGAGGTAGCGCTCGCCCGCCTCGCCCTCGAGCGCCTCGAGCTGGTCGCACAGGACCGGCGTGAGGCTGAGCGTGACCGGCGCGTCGCGCAGCACGTCGAGCAGCGGCAGGTAGACGCCCGTGAGCGCCTCCCACAGCCACTCCTCGCCGAACGGCCAGGTGCCGAAGCCCTCGACGTACGGCATGTGTGTGTGGAGGACGATCGCTAGCTGCCCGCGATCGGGGTCCGCGCGCAGCGCGCTCATCGCAGGACCGCGACGAAGTCGAGCGCCCCATCGAGCGGGGCCGGCCGCAGCGCGAAGTCGTGCTCCGAGATCGCGGGCGTGAACCAGTCGTAGAAGCGCTTGGTGATGCCGAGCTTCGGGTGCAGGTCGTCCCAGCCGTGGCTGATCGCCAGCTCGTGCGCGCGGAGCTTGCGCGCGTGGAAGAGCCCGAGCAGCTCGACGCGCTCGAAGCTCGCCTCGCACAGCTCGCGGAACTCCTCGGCGCGGAACTCCCGCACGTGCCAGGGGTTGTCCGACTTCTCCGCGCCGGGGGGCGCGAGCGTGAGCAGGTTGGGCGTGGAGACGTACGCCGCGCCGCCCGGGCGCAGGATCGAGCGGAAGTGGTCGAGCACGGCCTTCGGGTCCTCGAGGTGCTCGATCGTCTGGAGGAAGACGACGGCGTCGCAGGGCTCGGAGTAGCCCTCGACGAGGTCGCGCACGAAGCGCACGCCGGGGCGCGTGTACTTCGTGCGGGCGTGCTCGTAGGCCTCGGGATTCGCGTCCACGCCGGTCACCCGGGCGGCGCGCTCGGCCAGCACCGCGGTGCCGTAGCCCTCGCCGCAGGCCATGTCCACCACGTCGACGCCGCGGCAGCGCTCGGCCACCCAGCGGTAGACCGCGAGGTGGCGGCGGTACCAGTAGTTCTCCTCCGGGACGTCCGGAAGCGTCCGCTCTCCCGTCAGACTGAGCGGCGGGACCCCCGGCGGCTGGTCCTGCTGCGTGTAGCTCGCAGGCTCGGACACGGCGGCGCGACGATAGCGACGGTCGCGCATATAGTCGCGCGCCGTGCCGCCCGTCTCACACGAGGAGATCAGGGAAGTGAACGTGCGCTACCACGACGTGGCGGCCGCGGACTACGACTCCAAGTGGGGGATCTCCTACGGTCCCGACGGGCGCGCGCAGGTGGTCGGCAAGATGCGCCGCGCGCTCGGCGCCGACCGGCGCTTCGGCCGCGCGCTCGAGATCGGCGCCGGCACCGGCTACTTCACGCTGAACCTGCTGCGCGCCGGGATGATCGACTCCGCCGTGGCCACCGACATCTCGCCCGGGATGCTGCGCGAGCTGGAGGACTCGGCGAGGCGGCTCGGCGTGCAGGTGGAGACCGCGTGCAGCGAGGCCGACGCGCTGCCGTTCCCCGACGACTCGTTCGACCTCGTCTTCGGGCACGCGATCCTCCACCACCTGCCCGACCTCGACGCGGCGTTCCGGGAGTTCCGCCGCGTGCTGCGGCCCGGCGGGCGGATCGCGTTCTGCGGCGAGCCCTCGCGCCACGGCGACCGGATCGCGGGCGTGCCCAAGCGCACCGCGATGGCGCTCGCCCCGGCCTGGCGCCGGGTCCTCGGCGCCCGCGAGCGGGGCCTGCCCGAGAGCGACGGGCACGACCACGCGCTCGAGCACGTTGTGGACGTCCACGCATTCACCCCCGGGCAGCTCGAGGAGCTGGCCACCGGCGCCGGGTTCGAGGGCGTGCGGGTGCGCGGCGAGGAGCTCGTGGCCGGCCTGTTCGGCTGGATGAACCGGACGCTCGAGTCAACCGCCGAGCCGGACAGCATCCCGCTCGCCTGGATCCGCTACGCGTACTTCGGCTACCTGGGCCTCAAGCAGGTGGACGCACGGCTGCTCGAGGGGCGGCTGCCGCCGGCGATCTTCTACAACCTGCTCGTCTCGGCGCAGGCGCCGGCGGAGCCTCAGGCGGCCGCCGCGGCGGACCGGTACCGCTCGAGCGCCGCCGCGCGCGCCTCGCGGTGATCGACGATCGGCGCCGGGTAGTCGCGGCCGATCGTGCAGCCGGCCTGGCGCTGTAGCTCCGGCGGCATCTTCCACGGCTCGGGCAGGTGGGTCATCGGCACCCGCTGTAGCTCCGGCACGTAGCGGCGCACGTAGGTGCCGTCGGGGTCGAAGCGCTCCAGGTGGCGCGCCGGGTTGTAGAGGCGCCGGTAGGCCGGCTGCGGGTCGACCCCCACCGAGGCGATCCACTGCCAGTTGCCGTTGTTGTTGGCCTCGTCGCCGTCGATCAGCAGTCGCATGAACCAGCGCTCGCCGAGGCGCCAGTCGAGCCCGAGGTGCTTGGTCAGGAACGAGCCGACCACGAGCCGCGCGCGGTTGTGCATCCAGCCCTCGCGGCGGAGCTGGCGCATGCCGGCGTCGACGAGCGGGTAGCCGGTGCGGCCCTCCTGCCAGGCGCTCAGCAGCTCGCCGTCGTGGTCCCAGGCGAGCGAGCCGCGGTAGCGCTCCTGGTGCTCCTGCACGGCGTTGCGCGGGAAGCGCAGGATGACGTGGTGGTAGAAGTCGCGCCAGGCGAGCTGGCGGCCGAGGCCCGGCTCGCGCGTCTCGACCTCGAGCGGCGAGACGCAGCCGAAGTGCAGGTACGGCGAGAGCCGCGACGAGCTCTCGAGGTCCTCCCGCGAGTAGTCCTCGATCGAGAAGGCGGCGAGCCGCCGGCGGGCCGCGGTCTCGCCGCCGGGCATCGGCTCCTCTACCTCCTGGCGCAGGCCCAGCTCGGTCAGCGACGGGATCGCGCCGGAGAGGCTCGGGCCGGCGAGCTTGCGGGGGGCGCGCAGCACGGCGCGGCGCGGCTCGCCGGACCAGCGGCGATGGAACGGGGAGAACACGGTGTAGGGGCGGCCGGTGCCGGTCTGGAGGGCGCCGACGTCGTCGACCACGGTGAGGCCCGGGCAGGCGTGGAGGCGCAGGCCCGCCTCATTGACTCGGCTCCCCCGCTGCCGCGCGAAGGGACTCACGTCGGCACTGAAGTAGACGTCCCCGGCGCCCGCCTCGCGCGCGATTCGCACGAGCTCCTCCTCGGGCCGTCCGTGCCGGACCACGAGCCGGCCGTCGAGCGACTCGTCCAGGTCGGCGAGGCACTCGAGCATGAACTGCGTGCGGGGGCCGGAGGCGTGGCGGCCGTGCAGCAGCCGCGGGTCGAGGCAGAAGAACGGGACGATCCGGTCGTGCTCGGCGATCGCGCGCCGGAGCGCGGGGTGGTCGCGCACGCGCAGGTCGCGCCGGAACCAGACGATCGCCGTCATCGCCGCGGATACGTGCGCCCTTGCCTCGGCGGATGAACCCGGTTAGCGTCGCGCGATGACCTCAAGCACGATTTCCCAGCCGCTGAACAACGCCGCGCTACCGGCCCAGACCGGCGGCTTCGTCATCAAGCAGCCGGTGAATTTCACCGGGGGCGACGCGCTCATCGGGTTCTCCGCCTCCGCCTGGTCGGGGCAGCCCGGGCCGATCTCTATGAGCCTCTGGCTCGACGGCCAGCCCACCGGCGCGATGCTCGGGACCTACGCCAGCCAGGGGGCGATGCACCTCTCGCTCGGCCACACGTGGGCGTGGGTTCACGGCCTGACGCCCGGCCAGCACGTGATCATGCTGGAGACCGGCCCGGCGACCGTCACGGACCCGAACGACGTCGTATGCCTGACGGTCATCGAGCCGAACGACGGGCTTGCGATCCGGCTCGCGGAGGACGCACCGTGCCCGACCGGCGTGGCGCAGCCGCTCATCACGGCCAGAGCCGAGACCAAGGGCGGCGGCGTGTGGATCAGCGGCTCGAGCTCCGGCTGGGTCACGCAGGCTGCGACGACGGTCCGCTCGGCGCTCCTCTACGACGGCGGCGACGGCGCGCCCATGGAGGTCTTCGCCAACAACGCCAACCAGCGCCTGACGGTCGTGCCGACGGACAACGTCGAGGACACCAGCCGGGGCAATCACGAGTTCCAGGTCTTCGGCGGCGGCCAGACCCAGACCGACCCGAACGACTACGCGCACCTGAGCGTGGTCGAGTGGGTGGATTACGCGCAGGCGCCGTCGTACCTCGCCGGGATCACGAACGCCGCCGCCCAGGCACAGCAGGGCTCGGGGACGATCGCGTCGGTGCCGGTCACGAGCAAGGGCGGCACGCTGCTGGTGAAGGGCGCCGCGTCGTGCTGGACGCAGACGGCGAACGCGCCGCTCGTGATGAGCGTCGTGATCGACAGCACCCCGGTCGGGATGCTCCGGATCTTCGCCAACCCGACCAGCGTGCACATGGCCGCGGTCACGAACGACCTGGTCGTGCCCAACATCCCGGCGGGCAGCCACACGCTCAGCCTGGTCGGGCAGCCCAACACGATCACCGACCAGAACGACCGGGTCTCCGCGTTCGTGATGGAGTTCCCGAAGTCGTGAGGTGAACCAAGCCCCGTAGGCTCCCCGTATGGCCCATGTGGAGGAGCGCTTTCCCCTGTTCCCGCTCGGCATCGTGCTGCTGCCGACGGAGATCGTGCCCCTGCACATCTTCGAGACGCGCTACAAGCTGATGATCGGGGAGTCGGTCGAGAGCGGCGGCGAGTTCGGGATCGTCTGGCTCGGCGACGACGGTCTGGCCGAGGTCGGCTGCACCGCGCGCGTGGCGCAGGTCCTCGAGCAGATGGACGACGGCCGCATGAACATCCTCGCCCAGGGCGGGCGCCCGTTCCGGCTCCTGCGCAAGATCGACGACATGCCCTACCCGGCCGGCGACGTGGAGATGATCGAGGACCTCGACGAGGGCGACGAGGAGCTCGCGGCGGGCGCTCGTGAGGCGTACGCGGACCTGGTCGAGCGCGTGACCGACAACCGTCCCGGGATCGAGGAGCTCGAGGGGCTGACGGCGTACGGGATGGCCGCGACCATCGAGCTGGCTGCTGCCCCGAAGCAGGCGCTGCTCGAGGAGCGCTCCGAGGACAGGCGCCTGAAGACCGTGGGCGACCTGTTCGTGACCGCCCTCGACCGGATCGACAACGCCGAGGAGGCCCAGGAGCGGGCCAAGTCGAACGGCAAGGTGCGCTTCTAGGGAGTCGCCGGCGCGGGGCAGAGCTCGCGCCGGAGCTCGAGCGTCAGCGCCGTGGCCTTCGGCAGGACGGGATCCTGCTGGGAGCGCTCCATCCACGTCACGGTCGCGTCGCGCATCTTCGCCCGGAACTGGCGCCCGCCGGTGGGGTCCGGGAAGTTCGTGCGCTCGGTCGCGAGCTCCTGGAGCTCACGCTCGACCTCGCGCGCTTCGAGCAGGCGGCTGCTCTCCAGGCGCTTCAGCTCACCGCCGTTGCAGCTCCCGCGCCCGTCGTCCGTCACGACTAGGCGCGTGAAGTGCGCGCCGCGCTCCTCGAGCGCGATCAGGTCGCCGCCGGGGTTGCCGCAGGCCAGCGCGGTCAGCGCGGTCGTGGCGGCCAGCGCGGCGCCTCCGAACGGCTTGCACTTAGGGAGCATGGATGGATTGTGGCGATGGGCTCGCCGGGGCTTTTTCTTAGGCATTCCTGACTTGTGGGTCGTATAGACCCATAAGTCAGGAATGCCCTACGGAACGACCACCGCCGCGCCGCCGCGGCGGGGGTCGCCGCCCCCGCTGAGGGCTCCGGTCTCGGGGTCGCGGGCCACCGCCTGCACGCCGCCGAAGTACAGGCTCTGCTCGGCGAAGCGGATCACCTCGCGGCCGCCGGCCTCCAAAGCGGCCAGGGCCTCCTCGTCAACACCGGGCTCGGCCTCCACCACGCGGCCCTCCCAGTGCACGCGCGGGTGCGTCACCGCCTCCTGGGCGGGCATGCCGTCGTCGATCACGCGCAGGATCGTCTGGAGGATGGCCGAGCGGATGCGGTTCGAGCCGGCCGAGCCGAGGGCGATCTGGGGGTGGCCCTCGCGTAGCACGACGGTCGGGGCCATCATGCTCGGGATCCGGCGCCCGGGCGCGTGCTGGTGGAAGCCGAACGGGTTCAGGTCCTCCTCCCCCAGCATGTTGTTGAGATGCATCCCGGTGCCGGGGACGAACACGCCGGACGAGGACCCGTTCGAGCACGTGACCGCCGCGCAGCCGCCGTCGTCGTCCAGCACCGAGATGTGGGTTGTCGAGCCGAGCCGCGAGGCCGCCTTCTCGAGCGCGTCCTTCGCCAGGAAGCGCTCCAGGTAGCCCTCCGCGTGCAGGCCCTGGAGGAACTCGTCGGTGCGCGCGCGGTTCGCCTGGTCCATCACCTCGACCACCGTGCCCACATCCGCGGGCCGGCCGAGGCGCTCGAGCAGGCCGAGCGAGTACGCGATCAGGATCCCGCCCGACGACGGCGGCGGGTTCGTGAGCATCGTGCGGCCGCGGTACTCGGCGCGCGCGGGCTCGCGCTCGATCACCTGGTAGGAGCGCAGATCCTCGAGCGTGAGCAGCCCGCCGCGCTCTCCCACCCACTCGCAGACCGCCTCGGCCACGTCGCCGACGTAGAGGAAGCCGGGTCCCTCGGCGCCGAGGCGCTCGATCAGGTCGCCGAGCTCGGGCAGCCGCAGCGTGTCGCCCGGCACCGGCACCCGGCCGTCCGGGGCGAAGGCCGCCGCGGCCTCGGGCGTGGAGGTGAGGATCGGTCCGAGGATCTCGATGAACGACCCCTCCATCGGCGTGACCTCGTGCCCGTCGCGCGCGACCTGGGCCGCGAAGCCGGTGAGGTCGCCGAGCCGGACGGTGCCGAAGCGCCGCAGCGCCTGGGCGATCCCCACCGTGGTCCCGTAGACGCCGACCGACGAGGCGCCGACGTTGAACGTCTGCACCGCCTCCTCCGAGAAGCGCAGCTCGATCGGCCGCAGGGCGGCCGGCTCGGTGCCCTCGGCGAGCCCGCGGCCGGGCGCCGCCACGAAGAAGTCGAGCAGGTGGTCCTCCCCGCCGGCGGTGTGGACCAGCATGAAGCCGCCCGCGCCCGGGCCGGTGAGCGGCGACTCGGTGACGAACGACATCAGGACGCCCGCCACGGCGGCGTCGACCGCGTTGCCGCCGGCGCGGAGCACGCGCGCTCCTGCCTCAGCGGTCAGCGGGTGCCCCGCTGCGACCACCCCTCCCATCGGGGCGATGCTAGCCCTGGGCTAGCTGCGCGGGAGGAACTCGGGAATGTCGATGTCGCTCAGCGCGGAGCCGTTCTGGCTACGGCCAGCCCCGCGCGTGACGCGCGGCTCGCCCTCCGGCTCCCACGACGCCCGCCCGCCCTCGCGCCCCGAGGAGGCACGCCGGGCCGGACGCTCGCCGTAGCCGGTCGCCACCACCGTGACCCAGACCTGGTCCACGACGTTCTCGTCGACCATCGCCCCGAAGATGATGTTGGCGTCCGGGTGAGCGGCCTCGGCGACGGCCTTGGCAGCCTCGTTGACCTCCCACAGCGACAGGTCGCGCCCGCCGGTGATCGACAGCAGGATCGACCGCGCGCCCTCGACCGAGGTCTCGAGCAGGGGTGACGCGACCGCGTGGGTGGCCGCCTCCATCGCGCGCTGCTCACCGACGCCCATGCCGATGCCCAGGAGCGCCGGCCCGGCGTTGGCCATGATCGTGCGCACGTCGGCGAAGTCGAGGTTGATGAGGCCGGGCAGCGTGATCAGGTCCGAGATGCCCTGGACGCCCTGGCGCAGCACGTCGTCGGCCATGCGGAACGCGTCGACCATCGACACGCGCTTGTCGAGCACCGACAGCAGGCGCGTGTTCGGGATCGTGATCAGGGTGTCGACCTCGCTGGCCAACTCCTCGATCCCGCGCTCGGCCTGGTCGGCCCGGCGCGAGCCCTCGAACGTGAACGGCTTGGTGACGATCCCCACGGTGAGCGCACCGAGCTCGCGCGCACAGCGCGCGACCACCGGAGCGGCCCCCGTACCCGTGCCGCCACCTGAGCCGGCGGCGATGAACACCATGTCCGAGCCCCTGAGCAGCGCCTTGACGTCGTCGTAGGAGTCGAGCGCCGCCTGGCGGCCGATCTCGGGATCCGACCCGGAGCCGAGCCCACGCGTGACGTCGCTCCCGATGTGCTGGGTGATGTGCGCGCTCGACTGCTGGAGCGACTGGACATCGGTGTTGACCGCGATGAAGTCGACGCCCTCGACGCCGGCCTCGATCATCCGGTTGACGGCGTTGACGCCGGCACCGCCGACGCCCACGACGCGCAGCACGGGCTGGAGCACCGGCTCTGGCGTGACCGCCGTCGGCTCCGGCACGTCGCGGCCGTAGCGGCCGCGGTACTCGTCGTCGCGACGCGGGGTGCGCGCGAGCATGTCGTCCGGCACTTCGTTGGAGAAGACCTCCTCGAGCCGCTGCTTCGGCGGCCGTACGCCCGGCTCGCGGTGCGGCGTGGTGGGCGACGGGGGCTCGACCGGCTCGCGCCGCGGCTCGGGCTCGTGATGCTGACGTGCCGAGGGCGGCGCGGGACGCAGGTCCTCGAGCCCCTCGACCGGCGAGCGGCGCTCGGCCTCGCGGCGCGCGGCGCGCTCCTGGTCCGGCGTGCGCGGCTCGTCGTGGGTCTCGGCGCGCGCGATCGGCCCGTCCAGGCGCTCGTGCGCGGACTGCGCTGCGCGCTCCTCGGGGGGCGCGGCCTGCGGCTCCGCGGGCGCCTGCTCGCGACCCGGCTCCGGCGCGTCCTCGTCGGTGCGGCGGAAGAGCTGCGCGAGGGGGCCCTCGCGCATGCTCGCGCGCTTACCGCGATCCATTCGCGAGGACCTCTCGGGCGAGTTGTCGGTAGGCATACGCCGCCTTTCCATCAGGGTCGTACTTGAGCACGGACATGCCCTTGACCGGCGCCTCGGCGAAGCGCACGGTCTTCGTGATCCTCGACGCGTACACCCGGTCCCCGAAGTTCTCCTCGAGCAGCTCGATCGCTTCCTTCGCATGGGTCGTGCGGGAGTCGACCAGCGTGGGCACGATGCCCTCGATACGGACCTTCGGGTTCAGGTTGTCGCGGATCATCGACAGGGTGTTCTGGAGCTGGATCAGCCCCCTCATGGACAGATACTCGCACTGGACGGGGACGATCACCTTGTCGGCCGCCGTGAGGGCGTTGATCGTGAGCAGCCCGAGCGAGGGCGGCGTGTCGATGCAGATGTAGTCGTAGTCCTCCTTGATCCCTGCGAACGCCTTCTCCAGCGAGCGCTCGCGGCCGATCTGGGTGGACATCGCGATCTCGGCTCCGGCCAGGTCGATCGAGGCGCAGGCCACGTCGATCTCGCGCTTGCGGATGACGTCGCGGATGGGGATGTGGTGGACGAGCACGTCGTACATCGACGACTCGAGCGAGTCGGGGTCGATTCCCTGGCTCATCGTCAGGTTGCCCTGCGGGTCCATGTCCACGCAGAGGACGCGGTGGCCCTTCTCCGCGAACGCGCACGCCAGGTTCAGGGTCGTCGTGGTCTTCGCCACGCCGCCCTTCTGGTTGGCGAATACGATCACCTCGGCGACCTTCGGTTCCACGACTGGCGCCGGTTGCATGCTCGACGGGTCGGGCGGCGGGGGAGCCGCCGAGGACTGCGGTGCGTCAGGCTTTCGATCGAAGAGTCCCATGTGCCGTGCGTATTCGTACGGGTAGAGAAGAATCCTTCACCGTGTCCGACCTACTAGACAAGCGCCTGCTGTTCGTCGCCGGAAAGGGCGGCGTCGGCCGAACCACGGTCGCGGCCTCGCTCGGGCTGCTTGCGGCGCGCCGTGGCAAGCGCACGATCGTGGTCGAGGTGGCCAAGCAGGAGCGGGTCTCGCGCTCGTTCCGCCACGCCGGCGCCGGCTACGCGGAGACCGAGCTCGCGCCCAACCTCTACGGCATCTCGATCGACCCCGACAAGTCGCTCGAGGAGTTCCTCGTGGACCAGGTCGGGTCGAAGCGGCTGGCCGGGCTCCTCTTCAACAACCGCATCTTCGAGTACTTCGCCGCGGCCACGCCGGGGATGCGCGAGCTCGTGACGATCGCCAAGGTCTGGGAGCTGGCGCTGCTCGAGCGCCGCCGCCGCGGCGACGCGCCGTACGATCTCGTGATCCTCGACGGACCGCCCACGGGCCAGGGGCTCGGCATGCTGAAGACGCCGCAGACGTTCGCCGACGTGGCGCGCGTCGGGCCGATCCGCCGCAAGGCGCTGATGATCGACGGCTTCCTGCGTGACCCGGCGCAGACCGGCGTCGTGGCCGTAGCGCTGCCCGAGGAGATGCCCGTCAACGAGACGCTCGAGTTCCGCACGAAGCTGCGCGACCAGATGGGCTACGACGTCGGGCTCGTGGTGATGAACGCGATGCTGCCGGAGCGCTTCGGCGGTGAGGACGCCGCCGCGATCGAGGCCGTGAACGGCGGCGCCGGGGATCCGACCGTCGCCGCCGCCCTCCGGACCGCCCTGTCCCAGCACCACCGCTCCCGGGCCCAGCGCGCGCAGCTCCGGCGGCTGCGCAAGGGCCGCGACGGCGCGCCGGTCCTCACGCTGCCGTTCCTGTTCGACACCGACCTCGACATCGACGACTGGGAGGGCCTGTCGGGCGAGCTGGAGCGGCGCCTGTGAGCGTCGGCGAGCTGCTCGACGGCAAGCACGTCTGCATCTGCGCCGGGTCAGGCGGCGTCGGCAAGACGACCACGGCGGCCGCCGTGGCGATGGGCATGGCCGCGCAGGGGCTGAGGGTGGCGGTGCTCACGATCGACCCGGCGCGGCGGCTCGCGAACTCGCTCGGCCTGTCGGAGCTCGGCAACGAGGCCACCCGGATCGATCCGGCCCTGTTCGAGGAACACGGGCTCGAGATGCGCGGCGAGCTGTGGGCGATGATGCTCGACGCCAAGCGCACCTGGGACGAGCTGATCGAGACGCGCGCGCCCGACGACGCCACCCGCGACGCGGTGCTCGGCAACCGGATCTACCAGGAGCTCTCGAACGCGCTGGCCGGGTCCACCGAGTACATGGCGATCGAGAAGCTCTACGAGCTGCACGAGTCGGGCGACTACGACCTGCTGGTGCTCGACACCCCGCCCACCCGCAACGCTTTGGATTTCCTCGACGCCCCCGACCGGCTCACACGCTTCATCGACTCGCGCTCGCTGTCGTTCTTCCTCAAGCCGGGACTGTTCGGCGTGAAGGCGTTCGGGCGCGGGACGGGCGTGCTCTTCTCGCTGCTCAAGCGGCTCACCGGCGTGGACCTGCTGCGCGACCTGTCGGAGTTCTTCGCGAGCTTCGGCGACATGGCGATCGGGATCCGCGACCGCGCGAAGGTGGTCGAGAGCCTGCTCGAGGACGCGGACACGACTTTCCTGCTCATCACCTCCCCGCGCCGCGACGCGGTGGACGACGTCGTCTACTTCCGCCGCCGCCTGCGCGAGAACGGGATGCCGTTCGGGGCGGCGATCGTGAACCGGGTGCACGAGGGCGCGGACACCGACGTCAGCGGCGCCGACGTCGAGCCCGACCTGGGTGCGCTGCTCGGCGAGAAGCTCGGCCGCAAGGTCGCGCGCAACTTCGACGACTACCGCGAGCTGGCCGCGCGCGACGCGGACAACATCGCGCGCCTCGAGCGCGAGCTGGACGGCGACCCGCTGGTGCGGGTGCCGCTGCTCGATGACGACGTGCACGATCTCGCGGGCCTCGCCGCCGTGAACGACTACCTGTTCGCGGCGGACGCGGTGACGGCCTAGCGTACGAAGGACAGGGCCTCGCGCGCGAGCTCCGGCCACCGCGTTGGCGGCAGCTCGATCACGACCCACTCGCGCATCTTGCGCGAGCCCGACTCGAACGGCCGCGCGGCGCCGTCGGTGACCAGGGCTTTGCAGCGCTCGGCCGGGAGCTTCACCACAAGCTCCTCCCCGACCAGCATCGCGAAGATCCGCCCGTCGACCTTCAGGCCGGGCGAGCGGAACGCCTTCCCCTCGGTCACGCCGCGCTGGCGCGTGAGCGCAGCGGCCAGCTCGGCGAAGGCCGTTTCCGGCGCTTCGGTGGTCAGACCGGCGCCGACCAGCAGTCGTCGTCGTCCCAGTCCGCCGACGGGGTGACGCCCGCGCTGATCGTGTGATCGACGTCGATCTCGGGCGCGTCGAGCGCGGCGATCCGTGAGGTGGGCTCCTCGGGGGGAAGCAGCGGCTCCGGCGCGGCGGCCGCAAGGGGGTCCGGCGGCTCGGCGCTCCTCGGCTCGGCGCGAGGCTCCGCCACCGGCGGCTCGGCGCTCCTCGGCTCGGCGCGAGGCTCCGCCACCGTCGGCTCGGCGCGCGGCGGCTCGGCGCTCCTCGGCTCGGCGCGCCGCGGCTCCGCCACCGGCGGCTCCGCCACCGCCGCCGCCATGGGGCGGTCGGCGATCGTCAGCTCCTCGTCCGCCATCACCGACGCCGGCGTCGCCGCAGGCTCGGGCCGCTCGCGCCCCCTTCGCGGCCCCGGCTGCGAAGCGATCCGCCACGCCGCCGAGCGCGGGTCCGCGGCGGTGCCGGGCCCGTCGCCGCGGCGCACGCGCCGCAGCAGCGGACCGCCGTCGGCATCGGGCTCCGCCGCATCGTCCGGCTCCTCCCAGTCTTCGTCCCCCGTGCGCGCGAAGAGGCCGGGGTCGTGCTCCCCCGTCGCCAGCGGCTCCGGGAACCCCTCCTCGCGCTCCTCGGCGCGCGGCGGCGGCTCGTCGAGCAGGTCGGGCGCCGGGTCGCGCAGGTCGGGGACCTCGTCCGGCTCGGCACGCACGTCGCGTGCGCGGATCTCGATCGGGTCGGCGCTCGCGAGCAGGATGTCGTCGGCCACCGAGCGGAGGTCGCCGCCCAGGTAGCCGCACACCACGTCGCGCAGCAGCGCGCGCACGTGCTGCTCGAGCTCGTGCACGACCGCGCCGGGAGCCGTGTCGTCGGGGTCGAGCACGGCGCCGCCCATGGCCGAGCGCTCCAGCGCGAACGCCGTCTCGAGCCGCGCGCGCACCCCGCGCCGCTCGGACTCCTCGGCGCACAGCGCCGCCAGCCGCAACCCGAGGCTCGCGCGGCCGGTCTCGTCGTCGGCGTCGAGCATCGCCCGCAGCGCCAGCAGGTAGTCGGACAGCGCCTCGGCGTCGGAGCCGCGCTCGCACCCCATCTCGAAGCGCCCGAGGGCCCACGCGATCCGCCCCGGCAGCCGCGCCGCCGAGACGAGCTCGACCAGCTCGGCCAGCTCCCCGCCCTCGGACGCGCGCAGCAGCCACGGCTCGCCGCGGCCGCGGCCTCCGAACGACAGAGGGATCGGCTGCCAGGCGCCCTCGTCGGCCCGCCCCCACGCGGGAGCGCCGAACGCCACGCGCCCGGGCTTCAGCAGCCGCAGGGCGGTGAGCAGCCTGCGAAACCGGATCCGTGCCTCGCCGGCGGGCATGCCGGCGTCGGCCTCCACGTCGCGCTCGAGCGCGACCACGGTGTTGGGGCCCGTCGCCCGGTCGCGCTCCCCCGGCCCGAGCGGCCAGACCGCCTCCGGAGGAGCCGCGACGCGATCGCCGCGCGCGAGGATCAGCCCGCCGCCGAGCTCCACCCGCTCGCGCTCGAGCACCAGCCCGTGCACCGGCGCGACCACCGATGCGCGCAGCGTGTGCTCGTAGAGCGTGCGCTCGAACTCCGCGTACACGCGCTCGAAGCGCTCCTCGGGGAACTCGAAGCCGGTCGCGTCCTCGTAGAGGCGCTCGAGCAGCGCCCGCAGCGCCGGCTCGGAGTCCGCGCCGCCGGGCAGCCCGCGCATGCGCAGGTAGGCCTCGGCTCCGGTGCCGAGGGCGCGCGCCGCGCGCTCGAAGCTCGACTGGGCGGAGATCGAGTCCCAGCGCGCGCCGATGAACTCGGCCGTCAGCGGCTGGTAGCGGTAGAGGACCGAGCCTGTGCCCGGCTCCTCGAGAACGTCGTAGGGCAGCTCGGCGCCCGCGCCGACCGCCGCGGTGAGCAGCGCGGCGGACTCGAGCGCGAAGTCACGGAGTGCGTCGTGCAGCTCGCGGTTGCGCATGAGGCGCCATTTCGCCGCGGCGCCGCGTGCTCCTGCGAAGGGGTGCGGCTAGGCGACCGCGGCGGGAGCGCGTGCCTCGTCCGGCACGTCGCACGGCCCGTGGGCGTCGAGCCACTCGCGCCCGAAGTCCCGCATCACCTCGATGATCGGCAGGAGCGCCTGACCCTTCTCGGTGAGCGCGTACTCGACCCGCGGCGGGACCTCCGGGTAGGTGCGGCGCTCGACCACGCCCTCGGCCTCCAGCTCACGCAGCCGCAGCGACAGCGTGCGCGGGCTGATCCCGGCGAGCGAGCGCTCGAACTCGCAGAAGCGGCTGCGGCCCTGTGCGAGATCGCGGACGATGAGCATCGTCCACTTGGTGCAGACGAGCTCGGCGGTCGCACAGACGGGACAGACGTCGCTCCCTTGCTTCACAAAGTGAAGTGTAGCGGCGGAAGCGGTGCAACCCCAGCGGCTAAGCGGTGCCGGCCCCCGCGGCGGGAGCCGGCACCCGGTCCGGCTAGCGCCCGCCGAGCATCCCGGCGAGGCCGCCCGCGGCGCCACCGCCGCCACCTCCGGCGGCAGCCGCCTGGACCATGCCCTCGCTCGGCTGCACGAGCACCCAGCCCTGGCCGCTGAAGGCCATCTGGATGCTCTCGCCCGAGCCGCGGCCGATCAGCGACTTCAGGTTCGCGTCGACCTTGACCTGCGTCTGGACGCCGCTCGACCACGTGATCGCGGCCTGGGCGTCGGCGAACGTGGGCGCCGTCGACACGTCGAGCAGGACGGGCGGGCCGTCCGAGATCAGCGCCACCCAGCCGGTCCCCTGGAGGGTCATGTTCGTGAGGCCGCCGGCCATCGCCGCGGCCACGCCGCCCTCCACCTTCTTGATGTCCCAGTCGATCCCCGCGTCGAACGCCAGGACGTTGGCGCCGTTGCAGGTGATGTAGTCGTTCTCGAGCTGGACCAGGTGGATGTCCTGGGCCTGGTCGGCCAGGAAGACCTCGCCGGCGCCCGACATCTTCATCAGCTTGGTCCCCTCGCCGGTGACCGCCTTCTTCAGCATCCGGCCCATGCCGCCGGAGCCGGCGTGCTCGAAGGTCACGTCGCCCTGGTAGGCGACCATCGAACCGAGCTTCGCCTGGATCGTGACCTGGTTCAGCTCGACCTTCAGCAGCTTGCTGTTCTGAAGGCTGAACGGCTCGGTCGACTCGGTCTCCTGGAACTGCCCAAGAGTGCTCTGCATGTACTGCCTCCCTGATGGAGTCGGGGTGGGGGGAGAGGAAACACTTGCGGCAACGCCGCCGCGCGTCAAGGGGCGGCGGCGCCTAGGTCGTGAGCGCCTGGGGCGCGGCCTGCTTGATCCGCGTGGTGATCCACTTGATCTGGCGCAGCGTGTCCGGATGGCACTCGCTCACCACGTCCAGCAGCTCGCTGTCGCGGGCGGCCTGCGCGCCCTGGCCGAGGACGGTCCAGCCGAGCGAGGCGTCGGACGCGAGCAGGTACAGCTCGCGCAGGTCGCGCAGCAGGAGCAGCCCCGCCTCGGGCCGCCGGCCGGTGAGCTCGGACGCCCTCTCGCGAACCGCGCCCAGCAGCCCGGACGCCGGACCGGCGCCGTTCGTCTCGACGGCGACCCCGTAGCGCTCCGCGAACGGCGCCAGCGCCTTCAGGTGCGCGCGCGAGATCCCCGCCAGGGTGGAGCTCAGGTGGTACACGTCGTGGTCGGCCTCGTGGCGCTCGCCCGCCCGCGCCAGCTCGGTCGCGAGCCGCTCCTCGGACTCGGCGAGCTGCTCGATCGCGAGCCCGAGCTTCACGCCCGCTGCACCCGCGCCTTGCCCACCTTGAGCAGCGGCTGCTTCGAGGCCGGGTCCCAGGCGGTGATCGTCAGCTCGTTGGCGGCGCGGTCGTGGTCGGCGCCGGGAGCGTCCCAGTAGCCGTAGTGGAACGGCACGAACACGACGCCCGGCAGCATCCCCGTGAGCCGCACCGGCACCCGCACCCGGCCGCGCGGCGTCACGACCTCGACCTCGTCGCCCTCCGCCACGCCGGCGGCCTCCGCGTCACTCGGAGCCATCTCGACCCACGGCTCGGGCGCCGCCGCGTGCAGCTCCGGAGCGCGGCCGGTCTTCGTGCGCGTGTGGAAGTGGTAGATCGTGCGCCCGGTCGTGAGGGCCAACGGGTACTCGTCGTCCGGCGCCTCGACCGGCTTCACGTACTCGCACGCCTTTAGCATCGCGCGGCCCTCGGGGTTCGCGGCGCGGTACTCGGTCTCCTCGAGCGCGGCCCCCGTGAGCAGGTCCTTGCCGTAGCTCTCGCACTCCTCGGGGGACGCGAAGAAGCGCCCGTCGGTGTAGAGGCGCTCGGTGCCGTCGGGAGCGTCCTCGTTGCACGGCCACTGGATCCCGCTGCGCTCGCGCAGCCGCGCGTAGGTGATCCCGGTGTAGTCGCAGGGGCGACCGCGGCAGCACTCCTTCCAGGCCTCGAACGCGCTCTCGGGGTCGTGGAACTTGATGAGAGGCTTGCCGTCGCGGTCGGTGAAGCCCATCCGGCGGGCGTAGTCGAGGAAGATCTCGAGGTCGGTGCGCGCCTCGCCCGGCGGGTCGACCGCCTTCTCGGCCAGGTGCACGGTCCGCTCCGCGTTCGTGAACGTGCCGGTCTTCTCCCCCAGCGTCGCCGCCGGCAGCACCACGTCGGCCAGCTCGGCCGTCTCGGTCAGGAAGAGGTCCTGGACCACCACGAAGAGGCGCTCCTGGCGGAGGATCGCGCGGATGCGCTCCAGCTCCGGCAGCGAGACCGCCGGGTTCGTGCCGGTGATCCACAGGAACCGGATCGAGCCCTGCTCGGCGTAGCGGAAGATCTCCATCGCGTGGGTGGGCGGGGCCCAGTGCGGGATCTGGAGCGGATCCACGTTCCAGACCCGCGCGAGGTCCTCGACATGCGCCTCGTTCTGCCAGTTGCGGAAGCCGGGGAGGTCGCCGTTGGACCCACACTCGCGGGTGTTCTGGGCGGTCGGCTGGCCGTTCATCTGGAGCACGCCGCAGCCGGGCCTGCCGAGCATGCCGCGCAGGAGGTGGAGGTTGTTGACCTGCACCGCCGTGCCGGTCGCCTGGTGCGACTGGTACACGCCCTGGAGCAGGGTCGAGACCAGTCGCTCGGCGCCGCCGATCGCCTCGGCCGCGCGCCGGACGTCGGCGGCGGCGACCCCGGTGATCCGCTCGGCCCACTCCGGTGTGCACTCGCGCGTCTTGCTCTCGAGGTCGTCGTACCCGACGGTGTGCGCGTCGACGTACGCGCGGTCGACCCAACCGTTCGCGATCAGCTCGCGGACGAGCGCGTTCAGCAGGGCGAGATTGGTACCCGGCTTCGGAGCGAGGTGGATGTCGGCCTCGCGCGCGACCGGGGTCGTGCGCGGGTCGACCGCGATGAGCGTCGGCGGGTCGGGCCCGGCGCGGCGGTCGAGCATGCGCATCCAGAGGACCGGCTGCGTCGCCGCCACGTTGTGGCCGTAGAGCGCGATCGTGTCGGCGTGGTTGATGTCGTCGTAGGAGCCGGGCTGGCCGTCGCAGCCGAACGACTGCTTCATCGCCTCGGCCGCCGTCGCGGTGCAGAGGCGCGTGTTGCCGTCGAGATGGTTGGTCCCGATCCCCGCCCGCGCGACGAGCGCCTGCGCGTAGTAGTCCTCGAGGAAGAGCTGGCCGGTCGTGTAGAAGCCGAACGCCCCGCTGCCGGACTCGGCGAGCAGCTCCTTCGAGCGCTCGACCATCAGGCCCATGGCGGCGTCCCAGTCCACCGGCTCGAGCTCGCCGCTCGCCATCCGCACGAGCGGTCGCGTGAGCCGGTCCGGCGAGTGGGTCGCCTGCCAGCCGAACAGGTCCTTCGGGCCGAGCCGGCCGCGGTTGACGCGGTCGTCCCCCCGCCCGCGCACTCCGACGATCCGCCCGTCCGCCACGGCCAGGTCGTATGCGTCGCCGTTGGAGTGGAGGACCGAAGCCGCGCGCACCCATGCGTCGACGTCGTCCGGGGGGACCGTCAGGTGCTGGTCGACGCGCTCGGGCCAGCGGTCACCCGGCGCGAGCGGCGTCCGCTCACCCCACGGATTCGCGATGCGATCCGGCACGGGCATGCCGGAGAAGTGTTAGCGGATTCGCGAGGTCGGCGACGTCAGACTACGGACGGCTCGGGCTCGCCCATGAGCTGCTCGACCGAGGTCGAGCGCTGGCCGTCGGAGGCGACCATGAGCTTGAAGTCGTGCGGGCTGGTGGCGGAGCGCATGGCCTCCTCCATCGTGATCCGGCCGCCCTGGACGTGGGCGAGCAGCGCCTGGTCGAAGGTCTGCATGCCGTAGTAGGCGCCCTCGGCGATCACGTCGACGAGCTTCCCGGTCTCCTCCGGGTTCATGATCATGTCGCGCACGCGGCCGGTCATCCGGAGGACCTCGCAGCAGGCCACCCGGCCGCGGCCGTCGGCGGTCTTCACGAGGCGCTGCGAGACGACGGCCTTCAGCGTGCCGGCGAGCATCGCGCGGACCTGCTGGTTCATGTGCGGCGGGAAGAAGTCGATGATGCGGTTCACGGTCTCGGGCGCGTCCACCGTGTGGAGCGTGGAGAGCACGAGGTGGCCGGTCTCGGCGGCGGAGAGCGCGGTGCTGACGGTCTCCTCGTCGCGCATCTCGCCGACCAGGATCACGTCGGGATCCTGGCGCAGCACGCGGCGCAGGGCGCGCTTGAACGACGCCGTGTCGGCCCCGACCTCGCGCTGGTTGATGATCGAGCGCTTGTCGCGGTGGAGGAACTCGATCGGGTCCTCGATCGTGACGATGTGCCGCGCGTGGAGGCGGTTGATCTGGTCGATCATGCCGGCGAGCGTGGAGGACTTGCCCGAGCCGGTGGTGCCGGTCACGAGGATGATCCCGCGCTCCTCGTCGGCGATCTGGCCGATGACCTCGGGGAGGCCGAGCTGCTCGATCGACTTGATCTCGTGCGGCACGGCGCGGGCGACCATCGAGACGACGCCGCGCTGGCGGAAGGCGTTCACGCGGAAGCGCGAGCAGCCGGGGAGGCTGTAGGAGAAGTCGACCTCGTGCTCGCTGGCGAACTCCTCGAGCTTCGAGGGGTCGTTGAGCAGCTCGCGGACGGCGCCCTCGGTGTCCTCGGGGGTCAGCTCGTCGGTGTCCGGAATGGGCTCCAGAGCACCCATGGTGCGGATGAGCGGACGGGCGGGCACCTTCAGGTGAAGGTCGGACCCGTCAATCTCGATCACGCGGCGGAGGGCAGCCTCGAGGTCGAATGCCATGTTGGGCTTATCGGCCCTGGTGTATCGGCCTTTAGCGTCGGGGCGTGCCTGGTGCGAATGCGCCACCGGCAGCGCAACTCGGGGCGAGGCGGGAGGTTGAGGGCGTGATGTCGATTCGCCTCGCGCCCCTGCTCGTCGTGGGATGTGTGCTCGTCTCCGCCTCTCCTGCGTTTGCCGGCGTGGCCTCGGCGCCGCGCGATCCGAGCACCGGTGCCCACCGCCTCGAGTACCGCGCCGAGCCCGGCGAGTCCAGCCGTCTCAGCATGAGCCACGCGACGACGGGTGGAGTCCGCGTCGAGGACACCGGCGCACCGCTCGCTCCCGGGGAGAACTGCCGCAGCGACGGCCCGAACGCGGTCGTCTGCGTTGCCGAGCAGGGCTACTTCGACTCGGCCGCCTTCGACCTCGGCGACGGAGACGACCACCTCACGCTCGGTCTCCTCGAGGCGACCGTGAACGCGGGGCCGGGCGACGACCAGGTGATCTCCAGGCAGGTGAAGGTCGACGTGGACGGCGGTCCCGGTGCCGACCTGTTGCAGGGCCTTACGAACTCGCGGCTGAGCTACGCGGACCGCACGGGCGCCGTGACGGTCATCCAGGACGGCCTGCCGAACGACGGCGAGGCCGGCGAGGGCGACAACGTCGGGCCGGGCTTCACCCACCTCACGGGCGGGGCCGGCGACGACGAGCTCCACCTCGACGAGCGCCACCGCAACGGCCTCTGGCTGCGGTCGAGCCTCGAGGGCGGCGCCGGCGACGACCGGCTGTTCGGGACGGACTCGCCGGATCGCATCGAGGGCGGCGCGGGCGACGACGAGCTCTACGGGTTCGCGGGCGACTTCGATTTCCTCGACGGCGGACCCGGGGCCGACCTGATTCGCGGCGGGGCCGGCTTCGACGGCGCCGCCCCCTACGACGGCACCAGGCCCGTCGACATCACCCTCGACGACCGGCCGGGCGACGGGCCGGCCGGCGAGAACGACGACGTCGGCGCCGAC
>DASVPL010000250.1:0-6883 GCA_036382905.1 Thermoleophilaceae bacterium | reverse complement strand
GCCATCCTTCTTGACATGACACGCACCCACGTCCCTGTGCTGGCCGGGGAGCTCATCGAGCTGCTCGACCCGCAGCCGGGCGAGACCGCCGTCGACTGCACCTTCGGCGACGGCGGACACGCGCGGCTCGTGGCCGGGCGGATCGGCCCGAACGGCACGCTCGTCTGCATCGACCGCGATCCGGCCGCCGAGGAGCGCTTCGACTCCTTCGCGCGCGAGGTCTCCTGCGGGACCCGCTTCCTGCGGATGGACTACGCGGACGGGCTCGAGCTGCTGGTGGCCGAGGGCGTCGCTGCCGACATGGCCTACCTGGACCTCGGCGTCTCCTCCATGCAGATCGACACGTGGGAGCGCGGCTTCTCTTACTCCTACGACGCCCCCCTCGACATGCGGATGGACTCCGAGCAGGAGCTCGACGCGCGCACGGTCGTGAACGAGTGGGACGAGCGCCGGCTGGCGCAGCTCTTCCGGTCGTATGGCGAGGAGCGCTTCGCGCGTCAGATCGCCCGGGCGATCGTCCGCCGGCGGGCGGAGGCTCCCCTGGAGACCACCTACGAGCTGGTCGAGGCGATCAAGTCCGCGCTGCCGGCCCCCGCGCGCTTCGGCGGCGGGCATCCGGCGAAGCGCGTGTTCCAGGCGGTGCGGATCGCGGTGAACGACGAGCTGGCCTCGCTCGATCGAGCGCTCCCGCCCGCGTGGGACGTCCTCGCGGCCGGTGGACGGCTCGGCGCGATCTCGTTCCACTCCCTCGAGGACCGTCGCGTGAAGCGGTTCCTCGCGGCGCTCGCGCGTGGATGCGTGTGCCCGCCCGACCTGCCGATCTGCGCCTGCGGGCGGACGCCCGAGGCCGACGTGCTGACCCAGCGCGCCGTAGTGCCCACGTCCGGCGAGGTGGCGCAGAACCCGCGCGCCGCGTCGGGCCGCCTGCGTGTGGCGCGCAAGCTCGAGGGGGACGAGGCCTGATGCCGCGCTCCGCCGCCGCCCGCGCCGAGACGGCCGCGCCGGCGAAGCCGCGGACCGCGCGCGCCGCCGCTGCGGCAACGAAGTCGCGTTCGACCGCGCGCGCCGCCGCTGCGGCAACGAAGTCGCGCTCGACCGGGGCGACCAAGACCCGCGCAGCTGTCGCCGCGCCGGCGAAGCCGCGCACCGCCCGCGCCGCCGCCACCGCGCCCGCCAAGCCGCGCACGGCCCCGGCTCCGCGCCGGCGCTCCGGTCCCGCCCAGGACGCTCGCCCCCGGCGCGGCTCCGCCGAGGCCACTCCGCGCCAGCCGCTGACCGGCGCCGACGTCCGGCGCGCCGTCGCGTCGCGCGGGAACGTGATGATCGACCGCCTGCTGCGCGGCCGGCTGTGGGTCGGGTGCGTCGGCCTGCTGCTCGCCGGCATCGTGTCGCTGAACGTCGGCCTGCTCCAGCTCAACGACCAGATCGCGCGCACGGACTCGAAGTCCGCGTCCATCGGCCGCGAGAACTCCGACCTGCGCCTCCAGCTGGCCAAGCTCGACTCGACCGAGCGCATCCAGCGCCTCGCCGAGGCCAAGGGCTACGTGATGCCCGCGCCGGGCGCGGTCCGCTACGTCCGCTCCCGCAGCCGCGACGCCCGCGAGGCCGCGCGCCGCATCGTCGCGCCCGAGCCGATCACGCCGGCCGCCGCCCCGGCCCCCGCTGCCACCGGCGCCCCGGCCGCCGGAGCCACGGGCGCCACGCCCACCGCCACCCCCGCCCCGGGAACCACCGCCCCCACGGGCACCACCGCCCCCACGGGCACCACCGCCCCCACGGGAACCGCCACCCCCGCGGCGACCCCCGCCTACACGCCGCCCGCGGCCACCGGGACGGCGACCCCCTAGGCGATGGTCCTGCTCGAGCGGCGCATCGGGCTGCTGTTCGGGCTGTTCCTCCTACTCCTCGTATTCGCCGGACTGCGCGCCACCTGGCTCGTGGGCGTCAGGGGCGACAGCCTCCGCGGCAGGGCCGCCCAGCAGCAGGTCCAGGAGATCGTCGTGCCCGCCCGCCGCGGCGCGATCACCGACCGCAACGGTCGCGAGCTCGCCGTGACGGAGGACGCCGCCACGATCTCCGCCAACCCCAAGCAGGTTCCCAACCCCGCCACCGCCGCCCACCGCCTGAGCGCCGCCCTGCGCATGCCGCTCGACGGCCTCCTCGAAAAGCTGAGCGACAGGAGCGTGGGCTTCGTCTACCTGGCCCGCAAGGTCGACGCCGCCAAGGGCGACGCCGTCCGCAAGCTCAGCCTACCCGGCATCAGCGTGACCCCAGAGCCCCGCCGCCGCTACCCGCACGGCGCGCTCGCCTCGCAGCTCGTGGGCGCCGTCGGCACCGACGGATACGGCCTGGCCGGCATCGAGCAGTCGCGCGAGAAGCAGCTCCACGGCAACGACGGCAAGCGCCGGATCGTGAGCGACGCGCTCGGCGACCCGGTCAGCATCGTCGACCTCGAGCACGAGCGCCCGGGCCAGGACGTGCGGCTCACGATCGACTCCGCGATCCAGGAGCGCGTCGAGTCGGTCCTGAGCGGCGTCGGGCGCACCTACCAGCCCAAGGGCGCCACCGCGCTCGTGCTCGACCCCCGTAACGGCGAGATCCTCTCGCTCGCGAACTGGCCGCCTGTCCCCGCGGAGCGCTTCGGCGAGGCCCCCGCCTACGCCCGCCAGAACCGCGCCGTCGGCGCCAGCTACGAGCCCGGTTCCACCTTCAAGCCGTTCACCGTCGCGGGAGCCCTGAGCGAGAAGCTGATCCAGCCCAGCACGCTGTTCCAGCTCGGCCCGACCATCCAGGTCGCCGACCGCACGATCAAGGAGTCGCACGCCGGTGGCGGCGGCACGCTCACGACGGCCGACATCCTGGCCCAGTCGTCGAACGTCGGCACCGTGACGATCGGGCTGCGCCTTGGTGGAAAGCGCTTCGACCGCTGGATCCGCAGGTTCGGCTTCGGCGGATCCACCCACGTGGACATCCCAGGCGAGGCCACGGGGATCGTCCCTAAGCCGGCCGAGTACTCCGGCTCCTCGATGGGCAACCTGCCGATCGGCCAGGGCCTCGCCGTTACCCCGATGCAGATTGCCGCGGGCTATCAGGCGCTCGCCAACGGCGGCGTGATGCGCCCGCCGCACGTGATCGAGGGCGCCCCGGGCCCCGCCCGCCGCGTGATCGACGCCCGCGTGGCCGGCCAGGTCTCGCGCATGCTCGAGGGCGTGCTCGGCGCCGGCGGCACCGCGCAGGAGGCGAAGATCGACGGCTACGTGCTGGCGGGCAAGACCGGCACCGCCGAGAAGGCCGAGAACGGCGGCTATTCCAAGACGAAGTACGTGGCCTCGTTCATCGGCTTCGCGCCGGCCCGCAAGCCGCGCCTGCTCGTGGCGGTGATGGTCGACGAGCCGAAGGGTCAGATCTACGGCGGCCAGGTCGCCGCCCCCGCCTTCCAGAAGATCGCCTCGTTCGCCCTCCCTTACCTGCGAATCCCCCCGGGTTAGCGCCGGACCCGGGGGTACACTCGCCGCCGACCCGTGACCCTTCGTGACCTGATCGGGGAGGGCGCCCCCGCAGCCGAGATCTCGGGCCTTGCCTACTCCAGCGGGAGCGTCGAGCCCGGCTACCTGTTCTTCTGCGTCCGCGGCTTCAAGGCCGACGGCCACGACTACGCGCCCGACGCCGTGGAGCGCGGGGCCGCCGCGCTCGTCTGCGAGCGCCCGCTCGGCCTCGGGGTGCCCGAGCACGTGGTCCCCGACGCCCGGGCGGCCATGGGACCGCTCGCCGCCCGCTTCTACGGCGATCCCACGGAGACCCTGCGCGTGGCCGGCGTGACCGGAACCAACGGCAAGACCACCACGACCTACCTGCTGCGCGCGATCCTCGAGGCCGCCGGCGAGCGCACCGGCCTGCTCGGCACGGTCACGTCGATCGTCGGCGGCCGCGCCGAGCCGGTCGAGCGGACCACTCCCGAGGCGATCGACCTCCAGCGCAACTTCCGTCGCATGCTCGACGCCGGCGACACGGCCTGCGCCATGGAGGTCTCCTCGCACGCGCTCGACCTGCGCCGCACCGACGGCATCCACTTCGCCACCCGCGTGTTCACCAACCTCACCCAGGACCATCTCGACTTCCACCCGAGCATGGAGGCCTACTTCCAGGCGAAGCGGCGGCTGTTCGAGGGCGGGGCGCCGTCGATCGTCAACGTCGACGACGAGTACGGCCGCCGCCTGGCCGCCGAGCTCCCGGACGCGACCACGTACGCGATCGAGTGCGACGCCGGCTACCGCGCGCTCAACGTCGAGTTCGATCCGGGCGGCTCGCGGTTCACGTGCGCGACGCCCGACGGCGAGGTGCGCGTCACCACCCGGCTCCCCGGCCTCTTCAACGTCCAGAACGCGCTGGCAGCGGCCGCCGCGGCGCGCTCGCTGGGCGTCCCGCTCGATACCGCGGTCGAGGCGCTGGCGCGCGCCGATCGCGTGCCCGGGCGTTTCGAGCCCGTGGACGAGGGACAGAGATTCACCGCCCTGGTCGACTACGCCCACACGCCCGACTCGCTCGACAACGTCCTGCGCGCCGCGCGGCAGATCACGCGCGGGCGGCTGCACGTGGTGTTCGGCGCGGGCGGCGACCGCGACCGCAGCAAGCGCCCCCAGATGGGGGAGGTCGCGAGCCGCCTGGCCGATCGCGTGATCGTGACCTCCGACAACCCGCGCTCGGAGGACCCCGACTCGATCGTGGACCAGATCCTCGCCGGCACCGGTCCGGACGCCGAGCGCGAGCCCGACCGCCGCCGCGCGATCGAGCTCGCGATGACGAGCGCCGCGCCGGGTGACGTGGTCGTGGTCGCGGGCAAGGGCCACGAGCAGGGGCAGGAGTTCGAGGGCGGGCGCAAGGAGCCGTTCGACGACGTGACGGTCGTGCGCGAGGCGCTGCGCGCGACGCAGGGAGCCGCGCACTGATGCTCGGCGAGATCCTCATCGCGGGCATCGCCTCGCTGCTGATCTGCGTCTTCCTCGGGCCGAAGTTCATCGACTTCCTGCGTGCGCGCGAGTTCGGCCAGCACATCCGCGAGGAGGGGCCGGAGGGCCACAAGCACAAGGCCGGCACCCCCACGATGGGCGGGCTCGTCATGTTCCTCGCGGTCGCGGTCCCGTTCCTGATCCTGAGCGACTACGACGAGGCGAGCATGGCGGTCTTCGGCACCGCCATGGCCTGCGCATTCCTCGGCTTCCTGGACGACTGGACCAAGATCTCGCACAAGCGCTCGCTCGGCCTCTCGGCGCGCTGGAAGCTGGCGATCCAGGCGCTCATCGCGATCGCGCTCTGGTACGTGGCCACGCGCGGGGTGGGACTCGACGACGAGCTCGTCACGCGCCTGTTCGACGCCGAGATCGACCTCGGCTACTTCTATCCGGTGCTGATCTTCCTCGTGCTGGCCGGCGCCAGCAACGGGGTCAACCTCACCGACGGCCTCGACGGCCTCGCCGCCGGCTGCTGCGCGATCGTTCTGCTCGCCTACACGGCCATGACGCTCTCGACCGGCGACGCCGACATCCAGCGGCTGTCGCTGCTGTGCGCGTGCCTGGTCGGCGCCGCGGTCGGGTTCCTGTGGTTCAACTCGTTCCCGGCCGCGATCTTCATGGGCGACACGGGCTCGCTCGGCCTCGGCGGCGCCATCGCCGCGATGGCCGTGATGACGCAGACCGAGGTGCTGCTGCTGATCATCGGCGGCATCTTCGTGATCGAGGCGCTGTCGGTCGCGATCCAGGTCTTCTCGTTCCAGCGCTTCCGCAAGCGCGTCTTCCTGATGGCCCCGGTGCACCACCACTTCGAGCTGATGGCGTGGTCGGAGACGAAGATCATCCTGCGCTTCTGGATCGTCGCGGCGATCTGCTCGGCGATCGGCTTCACGCTGTACCAGCAGTCGATCTCGTGAGCCGGCCACCCCTCCCGGAGGGGCCGTACCTCGTGGTGGGCCTCGCTCGCTCGGGCACCGCGGCGATGCGGATGCTCGCCCCCCACGGCGAGGTGATCGGGATCGACTCGGGGGAGCCGACCGAGGCGCGGGAGCTGGCGAACGTCCACCTGCGCAGCGACGGCCTCGACCTGCTCGACAGCGCCCGCACGGTGGTCAAGAGCCCGGGCGTGCCGCGCGAGGCGCCGGTGGTCGCGGAGGCGCTGCGCCGCGGGATCGAGGTGACCGGGGAGCTGGAGCTCGCCTGGCGCCTTCTCCCCAACGATTTCGTCGCCGTCACCGGCACGAACGGCAAGACCACCACGACCGAGCTGCTCGGCGCGATTCACCGGGCGGCGGGCGTGCCCGTGGGCGTGGCGGGCAACGTGGGCACGCCGCTTGCCTCGCTCGTGGGCGCGCTCCCCGCGGCCGCGGTGGTGGTCTGCGAGGCGTCCAGTTTCCAGCTCGAGGACTCGTCCGCGTTCGCGCCCGAGGCGGCCGTGCTGCTCAACCTCGAGCCCGACCACCTCGATCGCCACGGCAACCTCGACGCCTACCGCGCGGCCAAGCTGCGCGCGTTCGCGAACCAGCGCCCCGAGCACGTGGCCGTGGTGCCGCCCGGGTTCGAGGTGCCGGGGGAGGCGCGGCGGGTGGAGATCGACGCGGGCCTGCTCGACGGCATGGAGCTGCGGCTGCGCGGCGAGCACAACCGCCGGAACGCGGCCGCCGCGGTGGCGGTGGCGCTGGCGCGCGGGATCGACCGCGAGTCGGTGGCCAACGCGCTGCGCACCTTCGCCGGGGTGCCGCACCGGCTGGAGGAGGTGGCCGTCCGCGACGGCGTGACCTACGTGAACGACTCGAAGGCGACGAATGTGGCGTCGGCGGCCGTCGGGATCCGCGCATTCGAGGGCGGGGTGCACGCCATCCTGGGCGGCAGCCTCA
>DASVPL010000249.1:0-3213 GCA_036382905.1 Thermoleophilaceae bacterium | reverse complement strand
CGCGGCGCGGCGCTCGACTGGGCCGCCGCCGCCCCGCCGGCCGGGCCCGCCCTCGAGCTTCCGACCTACCCGTTCGAGCGCCGCCGCCACTGGCTGCCGGAGGGCGGCGGCGACGACGGGCGCGCCGAGCCGCCCGCCGAGGAGCCGGAGGCAGTCGCCGACCCCACCGGCCCCGAAGGCGAGCTGCTCGTACGCCTACTCGACCTCCCGCCCCCCGATCGCCGCCCGGAGCTGGTCGCCCACCTGCGCACCGAGGTGGCCGAGGTGATCGGCCTCGACTCCCCCGACGTGCTCGAGCCGCATCAGGGGTTCTTCGAGGTCGGCATGGACTCGCTGATGGCGATGCAGCTCCAGACGCGGCTCGCGGAGGCGCTCGACCGCGAGCTGCCGGCGACGCTCGCGCTCGACCACCCCACCGTCGACGCCCTGGCCGACCACCTGCTGGCCGAGGTTCTCGCCCAGGGCAGCCACGCCACGGCCAGGCGCAACGGCGCCCGCCGCACGCGCGACGACCCGATCGCGATCGTCGGCATGAGCTGCCGCTTCCCCGGCGCACCGGACCTCGACGCGTTCTGGCGGCTGCTCGACGACGGCGTCGACGCCGTGACCGCCGTCCCGCCCACCCGCTGGGACGCCGACGCCTTCTACGACCCCGACCCCGACGCCCCGATGCGGATGAACACCCGCAGCGGCGGCTTCCTCGACGTGCCGGTGGACGAGTTCGACGCCGAGATGTTCGGCATCGCCCCACGCGAGGCCGCGGGCATGGACCCGCAGCAGCGGCTCCTGCTCGAGGTCGCATGGGAGGCGCTCGAGGACGCCGGTCTGCCGGTGAACGAGCTGAGCGGCACGGAGACCGGCGTCTTCGTCGGGATCAACACCTCCGACTACATGCAGCTGCTGTCGTCTAGCGGCGGCGCCGACATCGACCCGTACGTCGCCACCGGCAACACGTTCAGCGTGGCGGCCGGCCGGGTCTCCTACCTGCTCGGGCTCCAGGGCCCGAGCCTGGCGCTCGACACCGCCTGCTCCTCGTCGCTCGTGGCCGCGCACCTCGCCTGCCAGAGCCTCCACGGCGGCGAGTGCGAGGCGGCCGTGGTCGGCGGCGTGAACCTGATGCTGGCGCCCGCCACCAGCATCGGGATGGCCAAGCTGCGTGCCCTGTCGCCGGACGGCCGGTGCAAGACCTTCGACGCGTCCGCCGACGGCTACGGCCGCGGCGAGGGCTGCGGGGTCGTGGTGCTGAAGCGGTTGCCCGACGCGGTGGCGGCGGGCGACCGGATCGCGGGCGTCATCCGCGGGTCGGCCGTGAACCAGGACGGCCGCAGCGCCGGGCTCACCGTCCCGAATGGACCCGCGCAGGAGGCGCTGGTGCGCGACGCGCTCCGGCGCGCCCGCGTCGATCCCGCTCAGGTCGGCTACGTCGAGGCGCACGGGACCGGAACGCCGCTCGGCGACCCGATCGAGCTCCAGGCGCTCGGCGCCGCCCTCGGCGAGGGCCGCGACCCCGAGCGCCCGCTCCAGGTCGGCTCCGTGAAGACGAACTTCGGGCACCTCGAGGCCGCCGCCGGCGTGGCCGGGCTCATCAAGGTCACACTTGCCATGCGCCATGGCCGCATCCCGCGACATCTCCACCTCAGCGATCCGAACCCGTACATCCCGTGGGACGAGCTGCCGATCGCCGTTCCGACCGAGCCCGTCGACTGGCCGCGCGGCGACGAGCCGCGCGTGGCCGGCATCAGCGCCTTCGGGTTCAGCGGCACCAACGCGCACCTGGTGGTCGCCGAGCCGCCGCCGGAGGCCGCCCCCGTGGCCGCGCCGGAGCCCGCACCCGTGGCCGCGCCGCCGGAGACCGCCCCCGCGGCCGCGCCGGCCGAGCGCCCCGACCTGCTGGTCCTCTCGGCCCGCTCGCCGGAGTCGCTGAGCGACCTGGCCGGCCGGTTCGCGACCTCCCTGCGCGAGAGGGGCGACGAGTTCCGCGACGTCTGCCGCAGCGCCGCCCTGCGCCGAACTCATCACGCGCACAGGCTCGCGGTGGCGGCCGCGTCCGGGCACGAGGCCGCCGAGCGCCTCGCCGCGTTCGCCGGGGCGGGCGCGGCGCCCGGAGTGGTCGCCGGGCAACCCGTGGCCGACGGGCGCCGGCTCGTGTTCGCGTACTGCGGCCAGGGCGCCCAGTGGGTCGGCATGGGGCGCGCGCTCGCCGCCGCCGAGCCGGCCGTCCAGGCCACCCTCGCTCGCTGCGACGAGCTGATCCGCGACCGCGCCGGCTGGTCGCCGATCGAGGAGCTCGACGCGCCCGAGGCGCGCTCGCGGCTGGGCGACACCGAGATCGCGCAGCCGGTCCTGTTCTCGCTCCAGCTCGCGCTCACCGAGCTGTGGCGATCGTGGTCGATCCGGCCTGACTCCGTCGTCGGTCACAGCGTGGGCGAGGTGGCGGCCGCCTGCGTGGCCGGGGCGCTCGACCTCGAGCAGGCGATCGACGTGGTGCTCGCCCGCGGCCGGGTCATGCAGCCGCTGAAGGGCCGCGGCGCGATGGCCGCGATCGGCCTGCCTCCCGCCGAGGTCGAGGAGCTGCTGCGCGCGGGCGTGTCGGTGGCGGCGATCAACAGCCCGTCGACGACGGTGGTCTCCGGCGACACCGCCGCCGTCGAGGCCGTGGTCGCGGCAGCGGGCGAGCGGCAGGCGTTCGCCCGGATGCTCCCCGGCGGCTACGCGTTCCACAGCCAGCAGACGGCGCCCTGCCGCGAGCCGCTCGTCGAGGCGCTCGCCTCACTCGAGCCACGCGAGCCGGCCATCCCCGTGATCTCCACCGTCACCGGCCGCCGTGCGGGGAGGGACGATCTCGACGCCGAGCACTGGGGACGCAACGTGACCGACCGGGTCGAGTTCGCGGTGGCTCTGGACGCTGCCTGCGACGGCGAGCACAACCTCGTCGTCGAGATCGGCCCGCATCCCGTGCTCGCCACGGCCGTCACCCAGTGCCTGGCGGCCGCGGGGAAGGGCGGGGCCGCGATCGCCTCGATGCGCCGTGGCGACGGGTCGCGCGCGACGGCGCTCGAGGCGCTCGGCGCGCTGCACGTGGCCGGCCACCCGGTCGACCACCGCCGGCTTCGCGAGGCCGGGCGCTTCGTGAGCATCCCGACCTACGCCTGGCAGCGGCGGCGGCACTGGCTGCGCGCCGCGCGGGTGACCGAGCCCGGACGCCGGGTCGAT
>DASVPL010000248.1:0-13309 GCA_036382905.1 Thermoleophilaceae bacterium | reverse complement strand
CTCGACCGAAGCGGGGTTCATGCCCACCGTGCCGAGCCGCCGCACGCCCGACGTACGCGCGCGCTGGACGAGCTCTGCGTCGGGCGGGTCGCAGGCGTCGAGGTGGCAGTGGCTGTCGATCACTTCTCTATGCGCGGGAAGAGGGGCGGGAGCTCGCTGACCCGGGCGCCGCCGGGGACCGCCCCGATGCGAGCATGATCGAGCTTCAGCTCCGGCTGCCCGAGGGCGGCGAGGACGCGCTCGGCCGACTCGGGCATGAACGGGTACACCAGCACCGACGCCACGCGCAGCCCCTCGGCGATGCCGTAGAGCGCGGCGTCGAGGCGGTCGGCCGCGTCGGGGTCCTTCGCGAGCTTCCAGGGCTCGGTCTCCTGCACGTACTGGTTGACACGCCGGACCAGCTCCCAGATCGCGGACAGCGCGTGTGTGAGCTCGACGCGGTCGAGGTGCGCGCTCACGCGCTCGGCGTGGTTCTCGAACGCGCCGGCCAGCTCCGGCGGGGCCGTGGCGTCGGGCACGACGCCGTCGCGGAAGCGGCCGATCATTCCCACGGTCCGCGACGCGAGGTTGCCGTACTCGTTCGCCAGGTCGCTGGTGTAGCGCGCTTCGAGGTCCGCGGGCGAGATGCTCCCGTCCTGGCCGAAGCCGACCGCGGCGAAGAGGTAGTAGCGCAGCGCGTCGACGCCGTAGACGTCGGCGACCTGGAACGGATCGATCACGTTGCCGAGCGACTTCGACATCTTGTGGTCGTCCATCAGGAGGTAGCCGTGGATGGACTCGCGCCGCGGCAGCTCGATGCCCGCCGCCATGAGCAGGGCCGGCCAGAACACGGCGTGGAACTTGAGGATGTCCTTGCCGATCAGGTGGACGTCCGCCGGCCAGAAGGTGTCGGTGAGGTCCTCGCCGTCGCGCGCGAAGGCGAGGGCGGTGTAGTAGTTGAGGAGCGCGTCGAACCAGACGTAGAAGACGTGGCCGTCGTCCCACGGGACGGGTACGCCCCATGTGATTTTCCCGCGCGTGAGGGAGACGTCCTGGAGGCCGCCGCGGATGAACGACAGCGCCTCGTTGTAGCGCGAGCGCGGCAGGATCCACTCGGGGTTCTCCTCGAACATCCGCTCGAGCGGCACCTGGAACTCGGAGAGCTTGAAGAAGTAGTTGTCCTCGCGCTCGCGGTCCAGCTCGATCAGGTGGATGGGGCACTTGTTGCCCTCCACCAACTCCGCGTCGGTCTTGAAGTCCGCGCAGCGCGGGCAGTACCAGCCCTCGTAGACGCCCTCGTAGACGTGGCCGCGGTCGTACACGCGCTGCAGCACCTCCTGCACGCGCTTCACGTGGCGCTCGTCCGACGTGCGGATGAAGAAGTCGTTCGACGCGTTGACACGCGCGGCGAGGTCAAGGAACTTGGCCGCGTTGCGGTCGGCCAGCTCGCGCGGGGACACGCCCTCGCGCTCGGCCGCCTGGGCCACCGGCTCGCCGTGCTCGTCGGTGCCGGTGAGGAAGAAGACCTCATCGCCCCGCTGGCGCATGTGACGCGCCAGCACGTCCGCCGCGATCGTCGTGTACGCGTGCCCGAGATGCGGCTGGGCGTTCACGTAGTAGATCGGCGTGGTGACGTAGTAGGCCACGTGGCGATGCTATCCGCGCCCCCTCCGGCAGCAGCGGCGCGAGCTCGCGGTCGCGTGCGGTCGGCGAGGCGGGTCCCGCGACGCAGCGATTCGGCCGGGCCGCGCGGTCGTGCGAGCAGCGCCGCGACAGCGACGAGGCCGGCGCACGCGGCGAGCCAGCCGAGGTCCAGGCCGGTTTCTTCGCGGCGCGCGGCGCGGGGTGGCGCGGCTGCCGCGTGTGCTGTCCGGTGTGGTGGGTTCGGTGGGGCCGAGGCGGGGCCGCTGGTCACCGCGCGTGTGGCGGCGGTTTGCGGCCCGTGGGTGGCCCGGTCGGAGCCGCGGGCGCCCTGCGCCGTGTTGGACAGCCCGGCCCGCCCGGGGTTCGCGGCCGCGCGCAGGCGTGTTGGTGCGGAGTCGATGGGAGAGGCGGCCGCGGCTGAATGTGGACTGGGAAGCCCTCGGCTCGACCCGGCGCGGTGCGGGGTGGATTGCGGGGGCGATGCGGCGTGCGTGATGTGCAGCGGCGCGGGTGCGGCGACCGGTCCCGGCGATGGGATGGGTAGCGGCGCGGGTGCGGCGACAGGTCCCGGCGATGGGATGGGTAGCGGCGGGGCCGGAGCCGCTGCCGCTGCCACTGCCGCGGCGGGCGGGCCCAGGAGCGGAGGCGCGGGCGCGGGGCCGGGAAGCGGCAGCGGGCGCGGCGTTGGCACGCGTGGCCCGCTCGGGGGTGGCGGCAGGAGCGTGAGGGGGTCGCGGTACGCGAAGCGGTCGCCGGCCTCGCGGACGCCGAAGTGGAGGTGCGGCTCGGACAGCGTGCGGCTGCCAGTGGTGCCGACGCTTCCGATCCGCGCGCCGACTCCGACCCGGTCGCCTGCACGCACCTCGATCGAGCCGAGGTGGAGGTACGAGGTGTCGTAGCTGCCGTCGGCCGTGCGGATCGAGACGGTCAGCCCGGAGCTGCCGAGTGGCCCCGCGAAGCGGACGTCGCCGTCGGTCGCGGCGACGACCGGCGTGCCGGCGGCCGCGGAGACGTCGATTCCCCGGTGCTGGCCACCCGCGTACGGGTCCTCACCGTTGCGGTACTGAGTCACCACCGGTCCGTCGACCGGCCATCGCCACCCGCTACCGCGCGCCGCGGCCGGCGGCGCGAGCGCGATCAGGGCGAGGGCAATGAGGGCGAGCAGTGATGGCATGCGAGTTCTCATGACGGCGACCGTAAGCGGGTTCCGGCGTGGCTTCGCGAGGGCGATTCACTCCTTTTGCACACCGTTGCGGAGCTGTAACAGTCGGCGCGAGATCGACACGGATCGGCACGCGAATGACACGCTCTGAGGGGCGAACCGGCGCGGGGAACGGGCGGATTTCTCGACGTTCCTGACTTATGGGTCATATGGACCCTCAGGGCAGGAATGTCGGCGAACCTCGCTCGGTCCGGCACGAAGGTGGTTGTCGGGCGCGGCGCGCAAGGTGCGGCGGGGAAGGCCGCGGCGGGCAAAGCGAGCGCGGCGACAGGGGCGGGCGCGGCGGGGAAGGCGCAGCGGGCGCGGCGGGGCGCGGCGGGAGCTCGGGCGCGGCCGGAACCCCTACCCCCGCTCCAAGAACCCCCGATACAGCGCGTTCGCCTTCTCCCCCGTGAGCTCCGCCACCACGCTCGCCGCCACCCGCGCCTTCGCCCCCGCCTCCACGAGCCGCGCCACAGCGTCCACCGACGCGGCCGCCGCGGCGCCCGGCGGCGCCTCCGGGGCGCCCGCCACCACCAGCACGATCTCGCCGCGCGGCTCCTCCGACGCGTAGCGCGCCGCGAGCTCCGCCGCGGTCCCGCGCACGACCTCCTCGTGCACCTTCGTCAGCTCCCGGCAGACGGCGGCGGCGCGCTCCGGGTCGAGCTCCGCCAGCGCCGCCAGCGTCGCGGCCAGCCGCCGCGGCGACTCGAAGGCCACCAGCGTCCCGCCCGGCTCGCCCAGCACCTCGCGCAACCGGCCCGCCTTGCGCGGCAGGAACCCCACGAAGCGCCAGCGATCCGCGGGCAGCGCCGACGCCACGAGCGCGGCCAGCGCCGCCGACGGCCCCGGCAGCACCTCGACCGCCAGCCCCGCCGCCGCACACGCTCGCACGAGCACGTAGCCCGGGTCGGAGATCAGCGGCATGCCGGCATCGGAGACGAGCGCCACGGTCTCGCCCGCCCGCATCCGCTCCACGAGCTGCGCGGAGCGCGCCTCCTCGTTGTGCTCGTGATAGGAGACGAGCGGCGCACTCACCCCGTAGCGCTCGAGCAGCTTCCCCGTCTGCCGCGTGTCCTCGCAGGCGACCACGTCCGCCTCGCGCAGCGCCGACAGCACCCGCAGCGTCACGTCCTCCAAATTCCCGATCGGCGTCGGGCACACGACGAGCCGCCCCGCGCTCACACCCGCCCCTCCTCGAGCGCCAGCACCCCGGCGCCCACGAGCCCGGCCTCCGCGCCCAGCTCCGCCGCCACGATCCGGACCCCGGCCGAAAGCGGCGGCAGCGCCGTCGCCTCCGCGACCTCACGCGCCGGCCCCAGCAGCAGCTCACCCGCCGCCGCCGCGCCACCGCCGATCACCAGCACCTCCGGCTGGAACGCGTTCACGAGCGAGGCGAGCCCCGCTCCCAGCCGGCGGCCGGTCAGTGCCAGCACCTCGCGCGCGACCGTGCAGCCGTCATGCGCGACCTCGCACACGAGCGCGCCCGTCACCTCGCGCCCGGCGGCGGCCGCGCGCCCCAACCCCGAGTCCGGAGCAGCAGCCGCCGCCGCGGCCCCCTCGCGCCCGATCGCCGTGCCCGACGCCAGCGCCTCCAGGCAGCCGCGGTTCGGGCAGCCGCCCTGGCACGGCGGCCCGTCTACGTCCACGACCATGTGGCCGAGCTCGGCCCCGCCGCCGCGAGCGCCGCGGTAGAGCCGCCCGTCGAGCAGCAGGGCACCGCCGATCCCGGTGCCGAGCGTGAGCATCACCGCGTGGCGCACACCGCGCGCGGCGCCCGCCCGCCACTCGCTGAGCAGCGCGAGGTTCGTGTCGTTGTCGATCCACACCGGCAGCCCGAGCCGCTCCGCCATCAGGTCGCGGACCGCCACTCCCTCGAGCGGGAGGTGCACGCTGTACTCCGACACGCCGGCCTCAGCGTCGACCACCGAGGGGATCCCGATGCCGACCGCGCCCACGTCCGGCGCCGCCGCGCGCGCCTCCTCGACGGCGCCGACGATCACGTCGAGGACCTGCTCACGGGTCTCGCCCCGCCAGAAGCGATGGACGCGGTCGCGGACCGACAGGGCGTCGTCGACCACACCACCGAGTAGCTTCGTCCCACCGGCGTCGATCCCGATCACGCGCACTGCAGCTTGTATACAAGGGCCATGCCCGACGCGCCCGGCGGCCCCCCGCCGCCCCAGGGACCGCCGCAGCCGCCGCCACAGCCGCAGCGTCCGCCCGGCCCGCCCCAGTACAAGGTCTACCGCTCGCGGCGCGGCCTGCGCGACCGCCTGCTCCCCGACCGGGCCGCCGGCGAGGACCGCGTCAAGCCCCCGCGCCGGGAGGGCCCCCCGGGCCTCCACCCCACCAAGCCGCGCTGGCGCAGCGCGCTGCGCTACGCGCTCATAGGCGCCGCCCTCTGGCTGCTGCTCTCATTCGTCGTCTTCATGGTGAGCGCGCAGACCCAGGACGGCGTATCGCAGCGCACCGAGAACGCGCTCGCGGGCGGCGGCAGCCTGCTCACCGGGAGCACCGTGCTCGTGCTCGGGTCCGACCAGCGGCCGAAGGGGACCAAGGAGCCCGGTGCGGCGGGCTCGCCCTCGCGCGCGGACAGCATCATGCTGCTGCACGTGGGCGTCGGCAGCGTCCGCAAGCTCTCGATCCTGCGCGACTCCTACGCGAACATCCCGGACTCGGGACCGCAGCGGATCAACGCCGCCTACGCGATCGGCGGCGCCGCGCTCACCATCCGCACCGTCCAGGAGTTCATGGGCAACGGGCTCGAGATCAACCATGTCATCGAGGTCGACTTCTCGAACTTCCCGGAGCTGATCGACTCCCTCGGCGGCGTCGACATCGAGCTCGACAACTGCCTCAAGTCCGACCGCTTCGGCGACAAGCGCGTCGTGCTCAGCAAGGGCAAGCACCACCTGACCGGCCGCGAGGCGCTCCGCTTCGCGCGCGTGAGGAAGAACCGCTGCGCTCCGAACGAGGACGACCGCCAGCGCGCGGCGCGACAGCAGAAGGTCCTCGCCGGCATGCGCGCGCGGCTCGTCCATCCGAAGAACTGGCCGGGGAGCTTCATCCGCGCGCCCTGGATCGCGTGGGAGGCGCCGCGGGCACTCCGCACCGACATGAAGGGGCCCGGCCTGCTCGCCCTCTTCACGGACCTGCTGACCGGCGGCTCGGGCGAGACGACCGTGCTGAAGCCCGACGGCATCAACGGCGACGGCAGCCTCCGCATCGAGCGCTCGAGCCGCGCGTCCGCGGTCCGGCGCCTCACCGGCGACTAGCTAGTCGGACTTCTTCGCGGCGGACTTCTCGGACTTCGAATCCGAGGACTTCGAGTCCGAGGACTTCGACTCCGACCCCTTGGAGTCCGACGAATTCGAGTCGGAGGAGGAGGACGAGGAGCCCTTCGACTCGTCCGACCCCGCCCCCGCGCCGGCCTTCTTGCGGCCGTAGTCGGTCGTGTAGAAGCCCGATCCCTTGAAATGGACCGCGACCGGGTGGAAGACCCGCTGCACCGGCGCGCCGCACTCCTGGCACACCGAAACCGGGTCGTCGCTCATCCGCTGCATGACCTCGAAGGTGTGCCCGTTCTTGCAGCGGTACTCGTAGAACGGCATGCGCCCGAGTCTATTGACGCGAGCGGCGCCGGTTAGGCGGCCTGGCTGGCGGCGCCGTCCAGCGCGGGCGGTCGGGGCGCGTCCAGGTCCGTGAGGATCGAGACGCGCATCGAGTGCCACACGATCAGTGCGGCGACGTGGCTCGTTGCTCTGAAGGCTTTGCTCACCATGGGCGGAGACCGCGCGGCACAGTACAGGAGCTACCCGGCGGCCGTCCTCTCCAGAAACACGCTATTAGCGGGGAAAGTGCGAGCGTCAGTGCGCCGAGATCGCGGGCTCCGGGGCGTCCTCTAGGGTTCCGCGCCGTGCCCGACCAGGTGACCATGGACAAGATCGTCGCCCTCTGCAAGCGGCGTGGGTTCATCTTCCAGTCGTCCGAGATCTACGGCGGGCTCGCCTCGACCTACGACTATGGCCACTACGGCGTCCTGCTGAAGAGCAACGTCAAGGCCGAGTGGTGGCGGGCGATGGTCCAGGAGCGCGACGACATCGTGGCCCTCGACGCCGCCATCCTCATGCACCCCAAGACGTGGGAGGCGTCCGGCCACCTGGAGGGGTTCACCGACCCGCTCGTCCAGTGCCTCGGCGACTGCAAGCGCCGCTGGCGTGAGGACCACCTCCGCGAGGCTCAGCCCGAGGGCGAGCTCCACTGCCCGAACTGCGGCGGAGATCTCTCCGAGCCGCGCAACTTCAACCTCATGTTCAAGACCCACATGGGGCCGGTGGAGGAGGAGGGCAACGAGATCTTCCTGCGCCCGGAGACCGCGCAGGGCATCTTCGTCAACTTCAAGAACGTCCTCCAGTTCTCGCGCAAGCGCCCGCCGTTCGGCATCGCGCAGGTCGGCAAGTCGTTCCGCAACGAGATCACCCCGGGCAACTTCATCTTCCGCACGCGCGAGTTCGAGCAGATGGAGATGGAGTACTTCGTCCCGCCCACCGAGGCCGACCGCTTCTACGACTTCTGGCGCGAGGAGCGCCGCCGCTGGTACGAGGAGCTCGGCATCCGGCCCGACCACCTGCGCCTCCGCGACCACGACGCCGACGAGCTCTCGCACTACTCGAGCGCGACCGCCGACGTGGAGTACCTCTTCCCGATCGGCTGGTCCGAGCTCGAGGGCATCGCCAACCGCGGCAACTTCGACCTCACCCAGCACATGACGCACTCGAGCGAGAAGCTCGACTACGTCGACTCCGCCACCGGCGACCGCTACGTCCCGCACGTGATCGAGCCCGCCGCGGGCGCCGACCGCGCGACGCTCGCGTTCATGGTCGACGCCTACGACGAGGAGGAGGTCGAGGGGCGTGAGCGCGTGCTGCTGCGCCTGCACCCGCGGCTCGCGCCGGTGAAGGTCGCGGTGCTGCCGCTGCTCAACAAGGACGGTCATCCCGAGGTCGCGCGCGAGATATACGAGGACCTGCGTCGGCGGATGCCGGCCGAGTACGACGCGGGCGGCTCGATCGGGAAGCGCTACCGGCGCCAGGACGAGATCGGCACGCCGTGGGGCGTGACCGTCGACCATCAGACGATCGAGGACCGGACGGTCACGCTGCGCGACCGCGATTCGCTCGACCAGTCGCGCATCGCGATCGACGAGCTGGCGGGCGTGCTCACCGAGCGGCTCGCCGCCCCCTGGCAGAGCCCGAAGCTCGGTTAGCGCCGCCACGCTGGGGCCCGGACCCCCGCTCAGCGCCGGCGCAGCGCGCGCTCGACCACCAGCAGCGCCGCGCGCAGCGACGACTGCTTCAGGCGGCTCGCGCGGTCGCACGGGCTGTGGCGGCACGGCTCGCCGTCGGCCCCCACGCCCAGCTTCATGCCGCGCATCCCGAGCAGCTCGAACTCGCGGTGGTCGGAGTTGCCGCTGCCCGCGTCGCGCACCCAGCTCACCCCCACGCGCTCGCTGCGCGCGGCGGCCAGCAGCTCCCGCTCGACCGGCCCGCGCGGCGAGCCCACGGGCGAGCGGATCCAGAACGGCCGGTCGCGCCCGACCTCGTCGAGCGACAGCGCGTAGCGCAGCCGCCGCTGGAGGCCGCGGCGGCGCACGAGCCGCGCGAGCGCGAGCGCCCCGAGGTGGTCCGGGGAGCCGGTGTAGATCCGCTCCTCGGCGCCGGTGGCGACCAGCCACACGTCGCAGCCGGGGTCGAGCGCGCGCAGCCGCGGCGCGAGCTCCGCGAGCACGCCGAGGCCCGACGCGTTGTCGTTCGCGCCCGGCGCGTTTGGCGTGCTGTCGGTGTGCGCCATGACGATGCGCAGGCACGTGCGCGGCGTGTCGAGCTTCGCGATCACGTTGCGCGAGCGGCCGCGGCCGCGCACGGTGAAGCGCTGCACCTCGACACCGAGCCCCGCGTCGGCGAACCGCTCACGCACCGCGATGTGCGCGCGCCGCTCGGCGGCGGAGGCGGCCGGACGCGGGCCCGCCTGGGCGTTGGCGCGTGCGAACTCGTACGCTCCGCCACCGGGAGCCGCCGCGGCCAGGGCGATCGCGGCTAGGGCGGCAGCGCTCATCGAGCCGATCCTGGCATAAACTCACTCATCGGCCAGGGCGACGGGGGAGAGCACGACACATGGCACAGGCGATGGCGGACCGGCACGCACAGGGTCTCGACGCGATCTCGTACGAGGATCTCTACAGGCGCTGGGAGCACGGCAACTGGAGCGCCTACGACATCGACTTCAGCCAGGACCGCGTCGACTGGAGCGAGACGTTCGACGACCTCGAGCGCCGGTCCGCACTCTGGACGTACTCGATGTTCTTCCACGGCGAGGACTCCGTCACCGACAACCTCTCCCCCTACATCGACGCCGCCCCGCTCGAGGAGCAGAAGTACTTCCTCGCGACCCAGCAGGTCGACGAGGCGCGCCACTCCGTCTTCTTCAACCGCTTCATGCAGGAGGTGGTCAACGCCGGCAGTGGATCCGTCTCGAACACGCTCGAAGCCACCCGGCCGGAGCTGAGCTGGGGCTTCCGCAAGACCTTCGCGGCGCTCGACAGGATCGCCGACGAACTGCGCCGCGACCGCTCGATACCGAACTTCGCGCGCTCGATCGTGATGTACCACTTCATCGTCGAGGCCACCCTCGCGCAGCCCGGGCAGCACTTCATCGAGAGCTACTGCAACGAGCGCGGCATCCTGCCCGGCTTCGCCAGCGGCGTGGAGAACGTCTCGCGCGACGAGCAGCGCCACATCGGCTTCGGCGTGAAGTGCCTGTCCGACCTCAACAGGCAGGATCCCGACTGCAAGGCCGCCGTCGCCGAGCTGCTGCGCGACGTCATGCCGTTCGCCTCGGCCGTGTTCGTCCCGCCGAACTGGGACCGCCGCTACGCGGAGGTCTTCGGCAAGTCGCTCGAGGACATCTACGAGGACGGGATGGCGTCGTTCGAGACGAAGCTGCGCATGGCGGGGATGCCGCTCGAGAGCCTGCCGGGCGCGCCGCCGTTCCCACTCGACGTGACCCCGCGCGAGCGCGCCGAGCAGGTGGTGGCGATACTCGAGGCCGGCTACCTCGGCGAGAAGATCGGCCCGCCGAGCAAGGACCCGGAGAGCGTGGCGCAGCTGTTCGACCTGATCAAGCGCTCGATCGACAAGACCGCCGCGCCGGGCGGCTCCGCGACGATCCTGTGGGACTTCTCGGACCTCGACCCGTGGTACCTGCGCATCGACAACGGCAGCTCGGACTCCCGGCAGGGCAGGCCCGAGGACCCGGACCTGACGCTGCGCTGCCGGTTCGAGGACTGGGTCGAGATCGTGGCCCGCAGGCGTGACCCGCGCGTCGCCATCGCGACCGGCAAGCTCCGGCCGAAGGGCAGCATGCGCGTGCTCCTGCGGATGCCGAAGATCTTCGGGCGCTAGCCGGCTGCCGGCGCGGGCGCCGGCTGCTCGCGCGGCACGGCCGGAGGCGTGGGCTGCTCGGGCGGCTCGCCGCTCGCCTCGAAGTCCGTGTGCGGGAGGATCCGGTCGAGCCACTTCGGCAGCCACCAGTTCCACTCGCCCATGATCTCCATGGTGGCGGGGACGAGCACGAGCCGGACGAGCGTCGCGTCCAGCGCGATCGCCACCGACAGCCCCAGTCCGATCTCCTTGATCGACGGCACGCCCGTCATCGCGAACACCGCGAAGACGGCGACCATGATCGCGGCCGCGCTCGTGATCGTCCGCGCGCTGGCCGCGAGGCCCTCGGCGACGGCGCGCTGGGTGTCGCCGGTGGCCTGGTAGCGCTCGCGGATCCGTGTGAGCAGGAACACCTCGTAGTCCATCGACAGGCCGAAGACCACGGCGAGCAGGAACGGCGGCGTCATCGCCTGCACGTAGCCGAGGCTCTGGAACCCGAGGAAGCCGTCGGCCCAGCCCCACTGGAAGATCGCAACGAGCACGCCGTACGCGGCGCCGACCGAGAGCAGGTTCATCAGCACGGCCTTCAGGGGCAGCAGCACCGAGCGCAGCAGCACGAGCAGCACGAGGTAGCTGAACGCGAGGACGAACAGGAGGATCTTCCACATCGAGCCGGAGATCAGGTCGATGAAGTCCTTGTTGAAGCCGGTCGCGCCGCCGACGTCCACGCGCGCGACGCGCGTGAGCGGGTTGGAATCCGAGCGGAGCCGTTCCAGCAGGGCGTCGGCGCGGGCGCTCTCGAAGTGATCGCGCGGGGTGACCGCGACCAGCACCGCGGTGCGATCGCGCGAGACCGTCGGCGGGCTGACCGCGGCGACGCGGCGGTCGCGCCGCATCTGCGCGGCGAAGTGCTCCACCGCCGCCCGGTTGCGCCCGTCGCTCGCGCTCCCGTCGCGGAAGCGGGCCATCACGAGCGCCGGGCCCGCGGCGCCCTCGCCCTGGATCGAGGCCGCGCGCTCGGCGGCCACGCGCGTCGGGTTGCCCTCGGGGAACTGGTCGAGCGCGCCGTTGCCCAGGTCGAGCGACAGCGTCGGGAAGGCGAGCGTGAGCATCACGGCCGCGCTGAGGACCGCCGCAGTGATCGGGCGCCGCATGACGCGCTCCGTCCAGCGCTGCCAGAAGGTGCGGCCGCCGAGCTCGGGGTCCGAGCGTCCGCGCCGGCGTCCACCGCTGCGGCGCGCGCGCACGAGCAGCCCGGTGACGGTCGCGATCCGTCCGCGCGAGTACGCGCGGGGGCCGAGCATCCGCATCAGCGCCGGCAGCAGCGTGATCGCCCCGACGATCGAGACGGCCACCACCACGATCGCGCCGAGCGCCATCGAGCGGAGCGTCTGCGAGTTCACGAGGAAAAGGCCCGCGAGCGAGATCAGGACGGTCACGCCCGAGAACGCGACGGCGATTCCGGAGGTGCGCATCGAGGTCTGCCGTGCCTGCTCCGGGGTGGCTCCACCGTGTATCTCCTCGCGGTAGCGGGCGAGCACGAACAGCGAGTAGTCGACGGCCACGCCGATGCCGATCATCGACGCGGTGTTGGTCACGAAGACCGACATGCCCGTCTGCTGGGAGAGGAAGAAGATCTCGGCGCCGGTGAGGATCACCGCGGCGAAGCCGAGGGCGAGCGGCAGCAGCGCCGCCGCCAGGGATCCGAACACGGCGAGCAGGATCACCAGCACGACCGGGAAGCCGGCGGTCTCGGCGGACTCGAGGTCGTCCTTGGTCACGTCCTGCATGCCGGCCCACAGCGCCTGCTGGCCGGTGAGCTGGACCTCGACCTTGCGTTGCGGCTCGGCGAGGAGGTCGTCGCGCAGCTCGACCACTGCGTCGGCGGCCTGGTTGCGGCTGCCCTCGACGCGCAGCGGGACGAGCGCGACGCGGGTGCCGCCGTCCGCGCGCTGGATCCGCGGGGACCGCGCGCCGCCCAGCGGCTCGATCCGCTCGTGGTCGTCGACTGCGCGACGCAACCGCGCGAGCGCGGCGTTCAGGTCCTTGCGACTCGCGTCGCGATCCATCGCGAGCACGGCCACGAGGCCCTCGCGGTTGACGCTGGGGAAGCTGCCGAGCGCGGCGTCCACCTTCTGCGAGCTCGAGCCCGGCGACGTGAAGCCACCGCTCGTCAGGTGCTCGGTCTGCCTGGCCGCGAACGGCATCGCGGCGAGCAGGGCGACGACCCAGATCGCCACGACCAGGCGGCGGCGCCGCTCGATGAATGACGAGAGCTTGTCCATCGCACGCTGCATCGATCCCTCCGAGTCCCCCTCCGCGGCTGCCCCGCGTCGATCTTGGCTGGCCGGCCAATCATCGCCTGCTCGGCCCGGTCGCGGGTGTGAACTAGCTCACGCGCTCCGTCAGGCGCCGCGCGGCCCGTCAGGCGCCGAGCAGGTGCCGCGCCGCGGCGACCGCGGCCGCGACCGTCGGCGCGCTGTCCCAGTCGTCGTCGATGGTCGTCTGGACCTCGAAGCCGTCGGCGATCGCGAGGAGCACCGCGGCGGCGGCCTCCGGCTCGGCGCGCAGCGCGACGACGCCGTCGGCCTCCTTCTCGCGCAGGATCTCGCCGACGCGGCCGCGCAGGCGCCGGTAGTGCTCGCCGAGCTCGTCGCGGATCTCGTCGTTCTGGCGCGCGGCGCTCAGCAGCTCGTGGATGACGGCGTGGGTGACGTCGTCCTGCTCCACGAGCTCGCGGAGCTGCACCACCAGCGCCTCGATCACCGCGTCGAGCGTGTCGGCGTCGCGCAGGCGGTCCTCGAGTTCCTGGATCCGCAACCAGGCGTCGTGGCGCACCACCTCCACGAGCAGGCGCTCCTTCGAGCCGAAGTAGTAGTGCAGCAGGCCGCGCGAGACGCCCGCCTCCTGCGCGACGTGGTCGAACGTCGACCCGGCGGCGCCGCGCCGCGCGACGCTCGCCCGCATCGCGGCCACGATCCGCTTCGCCTTCTCGGAGTCGAGCCGCCGCTCCGCGCGCTCGGTTGCCTGAGCAGCCTCCATC
>DASVPL010000247.1:0-12022 GCA_036382905.1 Thermoleophilaceae bacterium | reverse complement strand
GGCGACGACCCCTGGCGCCCGGGCGTCGTGCACCGGCTCGATCGCGACACGTCCGGGCTCCTGATCGTGGCCAAGGACGACGCGACGCACCGCGCGCTCCAGGACATGCTGCGGCGGAGGGAGATCGAGCGCGAGTACCTCGCCCTGGTCGAGGGCCGCCCGGACGCCCGCAGCGGCACCATCGACGCCCCGATCGGCCGCGACCGGCGCGACCGCACGGCGCACTCGACCAGCACCGACCGCCCGCGCGATGCCGTCACGCACTTCGCGGTCGAGCGCGCGCTTCCGCGCACGACGCTCCTCCGCGTGCGGCTCGAGACCGGCCGCACCCACCAGATCCGCGTGCACATGGCCGCGATCGGGCACCCGGTGTGCGGCGACGCCCGCTACGGAGGCGAGGGGTGCGGGGCGCGTCTAGTGCTAACGCGCCAATTTCTCCATTCGGCTCGATTGAGGTTTACCCACCCGGCGACAGGGGGACAAGTGCGCTGCGAGTCCAAACTGCCCGTGGACCTGCTTCGCGCGCTCGAAGCAGCTGCACGGGAGCCAGTCTCCGAAGGGCCAGACGGGGACTGAACAGAAATGGCACGGGCGTCCTTCGGGGCGCCCGTTCCTATTCCGGGACCGTTTCCAGGCTGCGGCTATCCTCCGGCGCTCACACGGTCGTCTACCCCGACGGGTAAACGGACGCGGTCCTGCCCGGCTTCGAGCCGGGTCCCGCGCCCGCCGGCGGGCACCACAACACAAGGAGAAGTCGTGGCAGCACAGGTCGGCATGCGAGACCTGCTCGAGGCCGGGGTCCACTTCGGCCACCAGACGAGGCGCTGGAACCCGAAGATGCGCCGTTACATCTTCGGCGAGCGGGACGGAATCCACATCATCGACCTGCAGCAGACCGAGCGTCTGCTCGCGCGGGCTCAGGAGTTCGCGGCCGGGGTCGCGGCGCGCGGCGGGACGGTGCTGTTCGTGGGCACGAAGAAGCAGGCCCGCGACTCCATCCAGGAGACCGCCGAGGCGGCGGGCATGCCGTACATCCACCTGCGCTGGCTCGGCGGCCTGCTCACGAACTTCCAGACGATCTCGAAGCGGACCAAGCGCCTGCACGACCTGCTCGACTGGACCGAGAACGGCACGCTCGAGCTGCTGCCGACGCGCGAGCGCATCGGGGCGATCCACGAGCGCGAGAAGCTGATGCACAACCTCGGCGGCGTGCGCGACATGCAGCGCCCGCCCGACGCGATCTTCATCGTCGACCTGAAGACCGAGGAGATCGGTGTGCGCGAGGCCGTGCGCCTCAAGATCCCGATCATCGGGCTCGTCGACACCAACTGCGACCCGGGGCCCGTGAACTACGTGATCCCCGGCAACGACGACGCGATCCGCTCGTGCAAGGCGATCATCGAGGCGATCGGCACGGTCGTCGGCGAGAACTCCGCCCGCTTCCGCGAGGAGGAGGAGCGCGCTCGCAAGGAGGCCGAGGAGAAGGCTCGCAAGGAGCAGGAGGAGCGCGAGCGCCGCGAGGCCGAGGAGAAGGCGCGCCTGGAGGCCGAGGAGGCCGCCGCGCGCGAGGCCGCCGCTCAGGAGGCGGCCGCGGCCGCCGCCACCGGCGACCAGCACGGCTCGCCCGCGCCGAGCGAGGGCCAGCACCCCGAGCGGCCCGGCGGCCGCGAGGTGCGCGAGCAGATGGAGCAGGCCGGCGAGAAGCCGACGCGCGAGGCGCTCGAGCAGGCCGAGCGCGACAAGAAGGCCCCGCTCGACGAGCCGCCGAAGCGCCCGCGCGGGCCCGAGGAGGCCGATGCGAAGGCATCCGAGCAGCGCGAGGGGGCCGTGCGGCCCGACCAGGAGGTGAGCTGACGATGGCTGACTTCACCGCGGCCGACGTGAAGGCCCTGCGCGATCAGACCGGCGCGGGGATGATGGACTGCAAGCGGGCCCTCGAGGAGTCCGACGGCGACATCGAGAAGGCCATCGAGGTCCTGCGCGTGAAGGGCCAGGCCCAGGCGGCCAAGCGCGGCGCCCGCACCGCCTCGGAGGGCGTGATCCAGAGCTACATCCACTCGAACGGCAAGATCGGCGTGCTCGTCGAGGTCGACTGCGAGACCGACTTCGTCGCCCGCAACGACGACTTCCAGGCGTTCGCGCGCGACATCGCCCTGCACGTGGCCGCGGCGGCGCCGCTGTACGTCACGGAGGAGGAGGTCCCCGAGGACGTGAAGGCCGCCGAGCGGCGCATCTTCGAGGAGCAGGCCTCGGACAAGCCCGAGAACGTGCGGCCGAAGATCGCCGAGGGCCGCCTGCGCAAGTGGCTCGACGAGATCGTGCTGATGCGCCAGCCACACGTGAACGGCGACAAGTACGAGGGCCGCACGATCGAGGAGATCCGGGCCGACACCGCCGCGAAGACCGGCGAGAACGTGGTGATACGCCGCTTCACCCGCTTCGCGGTGGGCGAGGAGTAGCGATCCCCGCGCCCGAGCAGGAGGATCCGGCCGCCGGGCGGAAGCCGGTCTTCAGCCGCATCCTCCTGAAGCTCTCGGGCGAGGCCCTCATGGGGCCACTCGAGTACGGCGCCGACAAGGAGCGCATCGCGGCCATCGCCGCGCAGATCCAGCAGGTGTCCGACAGCGGCGTGGAGGTGGCGGTCGTGGTCGGCGGCGGGAACATCTACCGTGGCCTGAAGGGCGCCGCGGAGGGCATGGACCGCGCCACCGGCGACTACATGGGGATGCTCGCCACCGTGCTGAACGCGCTGGCGCTCCAGGACGCGCTCGAGAAGCGCGGCGCCGTCACGCGCGTGCAGTCGGCGATCGAGATCTCCGAGGTCGCGGAGCCCTACATCCGCCGCCGCGCGATGCGCCACCTCGAGCACGGCCGCGTCGTGATCTTCGCGGCGGGCACCGGCAACCCGTTCTTCACGACCGACACCGCCGCCGCGCTGCGCGCGCTCGAGATGCACGCCGAGGCGCTGCTGATGGCGAAGAACGGGGTGGAGGGCGTGTACGACGCCGACCCGCGCACCTCGCCCGACGCGAACTTCCTCCCGACGATCACCCACCGCCAGGCGATCGAGCAGGGGCTCGAGGTGATGGACTCGACCGCGCTGTCGCTGTGCATGGACAATTCGCTCCCGATCCACGTCTTCAACATGGATGACGAGACCAACATCGAGCGGATAGTGTCCGGCGAGCGAGTGGGGACGCTGGTTTCGACATGAGCGAAGGGATCATCGGCGAGTTCCTCGAGGACGCCGCGGACCGCATGAAGAAGTCGGTCGAGTCCACGCGCCACGAGTTCGGGAGCGTCCGCACCGGCCGCGCCACGCCCGCCCTCCTCGACCGCGTGAACGTGGACTACTACGGCGCCGTCACGCCGCTCAAGCAGCTCGCCGGAATCTCTGCGACCGAGGCCCGGCTGCTCACGGTGACCCCGTACGACAAGTCGTCGATCAAGGCCATCGAGAAGGCGATCCTCGAGTCGGACGTCGGCCTGACGCCGTCGAACGACGGCAACGTGATCCGGCTGATCATCCCCGAGCTGACCGAGGAGCGCCGGCGCGACCTGGTGAAGGTGGTGCGCCGCATCGCCGAGGACGGGCGCGTGGCGATCCGCAACGTGCGCCGCGACGTGATGCACGACCTGCGCGAGCTGAAGGAGGCCGGGGAGGTCGGGCAGGACGACGAGCGCCGCGCGGAGCAGGAGCTCCAGAAGCTCACCGACGAGCGCGTGTCGGAGCTCGACGAGGCCCTGGCCGTCAAGGAGAAGGACATCCTCGAGGTCTGATGGCGGCGTGCCGGCTCGTCGCGTCGCGATCATCATGGACGGCAACGCCCGCTGGGCCGCGGGGCGCGGGTTGCCGACGCTCGCGGGCCACAAGGCCGGCGTAGACACGCTGAAGCAGACCGTCAAGGACGCGGTGAAGCTCGGGGTGGAGGACCTCACCGTCTACGCCTTCTCCACCGAGAACTGGACACGGCCCGACGACGAGGTGACGGGGCTGATGGCGCTGTTCGCCGAGCGGATCGAGTCCGAGACCCCGGAGCTCGACGACGAGGGCGTGCGGATCCGCTACGTGGGGCGCCGCGAGGGGCTCGACGACGATCTGATCCGGCGCATGGAGTGGTCGGAGGCGGAGACCGCGGACAACGAGCGACTGCGCCTGTTCGTGGCGTTCAACTACGGCGGCCGCGCCGAGATCCTGGACGCGGCGGCCCGCTACGAGGGGGGCGGCGAGCAGGAGTTCGCGAAGCTCCTGTACGCGCCCGAGATGAACGAGCCGGACCTGCTGATCCGCACGAGCGGCGAGCACCGGCTGTCGAACTTCCTGCTCTGGCAGACGGCCTACTCGGAGCTGGTCTTCACCGACACGCTGTGGCCGGACTTCGACGAGTCCGCGCTCAGAGCGGCGCTCGACGAGTACGACGCGCGCGAGCGCCGCTTCGGGGCGCGCTGATGCCCGAGACGGGCAAGCGCTTCGTGCAGGCGGTCCCGCTGATCCTGTTCGCGTGCCTGATCGTCGGCTACGGCGGCGAGGTCTTCATGCTCGGCGCGGCGGCCCTCGGGATCCTGATGCTCAACGAGCTCTACCGGATGATGGGGCGCGCTCGGCCCGTGAACCTGGCGGGGTTCCTGACCCTGGTGGCGCTGTGCCTCGTCGCGCTGTACGGCGAGCGGGAGCAGCTCCTGCTCGTGCTCGTGATCTCGTTCCCCGTGACGTTCGCCCTGGCGGCGGCGCGGCAGCGGCGCGAGAACGTCTCGTGGGGGATCGCGGCGACCTACCTCGGCGTGATCTGGATCGGGCTGGGCGTGGCGCACGCGGTCATGCTGCGCGAGCTCGACCACGGCGGGGCGCTGCTGCTCGACGTGCTGATCGGGACGTTCATCTCCGACACGGCGGCCTACTTCGGCGGGCGCACGTGGGGGCGGCGCCGGATCGCTCCGCGGATCTCGCCGAACAAGACGCTGGAGGGGCTCATCTCCGGGATCGCCGGCGGCACGTTCGCGTTCTGGCTGTTCGGGCTCGCGTACCACCACGAGTGGTTCAACGGCACCGACCGGGTGCTGATCGGCCTCGCCGTGGCGTGCGCGGCGCCGGTCGGCGACCTGTTCGAGTCGATGCTCAAGCGCGACCTCGGCGTGAAGGACACCGGCCGCGCGTTCGGCTCGCACGGCGGCGTGCTCGACCGGCTCGACGGCGCGCTGTTCACGCTGCCGGCGGCGTTCTATGTCGCGCTGGCGCTCCTTTAGTTTCCGGCACGGGTTCTAGCGGCGTGGCTCGCACCGCGCTCGTGGTCCTGCTGTTCCTGGCGATCGCCACACCGGCCCACGCGGGCGGGACGGTGTTCTCCCACCCCTCGCCTGAGCTGTACGGCGACGCGGTCCTCGCGGGCGAGCGCGTGGTCTGGGTGACGCGGTCGGAGTCGCCGGACGGGATCGAGTTCCACAGAGCCCGCGTCGATGGCAGCGACCACGCGATCACGCACGTCGCGGCGCCGGTGAACCCGAGCGGCGGCAACCGGGCGTTCTTCGCGTTCGACGCGTCCGCGCGCCGGCTCGCTGCCGGGCTCCACCTGCTCCGCTGCACCGACTGCAAGTACCAGAGCTACGAGTCCCAGTTCTCGCGGACGCTGAGCGGCTCGCTCGACGGCCCGCTGGATGAGATCGCGCGCTGCTCGGAGGGCGGCGGGGCGAACCCGCTGCCGGTGGACCCGCGGATCGCGGTGAGCGGGGACGTCGTGGCGGTGCGCAGCCCGTGCCGCACGCAGATCACCGTGTACGACCTCGCGACCTCGCCGCCGCAGACCCGCGAGTACCCGGGCGCGTTCTTCTTCAGGGTCGCCGGCGACTTCCTGGCGAGCCAGGACGGCGACGGCGTGGTGGTCCGCAACTGGCGCAGCGGCGAGGAGGTGCTGCGGCTGCCCGACGCCGCCGGCTTCGACCTCCAGCCCGACGGGAAGCTGGCGTTCGTCGCGCGGAGCGGGGAGCAGCGGCCGGTGATGTGGGCGTCGCCGGCGTCGCCGGTGCCGCGGGAGGTCGCGCCGCACTCCGCCGGTGCGACGCGGATCGCGAACGACCGCATCGCGCACGGGCGACCCGGCGGCGGCGTCACGGTCCGCACGCTCGGCGGCGACGTGCTGGCCGACTCAGCCGTCGCGCGGCTCGGCGACTTCGACGGCGGCCAGGTGGCCTGGGCCGCGCGGGTGTGCACGCGCGTGGTCGTCGCCACCTGGGACCTCGCTGGAGAGCCCCCGGTCACCCCGGCGGGCGACTGCCCGCTCGCCGCGCTGCGCAGCACCACGCTCCGCGCGTGGTTCGCCGCCGTCTCGGCCGAGCACTGGGCGACCGTGAAGATCGTTTGCCCGCCGGACCCGCCGCTGGGGTGCGAGGGCAGCCTGGCCCTGCTGGCCCCCGACGGCCGGCCGCGCCCGAAGCGCAGGGGGCTGATCGACTTTGCCCGCGGCTCCTACCGGCTCGAGCCCGGCGAGCGCGCGACGGTCCGGCTCGACTTCGTCCCCGGCGGCCTCTGCGCGGTCCGCCGCAACGCGCTGCGGCCGATCTTCCACGCGGGCGGGCACCCGCTCTACGCGCCGCCGGGGGCGCGTGCGAAGCGCCGGCGGGTGGCTCTGGTGGGTGTGCGCTCGTACGTCGATCGCTGCGAGCCGCGCACCTGAAACGGGGGTGCGAGTCCTTTTCTTACGCCTATAGCCGTAAGAAATGGACTCTCGCCCCTGAATGCGTAGACTGCCGCGCCGCATGGCAGGGCTCGTCTTCTTCACCGGGTTTCCCGGCTTCATCGGGACGCGCGTCGTCCGGCGCCTGCTCGCCGACGACCCCGAGGTGCGGGTGGCCGCCCTCGTGGAGTCGAAGATGGGCGCCCGGGCTCGCGAGGCGGCCGGCAGGCTCGAGGGCGGCGACCGCGTCGAGATCCTCGAGGGCGACATCGCCGATAAGAGCCTCGGTCTCACCGGCGAGCAGCGCGAGCGGCTGACGGCGGAGGTGACCGTCGCGTACCACCTCGCGGCGATCTACGACCTCGCCGTGCCGTCGGACATCGCGCAGAAGGTGAACGTCGACGGCACCGGCAACGTGCTCGACCTGCTCGCCGACTGCGAGCGGCTCGAGCGCCACAACTACGTGAGCACGGCGTACGTGGCGGGCGACCGCAGCGGCCACGTCTACGAGCACGAGCTCGTCATGGGCCAGGGCTTCAAGAACCACTACGAGTCGACCAAGTTCCAGGCCGAGGTCTGGGTCCGCCACTCGATGGACCGCATCCCGACCACGATCTACCGCCCGGCGATCGTCGTGGGCGACTCGCAGACCGGCGAGACGCAGAAGTTCGACGGCCCCTACTACATCCTCCGCACGATCTCGCGGGCGCTGCGGATGAAGTCGCCGATCCCGCTGTTCGGCAAGGCGGGCGCGCCGTTCAACGTGGTGCCGGTCGACTTCGTGGTGGACGCCCTGGCGGCCGGCGCCTCGGATCCCGGGAGCGTGGGGGAGACGCTGCACCTGGTCGACCCCGACCCGATCACCGCCGCCGAGCTGGCGCGGATGCTGTCGCGTGAGTACGCGGGCAAGGAGCCCGGCTACAAGCTCCCCCCGAAGGCGGTCGAGCTGTCCCTTCACAGCAAGACCGTGCGCAAGGCGTTCCACGGGGCGCCGGCGCAGTCGATCGTCTACCTCAACCACCCGGTGAGCTTCGACACGCGTCGCGCCGAGGCGCTGCTGGCCCGCGTTGGCGTGCGCTGCCCGCGCTTCGAGGAGTACGTCGGCCCGATCGTCTCGTACTTCAGGCAGCACGAGGGCGACCCGGCGTACGCGCCGGCCGCTTAAGAGCCGCATAGGCGCGTCCCTAGACTCGCCGCGATGCGGCGAATCGTCATTCTCGGCTCCACCGGCTCGATCGGCCGGCAGGCGCTCGACGTAATCGAGGCGAGCGGCGGCGAGCTCGAGGTGGTCGCGCTCGCGGCCCGGCGCAGCTCGGATGCGCTGGTCGAGCAGGCGCGGGCGCACGGCGTCACGCGCATCGCGCTCGCCGACGAGCACGCCGCGGCCCGGGCCTCGGAGGCCTGGACCGGCGGCGAGGTGCTAGCGGGTGCGGAGGGTCTCGTCCGGCTCATCACGGAGACCGACTGCGACCTCGTGCTGAACGCGCTCGCGGGCGCCGCAGGCGTGGGCCCCAGTGTGGCGGCGCTGGGCGAGGGGATCGATCTCGCGCTCGCCAACCGCGAGAGTCTCGTGGTCGCCGGCGAGATCGTCATGGCCCTCGCGGAGGCCACGAGCACGTCGATCATCCCCGTTCACCCCGACCACTCGGGCCTCCACCAGCTCATCTCCGGCGAGCGGCCCGGCACGGTGGACCGGCTCGTGCTCACGGCGCCCCCCGGCGGCAGCCTGATGGACACCGGCTTCGACGTGATCGCGGCCACGCACCTGTTCGGCGTGCCCGCCGACGACGTCGAGGTGCTGCTGCACCCCGAGCGGGTGGTGCACGCGCTGGTGCAGCTCAACGACGGAGCGAGCCTCGCTCACCTCGGCTACCCCGACATGCGCGTGCCGATCTCGTACGCCCTCAACCACCCCGAGCGGGTGGACACCCCGGTCGAGCCCCTCGACCTCGCCGCGCTGCGGCGGCTGACCTTCGAGGCGCCCGACCTCGACGCCTACCCGTGCCTGCGACTTGCCTACGAGGCAGCTCGCGCCGGGGGGACCGCGCCGTGCGTCCTCCAGGCCGCCTACGACGTGGCCCCGCGGGCCGAGGTGATCGAGCGGACGCTCGCGGCCGTAGAGGTCACTCCGGTGCGTCACTTCTCCGACCTCTACCGAGCCGACGAGCAGGCCCGCGAGCTTGCGGCGGTGGCCGCGTGAGCTGGTTCCTCGCCTTCCTCGGCTTCGCCCTGCTGATCATGCTGCACGAGGCGGGCCACTTCGCCGCGGCAAAGGCCGTCGGCATGCGGGTGGAGCGCTTCTCGCTGTTCTTCCCGCCATTCATCTGGCGCAAGCAGGGCAAGGGGGAGACCGAGTACACGATCGGGGTGATCCCGCTCGGGGGCTACGTGAAGATCAGCGGGATGAACCCGGACGCGGAGCTGCCGCCGGAGGTGCGCGACCGCGCCTACCACGCGCAGCCGGTGTGGAAGCGGATCGTGGTGATCGCGGCCGGGCCGCTCGTGAACCTGATCATCGCGATCGTCCTGCTGTTCGTCTTCTACTGGCAGGTGGGCGAGCTCAACCACGCGCAGGTGGACCGGATCGACAAGAGCTACCCGGCCGCGCAGCTGCTCGAGCCGGGCGACCGCGTCGTGTCGGTCGACGGCATGCCGGTGAACATCGACACCCCCGAGGGCCGCGAGAAGATCACGACCCAGATCAGCTCGCACACGTGTGGCCAGGACCGTCCCGTGAAGGGCTGCCGCGCGAAGGATCCGGTGAACATGGTGATCGAGCGCGACGGGCGCACGATGCCGGTCGCGGTCACGCCGATCTACGACCCGGACGCCGAGCCCGTGAAGGAGGGTGGGCAGAAGGGCCGCATGCGGATCGGCTTCGGCTACGGCCAGACCGGTCCGCGCGAGACCATGCCCGCCGGCAAGGCGTTCACCACCGGCATCGACCGCTTCTGGTTCGTCACGGTCGAGACCGTCAAGCTGCCCGCGCGGCTGTTCGACGCCGAGAAGCGCAAGGAGGTGGGCAGCGTGGTCGGCGGCTACGAGGTCACGCGCCAGACGATCCTCTCGCGCGTCGGCGACGTGGTGGTCGTCATGGCGGTGATCTCGCTGTCGCTCGCGATCATCAACCTGTTCCCGTTCCTGCCGCTCGACGGCGGCCACATCTTCTGGGCGATCGTCGAGAAGATCCGGCGCAAGCCGGTCCCGCTCGCGATCATGGAACGCGCCAGCGTGATCGGCTTCCTGCTCGTCATAGGAGTGTTCATCCTCGGCCTCTCGAACGACATCGACAGGCTGTCGGGAGAGGGCTTCCAGGTGCGTTAGCCTCCCGATCTCCACTTTCGGAGGGAGGAGCCGGATGGAGAGCGGAACCGTCGCCGAGCAGTACGAGACGAAGTTCCCGGCGCTGCGCGAGACGACGCTGTGCGGAGCGTTCCAGGCGACGGCGCGCGAATGTGCCGAGCGCGACGCCGTGCGCACCAAGGGCGGTGAGTTCAGCATCACCTGGAGCGAGTACGCCGAGCGCGTCGAGCGCACGGCCGCGGGCCTCGCGGGTCTCGGCATCGGGCGCGGCGACACCGTCGCGATCATGCTCACCAACCGTCCCGAGTTCCACTGGGTCGACGCCGCCGCGATGCACATCGGGGCCACGCCGTTCTCGGTCTACAACACCTACTCGTCCGAGCAGATCGAGTACCTGGTCTCGGATGCGCAGAACAAGATCGTCATCACCGAGCAGGCGTTCCTCGATCGCGTCGAGAAGGTCAAGGAGGCCTGCTCCGCGGTGGAGCACGTGGTCGTGGTCGACGGCGACCCCGGCGAGCACCTGAGCCTCGAGGACCTCGAGGGCCGCGCCGAGGAGGGCTTCGACTTCGAGGCGACCTGGCGCGCGGTCGACGAGGACGACGTGCTGACGCTGATCTACACGTCCGGCACCACCGGCCCCCCGAAGGGCGTGCAGATCACGCACGGGAACGAGATGACGGCGCTGCGCGCGTTCGACCAGATCATCGAGTTCTCCGCGGGCGCGCAGCTCGTGTCCTACCTCCCGATGGCGCACATCGCCGAGCGCTCGTGCACGCAGTACCTGCCGATGGGCTTCGGCTTCACGGTCACCGACTGCCCGGACGCGCGCGAGGTGATCTCGTACCTGCCGGAGGTCCGGCCGAGCTGGTTCTTCGCCGTCCCGCGGATCTACGAGAAGCTGAAGGCCGGGCTCGAGGCCAATCTCGCGAAGGTCGAGGACGAGGAGCAGCGCGCCGGGGCGCAGAAGGCACTCGAGATCGGGCTGAAGAAGGTACGGCTCGAGCAGTCCGGCGAGGAGGTCCCCGAGGAGCTCCAGCGGGCGTACGAGCAGGCCGACGAGCAGCTCTTCTCAAAGCTGCGCAAGGAGCTCGGGCTCGACCGGCTCGAGGCGATGAACGTCGGCGCTGCGCCCACGCCTCGCGAGGTGATCGAGTTCTTCCACGCGATCGGCCTGCCGCTGGCCGAGCTCTGGGGTATGTCCGAGACCTGCGGCGCGGGTACCTGCAACCCGCCGGGGGCGGTCAAGATCGGGACCGTCGGGCCGGCGTCGCCGTTCTGCGAGGTCAAGCTCGCCGAGGACGGCGAGGTGCTGATCAAGGGCGGGATCGTCATGAAGGGCTACCGCAACCAGCCCGACAAGACCAAGGAGACCTTCACCGACGACGGCTGGCTGATGACCGGCGACATCGGCGAGTTCGACGACGACGGCTACCTGAAGATCGTCGACCGCAAGAAGGAGCTGATCATCAACGCCGCCGGCAAGAACATGTCGCCGGCGAACATCGAGGCCAAGCTGAAGACGGCCGGCCCGCTGATCGGCCAGGCCGTCACGATCGGCGACCAGCGCTCGTACAACACGGCGCTCGTCACGCTCGATCCCGACAGCCTGCCCGGCTGGGCGAAGTCGAACGGGCTCGAGGGCAGGTCGATCGAGGAGCTGGCCGAGGACCCGAAGGTGTTCGAGGCCGTCGAGGCCGAGGTCGAGAAGGCCAACGAGTCGCTCGCGCGGGTGGAGCAGATCAAGAAGTTCAAGATCCTGCCCACCGACTGGGAGCCCGGCGGCGACGAGCTGACGCCCACGATGAAGCTGAAGCGCCGGCCGATCGGCGAGAAGTACGCGGAGGAGATCGAGGAGCTCTACGCGGGCGCGTAGCCCGCGCGTCGCGCCGGGCGGGCTCGGCGGCGCCTAGGCGGTCGGGCTCGGCTTGACGCCGCGCGCCATCGCCTGGAGGTCGAGCGCGCGGTCGAGCGTCTCCTCGTCGACGCCCTTCTCGAGCGCCACCTCGCGGATCGTGCGGCGGGAGGCCACCGCCTCCCGCACGATCTCG
>DASVPL010000246.1:0-6875 GCA_036382905.1 Thermoleophilaceae bacterium | reverse complement strand
CAGCTGGAGCCCGCGCGCCACGGCCATCGGCACGTCCTCGGCCCGCGCCGGCTCGTAGCTCCACTTGACGGCGGGCTTGGGGAGCGTGGTCGCGTCCTGGTTCGTGAGCAGCGCGCTCAGAGCCATCATCGGCCGCGATTGCTGCCCCGCCGTGACGACCATCGGCGCGCGGTTGTCGCGCGCGTTCACGATGCTGCCCATCGCGTGGCCCACGCCTGGCGTGGTGTGCAGGTTCACGAAGGCTGTCCTGCCGCTCGCCTGCGCCCAGCCGTCGGCCATGCCCACGGCCACGGCCTCCTGCAGCGCGAGGACGTAGGTCAAGTCGCTGGGGAAGTCCGCGAGGAACGGCAGCTCGGTCGACCCCGGGTTGCCGAACATCGTCGTGATGCCGTGCGCGCGCAGCAGGTCGTAGGTCGCCTCGCGCACGGTGCCCGTCGCGCCAGGGGAGGCCGCTCCGTTGCCCTCGGCAGCCGCCCGGCGTGCCTCGATCGCCTCCTGGGCCAGGTTGCTCATCAGGTCTCCCGTCGGTCAGCGTTCGCCACGAACTGGGAAGCCTCTCACGCCATGCTCTGTAACGTCCCGCCTATGAGCCCGAAGCGAGGTATGAACCGCCGTCAGCTCCTTGGCACGACGGCAGCAGCCGCGGCCACCGGAGCCGCCGCCGGCGCCGCTCCCGCGAGCGCCGCCAGCAAGAACGTCAGGAAGATCCCGCAGCGCAGCGCGGACGTGATCGTGGTCGGCGCCGGGCTCGCCGGCCTCACCGCGGCACGCGCGGTCCAGAAGGCCGGCAAGTCGGTCCTCGTGATCGAGGCGAACGACCGCGTCGGCGGACGCGTGTGGAACCACGAGCTCGAGGGCGGCAAGGTCTCGGAGCGCGGCGGCACGTTCGTCGGCCCCACCCAGGACCACATCATCGACCTCGCCAAGGAGTACGGGATCGGCACGTTCTCGTCCGTGATCGAGGGCGAGAACGTGTACGTCGACCCCGACGGCGCGCGCAGCACCTACAGCGACACGGGCCCCACCGGCACCGCACCGCTCGACCCGGCGATCCTGCCCGACCTCGCGACGTCGGTGGCCCTGCTCGACCAGATGTCGACCGAGGTGCCGGTGGACGCTCCCTGGAACGCGCCGCGCGCCCGCGAGTTCGAGCGCTACACGCTCGAGGAGTGGATCCGCCAGAACAGCACCACCGAGCGCTTCCGGGCACTCGTGCCGGCGGCCACCCGGCCGATCTTCGGAGCCGAGCCGCGCGAGCTGTCGCTGCTATTCGTGCTCTTCTACATCGCCGCGTCGGGCGACGAGACCCACGTCGGCACGTTCGAGCGCAACTTCAACACCCGCGAGGGGGCCCAGGAGCGGCGCCTCAAGGGCCGCTCGTCGCAGGGGCTCGCCCAGCTGATGGCCGCGAAGCTCGGGAGCGGGAACGTGCTCCTGAAGGCGCCCGTGCGGCGCATCGTGCAGGGCAGGAGCATCGTGCGCGTGGAGTCGCCGGCCGTGGTGGCCCGCGGGAAGCGCGTGATCGTCGCGATCCCGCCCACGAGCGCCGGGCGGATCGACTACGACCCGGTCATGCCGGCCGACCGCGACCAGCTCACCCAGCGCGTCTGGCAGGGAGCACTCACGAAGGTCGCCGCCGCGTACGACAAGCCGTGGTGGCGCGAGAAGGGCCTCAACGGCACGGCGCTCGGCACGAGCAACGACATCCTCGTCAACGCCACCTTCGACGACTCCCCGGAGGACGGATCGCCCGGCGTGATCTTCGGCTTCGTCGGCGGCGACCAGTCGCGCCGCTACGCCGGCATGTCCGGGTCCGCGCGCCGCGCGAAGGTGCTCGACGAGTTCGCCCTGTACTTCGGGGAGGAGGCGCGCAACCCGGTCGAGTTCTTCGACACGCTGTGGCCCGACGAGCGCTGGATCCGCGGCGCACCGGTCGGCAACTACAGCCCGGGTCACCTGCTCGCGTACGGCCCGGCGCTCCGCCGCGTCCAGGGCAAGATCCACTGGGCCGGGACCGAGACCTCGACCTACTGGAACGGCTACATGGACGGCGCCGTGCGCTCCGGAGAGCGTGCCGCCAAGGAGGTACTGGACCGGCTGTGAGGCGGGCGCTTCCGCTCCTGCTCACGTTCGTCGCGCTCGCCGGCCTCGCCGCGGAGGCGACCGCGCAGACCCGCCCGCGCTGGGACACGCGCGTGCTCGCGCTCGTCCCGCGCCCCGGCTTCCCCGCCCACGCGTACGTGCACCCGAACGGGCGCATCTACGCCGGCACCTACACGAACCCGAGCGGCGACGCCGCCCCCTCGCGCGTGTTCGAGTACGACGGCGGCAACGGCACGCTGCTGCGCTCGTGGACCGTCGAAGGACAGAACCTCGCCGAGGAGCACGGCGTGCAGGCGGCCACGAGCGACGCGCGCGGCCGGATCGTCCTGCTCGACAAGAGCCCGCCGCGCATCCTGCTGCTCGACCAGCGGACCAGCGCGCAGATCCCGTACGCCTCCTTCGGCAGCTCGTCGATCCCCAACTACGCCGCCTGGGGGCCGGACGGCAGCCTTTACGTGACCGACTACGAGCTGCCGATCCTGTGGCGCGTCCCGCCGGGCGGGGGCACGCCGGAGAAGTGGCTCGAGGACCCGCGCCTCGACGGCGGCGGCGAGTTCGGCACCACCGGGATCGAGCTGGCGGGCGACCGCACGACCCTCCTCGTGGCGCAGCAGAGCGAGGCGGGCGGCGCCGCCGGCAACCCCACCACCGGGCGGCTGTTCCGCGTGCCGATCGGCCCCGACGGCAAGGCCGGCGCCATGACCCAGCTCTGGGAGAGCGCGCCGGCGGACGGCCCCGACGGCTTCGGAATCGCGAAGTCCGGCAACGTCTACATCGCGAACCTCGCGTCGAACCAGATCGCCGTGGTCGGACCCGGCGGGAACGAGATCGAGCGCTTCCCGCAGAGCCCGGGCACCGGCGAGAACGGTTCGAGCGTGCCGTTCGACTCGCCGTCGAACGTGAGCTTCCTCGGCACGCGCGCGATCGTCGCCCAGCAGTCCTACTTCGCGGGCGACCCGACCAAGCAGGCGATCCTCGACGTCGAGACGGGGGAGGAGGGGTTGCCCGAGCTGATCCCGGCGAACGCCGGGCTGGCCGACGCGGTCCCGCCGAGCGTGAAGCCGGCGACGCTCGACGCGCGGCGGCTCACGCTCACGCTCAGCGAGCCGGCGGAGGTCGACTTCCTGGTCGAGCGCCGCGACCCCGGCGGGTGGGTCGTCCTGCGCCGCAGCTTCCGCGACCTCGCCGCGGGGGCGCACACGCTGTCGCTCAGGGACATCGCCGAGAAGAAGCGGCTCAGGCGCGCGCTCCACCGCGTGACCATCTTCGCCACCGATCGCGCCGGCAACGTCTCGCGCGACGTGCGCCGCTACGCGCGGGTGCGCTAGCGGCTAGCGCCCGCTCGCGCCCTGCTCCTCCACGTCCCGCTCGCTCAGACCGATGTCCCGGCGCACCTCGTCGAACGAGGCGATCCCGCGCGACACGCGGCTCTCGCCCTCGGGCACGTGGTCGATCGTGCGCACGACGGTGACCGACACGTCGTGCAGCTTCCAGTCGAGCGCGCGCAGGCGCTCGATCGTCTCCTCGACGCGGTCGGGCAGCCCGTCGTCGCTCGACGGCACGACGAACGCGTTCACGGCGAGCACGTGCCCGAGCTCGCGCATCCGCACCACCGCCTCACGCACCCAGTCCATCTGGCCGAGCTCGTGCTCCACCTGGAGCTTCAGCGGATGCGGCTTCTTCTCGTCGTACGTGCGCGGCCGCGAATCCATCAGGTTGAGCACGGCGCGGCCGGTGTAACGAGCACCGTCGTGGACCACGTCGAGCGCGATCACGATCGCGGCCACCGAGTCCGCCCACCAGAGCCCGAAGCCGATCCCGATCACGCCGACCATCGCCGCGGCCGCCGTCATCCAGTCGGCGCGCTGCATCTCCGCGTCGGCGAAGAGCACCTTGTCGTGGAGCTTTTGGGCGAGCGGCTTCTTCATCAGCCCGAGGATCACCGGCGGCGCGCCCGTGTAGATCAGCACCGCGAGCATCAGCCAGCCCTGCCAGAGCTGCCAGTCGAACAGCTCGACCATCCCGATCGAGGCGTGCTCGCCCTTGATGAGCTTGTGGCTCGAGTCGAACAGGATGAACGCGCCGAGCGCGACGATCGCGATCGCGCCGGCGAGGTAGGCCACCGAGATCGCGCGGTGGTAGCCCCAGGGCATCTGCTCGGTCGGCGCGCGGTAGCGGTAGCGCGCGGCGATCAGGAACGCCGCCGGCGGCACCAGGCCGAGTATGTCCTCGAGCCAGGCCGCCTTCATCGCCTGCGAGTCGCCGAGCGCGAAGTACACCGCTACCAGCGCGGTGAACATGTAGGCGAGCGTGAACCACTCGAGCCGGCCCGCCTTGCGCTGCGCTTGCTGCTGCTCGTCCGGCAGCTCCGGCCCGCCCGGGTACCTCACGGCTTGCCCTCCCGGTTCACGAGCCCGCGCCACTCGCCCTCGCGGTCGAGCAGGAAGCGCTCGAGCTCGGTGAGCATCGCGTTCTCGCCGAAGCGCACCGCGATGGCGTGCTCCTCGTCGATCAGGTCCTCGCCGGTCGACTCGAGGTCGAGGTCGTCGAGCCAGTAGTCCCACACGAGCGCCGGGCCGCGGTGACCCTCGAGCGAGTCGAGCTCGAGCAGGCCGTAATCGGTCTTGTGGTCGAGCAGCGAGGCGGCCTGGCTGTCGGCCTCGACGGCCACCTTCACGTCGTGGCTCTCATCGGGCATGTCCTCCCCGCGCGGGTGCGCGAGCAGCAGCTCGGTGTCGACGTACGGGCGGGTGAGCGCGGCCTTGAGCTTCAGGAGCGACGTGCGCGTGATCCCGGCGATGACGAGGTCGAGCTGGCCGCCCTCGAGCGCGTCGATCAGCTGCTCGCTGTCGCCCTGCACCCACTGGATCTTCGCGTCGATCGTCTTCGCGAAGCGGCGCACGATCTCCGGCTCGACCCCGGTCGGCTCGGAGCCGTCGAGGTTCACCCACGGCTCGTTGTCGCTCACGCCCACGCGCATCGTGCCGCCCTCGACGCGGTCGAGCGTGCCCTCCACGTCGCGCGGGTACTGGCAGCCGCCGAGCGCGACGGCGGCGGCCAGGGAAGCGAGCAGCAGGCGTAGGCGCACGTCACGCGTTGTACCCGCCGGGGCGGCCGGACACCGAATTTGCGGGTTCATGACATGAGGTACGCGGTTTGGGGAATAAGAGCCAAGAGCGGGGTGGGCTTGGCGATCGAGGAGGGACGCGTGACGGTTACGGACGTGACGGCGGTTGACGAGAGGGCGGCGGCGCGCCGCGACCCCGGGCCTCCGGTGGTCCGGGAGATGACGCAGGCGCAGCGCATCGGCAACGTGATCGGCGTGGTCGTCCCGTTCCTCGGCGTGCTGGCCGCGATCGTCCTGCTCTGGAACCAGGCGGTCGACGCGGTCGACCTGGCGATCCTCGCCGTCACCTACATCTTCGTCGGCTTCGGCGTGACGGTCGGCTACCACCGCCTCCTCACGCACGGCGCGTTCCAGACCCGCCCCTCGATCCGCTACACCTTCGCGATCCTCGGGTCCATGTCGGTGCAGGGCTCCGTGCTCGACTGGGTAGCCGACCACCGCAAGCACCACGCGCACGCCGACGAGGAGGGCGACCCGCACAGCCCGCACGTCGGGCACGGCTCCGGGCTGAGCGGGCTCTGGCACGCCCACGTCGGGTGGCTCTTCAACAACCAGGGCCAGGCGGACTGGAAGAAGTACGCGCGCGAGCTCTACGAGGACCCGGGGATGCGCCGGATCCACAAGCTGTTCCTGCCGCTCACCGCGCTCAGCCTGCTGATCCCGGCCATGCTCGGCTTCGCGCTCCACGGCTGGACGCTCGAGGGCTTCCTGCGCGGGCTGGTCTGGGGCGGCCTGGTGCGCGCGTTCATGCTGCACCACATCACCTGGTCGATCAACTCGATCTGCCACTTCTTCGGCCGCCGACGGTTCGCCACCGACGACCACTCGACCAACGTCGCGTGGCTCGCCGTGCCGTCGCTCGGCGAGGCGTGGCACCACAACCACCACGCCTTCCCGCGGGCGGCCGAGCACGGGCTGGAGCGCGGGCAGATCGACCCGTCCGGGCTCCTGATCCGCGGGCTCGAGAAGCTCGGGCTGGCGTGGAACGTGGTGCGGATCTCGCCCGAGCGCCAGGCGCAGAAGCTGGCCGCCGGAGCGCGCCCGCCCGCGCGCGCGTAGGGCGGGGCGAGAGTCCATTTGTGGGTGCTATAGGACCCTGAAATGGACTCGCGCCCCCCGCGGGGCGCGTCTACTAGCGGCCGGCCAGCTCCTCCAGCCGGCGATGCGCCAGTGCCACCGCCATCGCGCCCTCGCCCACGGCGCCGGCCACGCGCTTGGTAGACCCATGCCGCACGTCACCGGCGGCGAACAGGCCGGGCACGCTCGTCTCGAGCGCCAGCGGGTCACGGTCGAGCGGCCAGCCCTCGGGCCGCCGCCCGGCGTCGAGCAGGTCCGGGCCGGTGAGGATGTAGCCGGCGCGGTCGGTGCGCACGCCGATCGGCTCGGCCCACCCGGTGCGCGGCTGACCGCCGATGCAGATGAAGAGGGCTGCGGCCGGCAGCCGCTCGCCGCCGGTGACCGTCACGCAGTCGAGCTCCCCGTCGACGCTGTTGACCTCGACCACCTCGGTGTGCAGTCGCACGTCGATCAGCGGATGGTCGGCGATCCGATCGACCAGGTAGGCCGACATCGTCTTCGCCAGCCGGTCGCCGCGCACGAGCATCTTCACCCGCGCGCCCGCGTTGCCGAGGTTCAGCACCGCCTG
>DASVPL010000245.1:0-37235 GCA_036382905.1 Thermoleophilaceae bacterium | reverse complement strand
GCCGATGCTCGTCGCTCGGCTTGACCGACGATGTGAACCGTGCCGGGGCCGGGACGACCGGTTTAGAGGCCTCCTCGACGAAGTCCTGGTCTTCGCTCAGTGCTGTCTCCGCGTTGCTCAAGATTCCCCTCCCGCCGTGTGACAGTGGCATAGTTGAGCGCCGAGGGCTACGGAGAAAAGCCCAAAGTTGCGGGCATTCCTTAGGAGAGGCGCACAACCGCTATCCGCCGGAGGGGCCACTGCCTCGGCCACTCGGCGGCCTCCATTCCAGGTGGGAACAGGCGTTGCGCCCCCCTGACGGGGGGTGTGGCGCACCCCCCGGTTAATCCGACCCCGTTGCTAGGATTTAGGCGTGACCTTCTCCGCGAAAACCGAGTACGGCGTCCGCCTCATGGTCGCCCTCGGGCGCGATGCGCAGGAGCGCCCCACGTCGCTCAAGGCGATCGCGGAGGCCGAGGGCCTCCCGCTCTCGTATCTGGAGCACGTGGTGGCCAACCTCAAGCGGGCCGGGCTCGTCACCTCGAGCCGCGGAGCGCACGGCGGCTACCGCCTCGCGCGGCCGGCCGGTTCGATCGCGATGGACGAGGTCGTGCTGGCCCTCGAGGGGGCGATCGCCCCGATGGAGTGCTTCGTGCAGGTGCCGACCGAGCGTGTCGCCTGCTCGCACGAGGGCGCTCGCGCGCACGCCTGCTCCACGCGCCTCCTCTGGATGCGGGTGCAGAGCGGAGTCGTGCGCGCGCTACAGGGAACGACGCTGGGCGAGCTCGTCGAGTTCGAGTCCCGGCAAGAGCCGCGTGCCGAGGCCGTCGTCGCGTAGCGCGGCGGCCCCACCAAGACGACTACACAGAGGACGGAGACTCAAATGGCGGACCTCGAGATCAGGAACCTCCACGTACGAGCGGGCGAGAAGGAGATCCTCAAGGGTCTCGACCTGGTCGTGCGCGCGGGTCAGGTCCACGCGATGATGGGGCCGAACGGCTCCGGCAAGTCCACCCTCGCCAACGCGATCATGGGGCACCCGAACCTCGAGGTGACCGAGGGCCAGATCCTGCTCGACGGCCAGGACATGACCGAGGCCGACCCGGACGAGCGAGCCCGCGCGGGCCTGTTCATGGCTTTCCAGTACCCGGTCTCGGTGCCGGGCGTGACCGTCACGAAGTACCTGCGCACGGTGATGAACGCCCACCGCGAGGAGAAGGGCGAGGATCCCGTGAGCCTGAAGGACTTCCGCCGCACGGTGGAGGACGCGATGAAGCTCGTCGAGGTGCCGCGCGAGTTCGCCGCGCGCTACCTGAACGAGGGCTTCTCGGGCGGTGAGAAGAAGCGCATGGAGATTCTCCAGCTCGCGCTCCAGCAGCCGCGCATCGCGGTGCTCGACGAGACCGACTCCGGGCTCGACATCGACGCGCTTCGGATCGTCGCCAACGGGGTCAACTCGCTGCACGGCCCGGACATGGGCGTCCTGATCATCACCCACTACCAGCGCATCCTGCACATGGTGCAGCCGGACTCCGTGCACGTCCTCTACGAGGGGCGGATCGTCAAGGAGGGCGGCCCTGAGCTCGTCGGCCTGCTCGAGGAGCGGGGCTACGGCTGGATCCGCGAAGAGGTGGAGGCCGCGGCGGCGTGACCACCGAGGCGGCACAGCGCCAGGCGCCCGCGCTCGACGTCGATCGGGTCGCGGCCGAGTTCCCGATCCTGCGGCGCGGCATCACCTACCTCGACAGCGCGGCCACGGCTCAGAAGCCGCAGGCCGTCCTCGACGCGGTGATGTCCTCGATGGCCGAGCACAACGCGAACGTCCACCGCGGCGTCTACCCGCTCGCGCAGGAGTCGACCGAGGCCTTCGAGGGCGCGCGCCACACCGTCGCCCGCTGGATCAACGCGGCCTACGAGGAGGTCGTCTTCACCAAGAACGTGACCGAGGCGATCAACCTCGTCGCGCACTCGTGGGGCACACACAACGTCGGCCCGGGCGACACGGTGCTCCTCACCGAGATGGAGCATCACTCGAACATCGTCCCGTGGCAGCTCCTGGCCCAGCGCACCGGCGCCGAGCTGCGCTACGTGCCCGTGATCTCCGGCCGGCTCGACATGGACGCGCTCGACCGCGAGCTGGCTCGCTCGCCGAAGCTGCTCGCCGTCGTCCACGTCTCGAACACGCTCGGGACGATCAACGACGTCGAGACGATCGTCGCCCGCGCGCACCGGATGGGCACCCGCGTGCTCGTCGACGGCGCCCAGGCGGCGCCGCACTTCGCGCTCGACATGCAGCGGATCGGCGCGGACTTCTACGGGTTCACCGGCCACAAGGTCTACGGGCCTTCGATCGGCGTGCTCTACGGCAAGCGCGACCTGCTCGAGTCGATGCCGCCGTTCCTCGGCGGCGGCGACATGATCAGCCGCGTCGACTTCCAGGAGTCGACCTGGAACCAGCTCCCCTGGAAGTTCGAGGCGGGCACCACGCCGTTCACCGAGGCCGTCGGGCTGGCCGCGGCGCTCGACTGGCTCGGTGCGCTCGGCATCGAGAACGTCGCCGCCCACGAGTCGGACGTGACCGCATACGCGCTCGAGCGCCTCGGCGAGGTCCCCGGACTCACGATCTTCGGCCCCCGCTCGCTCCCGCGCGGCCCCGCCGTCTCGTTCGCGCTGGAGGGCGTCCACCCGCACGACGTGGCCGAGATCCTCGGCCGCGAGGAGATCTGCGTCCGCGCCGGCCACCACTGCACGCAGCCGCTGATGCGCCGCCTCGGCGTGCCGGCCACCTCGCGCGCGAGCTTCGGGGTCCACAACTCGCGGGCCGACGTGGACAAGCTGGTCGAGGGCCTCGCCGAGGTCCGGAGGATCTTCGCGTAATGGACGCCCTGTATCGAGAGGCCATCCTCGATCACTACAAGCACCCGCACAACTTCGGGGAGATCGACGACGCCGACCTCGAGTTCGAGGACACCAACCCGCTCTGCGGCGACGAGCTGAAGATCCAGCTCAAGGTCGGCGACGACGGGCGCGTGGAGACTGTGCGCTTCTCGGGCCAGGGCTGCGCGATCAGCCAGGCGTCGGCCTCGATGATCTCGGACGAGATCAAGGGCATGTCCGTGGAGCAGCTGCGCAAGCTCGACAAGGAGGCGATCCTCGAGCTGCTCGGGATCGACATCTCGGCCACCCGGATGAAGTGCGCGCTGCTCTCGCTGAAGGTCATCAAGAGCGCCGCGCTAGGCGCGCCGGTCGACTGGGAGACCGGCGAGTACTCCGGCGGCGGCAGCCGCGGGCCCGCCGGGCTGTAGCGCCGGGCCCTCTTCACCGCTAAGTTGCGCCAGTGCGCCTGCGGACCGCCCTCGTCATAGCCGCGGTCGCCCTCGGCCTGATGGCGCCGGCCGCGCACGCCGGCGACCCGATCATGCCGCTCTCCCAGGTGAAGCCGGGCATGCGCTGCACCGCCTACACGGTGATCCGCGGGACCGAGATCACGAGCTTCGACGCCGAGGTGATGGATGTGGTGGAGCAGCGGCCCTACGCGCCCAGCATCCTGGTCCGCGTCTCGGGGCCGGCGGTGGCCGACGGCGGGGTGGCGGCGGGCTTCTCGGGGTCGCCGATCTACTGCAAGGACGATCAGGGGACGGCGCGCAACATCGGCGCTATCGCGGAGGTCGTGGGCGACTACGGCAACGACCTGGCGCTCGCCACCCCCATCGAGGAGATCCTGCGCGAGCCGGTGGACCCACCGCCCGGCCGCGCGCGGGTCCGCGCCGCCGCGGCGCGCGGCGCTCCGGTCACCCCGCTCACGGTCGCCGGCCTCAGCCGTCCGGTCGAGCGCGCGCTCGTGGCTACCGCGCGGCGCGGTCCGCGGCCGATCTTCGCCGCGCCGAAGGCCCCGGCTCCCAGCGAGCCGTTCGTGCCGCTGCGCCCGGGCTCGTCGGTGTCGGTCGGGTTCTCGAGCGGCGACATCTGGGTCGGCGGGATCGGCACGGTCGCGTACGTCGACGGCACGTCGGCCTGGGTCTTCGGCCATCCATTCGAGGGTGTCGGCCGCCGCTCGCTGCTGATGCAGGAGGCGTACGTGCACACGGTCGTCGGAAACCCGGACCCGTCGCTCGGCAGCTACAAGCTGGCGGCTCCCGGCCGCGACATCGGCACGATCACCAACGACGGCCTCTCCGCGGTGGCCGGCACGATGGGCATCCTGCCGCGCAGGACCGAGCTCGAGGTCACCGCGCGCGACCCGCAGCTCGCCCGCTCCGAGACCACCCGCGCCGACGTGGCCGACGAGTCGGCCGTCGACCTGCCGTCGGGCTACTCGCCGCTCGCGTTCGTGGGGCCGCTCGCGGTCGCCGACGCCGCGGCGCGCGTGCTGCGCGCGGTGCCGGCGCGCGAGAGCGGTGCGCTGTGCGCCCGGATCGAGCTGCTCGGCCAGCCCGAGCCGCTGCGCTTCTGCAACCGCTACGTGGTCCAGGCTGGCGGTGGCGTGGGCGGCGGCATGGCCGACGACCTGGCGAGCGCGATCGCCTCGATCGACGCGGCCGAGTACGCCCCGCTCGCCGTCGAGCGCGTGGAGGCCGACCTCGACGTCCACCGCGGCGCGCGGCAGGCCTACATGCTCGGAGCCTCGATGCCGCGGAGCGTCCGGCGCGGCTCGACCGTCCCGGTCTCGCTGCGCGCGCGCATCGTGCGCGGCGGGCTGCGCCGCTTCGACTTCCGGCTCCGGGTACCGCGCGGCCTGGAGCCCGGCTCGCACGTGCTCACGCTCGAGGGCGCCGACACCGACGAGGGCGGCGAGCTCGGCGGCGAGCTCGGCGGGATCGTGATCTTCGACGAGGACGGCGAGGAGGCCGAGCGGCCCGCCCGCTCGTTCGCGGAGCTGCGGGCGCAGATCGACCAGATCGCGCGCTGGGACGGGGTCACGGCGCGCTTCGCGGGCGGGGGAGGAGGGCGCGTGCGCGCCTACCTCGACCCCGACGTCCGGATAGGCGGCTCGATCAAGCTCCGGCTCCGCGTCCGGCGCTAGAATCAATCCCGATCCGCCGAGTCGGATTAACAAGCTGACATGCCAGACCTGATCGACATCTGCCCCCTCGACGAGCTGCCGCCCGGCGGCATGCGCCTGTTCGCCCACGAGGACATCGAGATCGGCGTCTTCAACTGCGCCGGTGAGGTGCTCGCGATCGAGGATCGCTGCTCGCACGACGACGGCCCGCTCGTCGAGGGCGAGCTCGACCAGGGCGCCTGCACCATCGAGTGCCCGCGGCACGGGTCGCGCTTCGACCTGCGCACCGGCCGCCCGCTGACCCTCCCCGCCTACACGCCGGTGGACACCTTCCCGGTGTCCGTCGCCGACGGCATCATCCGAGTGGAGATCGACTGACCATGACCACGCCGCCCGATACAGCAGTCCGTGACACCTCCGCTCCCGAGCTCGCCGGAATCGGGGAGAACTACGAGGAGCGCTTCGGCTTCCACGACGCCGAGAACTACCTCTACAAGGCCCCGAAGGGGCTCAACCGCGAGATCGTCGAGAAGATCTCCGAGTTCAAGTCCGAGCCGCAGTGGATGCGCGACTTCCGCCTGAAGGCGCTCGACCACTTCCTCGCGCGTCCGATGCCGACCTGGGGCAGCCCGATGCTCGCCCAGGTCGACTTCGACAACATCCACTACTTCGTCCGCGCCTCCGAGCGCGCCGAGCGCGATTGGGACGACGTCCCCGACGACGTCAAGAAGACCTTCGACCGGCTCGGCATCCCCGAGGCCGAGCGCAAGTTCCTCGCCGGCGTCGGCGCGCAGTACGAGTCCGAGGTCGTCTACCACCAGGTGCGCGAGGACCTCGAGCAGCAGGGCGTCCAGTTCCTCGACATGGACTCCGCGCTGCGCGAGCACGAGGACATCGTCCGCGAGTACTTCGCCACGATCATCCCGGCGAACGACAACAAGCTCGCCGCGCTCAACTCGGCCGTGTGGTCGGGCGGCTCGTTCGTCTACGTGCCGCCGGGCGTGCACGTCGAGATGCCGCTCCAGGCCTACTTCCGGATCAACACCGAGAACATGGGCCAGTTCGAGCGCACGCTGATCATCGCCGACGAGGGCTCGTCGGTGCACTACGTCGAGGGCTGCACCGCCCCCACGTACTCGTCGGACTCCCTGCACTCCGCGGTGGTCGAGCTGATCGCCAAGCCGGGCGCGCGGATCCGCTACACGACGGTCCAGAACTGGTCGCAGAACGTCTTCAACCTCGTTACGAAGCGGGCGGTCGCGGAGGCCGACGCCACGGTCGAGTGGGTCGACTGCAACCTCGGGTCGAAGCTCACGATGAAGTACCCGAGCGTCTACCTGATGGGCGAGCGCGCCCACGGTGAGATCCTCTCGATCGCGTTCGCGGGCGAGGGCCAGCACCAGGACGCGGGCGGCAAGATCGTCCACGCGGCGCCGCACACGACGTCGAACATCTTCGCCAAGTCGATCTCGAAGGACGGCGGGCGCTCCAGCTACCGCGGCCTGCTCGAGGTCGCGAAGGGTGCCACCGAGGCGCGCTCGACGGTGGTGTGCGACGCGCTGCTTCTCGACGAGGACTCGCGCTCGGACACCTACCCCACCATCAGGATCGGCGAGGACGACGTGAACGTCGGACACGAGGCCTCGGTCTCGAAGGTCTCCGAGGAGCAGCTGTTCTACCTCCAGTCCCACGGGATCCCGGAGGAGGACGCGTCGAAGATGATCGTCAACGGCTTCATCGAGCCGATCGCGAAGGAGCTTCCGATGGAGTACGCCGTCGAGCTCAACCGGCTGATCGAGCTCCAGATGGAAGGCAGCATTGGCTAGCGCCGTCACGGCGCGGCCCCTGCCCCCACTACCGCAGTTCAAGGGCAGGCCCGGCTGGGAGTTCACCGACCTCTCGAAGGTCGAGGTCGACGCGTACGAGCCGGCCCTCCCGGGGAACCCTCACGCGGTGGAGCGCGCCGTCGCGCTCTTCGACCCCCCTGACGAGTCACACCAGCTCGCCGAGGTGGACGGGGCGGTGCTGGCCGGGGCAGTGGAGGTCGACGGCGCGTACGTCGGGCCCCTCGACTCGGCACCCGCGGCCGCCTCGCAGCTGATCGGGACGGTCGTCTCCTCCGACGACCCGTTCGTCGTCCGCAACGACGCCGCGCGCAACCAGGGCGCCTGCGTGTACGTCCCCCGCGGGGTCACGCTGTCGGCGCCGGCGATGCTCGCCGGGATCCAGGAGGCCGGCGGCCGCGCGGTCAACCGCCGCACGCTGATCGTGCTCGAGGAGGATGCGCAGGCGGAGGTCTGGGAGCAGTACCTCTCCGCTGGCGACGAGCTGGACGGCCTGTTCAACGCGGTCGTCGAGATCGTGGTCGGGCCGAACGCCCGGCTGCGCTACGTGTGCGGCCAGGGGCTGTCCGAGCGCTCGCTCGTGTTCGGCACCCAGCGTGCCGTGGTGGACGCGAACGGATCGCTCGAGTGGATCGCGCTGGGCTTCGGCGGCGGCACCGGGCGCATGAGCATGGAGACCGAGCTGCGCGGACCGGGCGCCGAGGCGCGCGTGACCGGCGCCTACGCCACCCGCCGGCGCCAGCACGTCGACTTCGACACGACTCAGGAGCACGCGGCCGCGCACACCACGTCCGATCTCGCCTTCCGCGGGGTGCTCGCGGACCGCTCGAGCAGCGTCTGGCGCGGCATGATCAAGGTCGACCCGGGCGCCCAGCAGACCGACGCGTTCCAGGACAACCGCAACCTGCTGCTCTCGAAGCGCGCGCACGCCGACGCGATCCCGGGCCTCGAGATCCTCGCCAACGACGTGCGCTGCACGCACGCCGCCGCGGTCGCGCAGATCGACCGCGACCAGCTCTTCTACCTGATGTCGCGCGGCCTCCCGCGCGACGCGGCCACCCGCCTGATCATCGACGGCTTCCTCCAGTCGCTGGTCGAGCGCTTCGGCGAGGGTGCCCTGCACGACGCCGTGTCGAGCGCACTCGAGCGCCGGCTGGCCGCGATCCTCGATTCCTGAACACTTGACGCCCCTATGGGGTGGTCAACTGTTCAGAACTACTTGCAGACGAGCCGCGAGTGCTTCGTCTTGACCAGCTTGCCGTCGGCGAGCCGGCGGGAGAGGCGCAGCGTCATCGTCTTGCCGCGCAGCTTGCGCAGGTCCACCACCGCGTAGAGGCGGCCCTTTCGCCGCACGAGCCGGACCTTCCCGTTCGCGTTCACGCGCACCGACCGAACGCGCTGCCCGCGCAGCTTGCGTGAGATCGCGACCGTGCGCGACGAGCCGCGCAGGCACCCGGCGGGCGTGACGGACGTCGAGCGCGGGGGATCGCCGAGCGGGACGCCGCCCGGCCCCGACCTGTAGGACAGCCACGGCACCGTCGGCACCCGGTCGGGCCCCGGCTTCGAGTAGTCGCACACGCCGGTCGGGTAGATCTTCTGCAGCTCCGCGAACTGCGCGTCCGAGAAGCCGGGGTAGCTCGACCGCCGGAGCGGCTGGAGGTCGCACTTGATCGTGTCGTCGGTGAGCGGCATGCCGGCCACGATCCGCGGGCTGGCGTAGGCCTGCACGCTGGCGTCGCACGCCTCCGCGGGCAGCTCCTGCCCCGAGCCGTTCGTGCAGCGCTCGACCAGGTCCGCGGGCCTGTCCTCGACGATCTTCTGCGGCAGCGGCACGCCGCGCTTGTCCTTCTCGACGGCCGCCAGCCAGCGGTCCATGGCGATGATCGCCTCGTTGGCGTAGTTCGTGTCGCCGAGCAGCGGCACCTGGCCGCGCCAGAGGATCTGGTTCTTCGCGTGGCCGTGCTCGCGGATCAGCCGCGCGCGCATCACGTAGGTGCGGTAGACGTCGTGGAAGGCGCCGGGGTCGGGGCCGCGCAGGTCGATGATCGCCACCTGGTCGAGGTGTGTCCCCTGGTTCACGGCGCCGCTGCGGTAGACGCGTTCGAGGGCGGGGCGGTCGGCCACCGAGCGCGCGGGGCCGAGGGTCACGTCGATGTCGCCGCCGCCGGCCTTGGCGTTCAGGTCGATGAACTGCTCGGGCGAGATCGTCCCCGCCTCGAGCGCCTTGCGCCCGTACTCGATGCCCACGTTGTCGTACGGCCGGCCCGCGAAGCCGTAGCCGAGCTTCTTCTCGACGGACTCCCAGACACTCGGGTCGCGCGGGCCGAAGATGTTGCGCATGTAGTCCTGGAGCGTGCAGCGCACGCCCTTGGGATTGGTGTTCTCGTCGTAGACCTGCTCCATCGGCACGCCCGGACACGAACGCGTCGGCTCGCCGCTGAACGGGATGACCTCGGTGAACGTGATCGCGTTGACCGGGTTCGGGTGCCCCTCGACCGCCGCGATGTCGTCCGGCCCCCAGGCCACGCCCACGCCCCACTTGTTCGGGTTCTCGAAGTAGTTGCGCAGCCCGACGTAGTCCACGTACTGCATGGCCGAGGACCACGCGTCCGTGAAGCTGCACGCCGGCGTCAGGCCCTGGTAGAAGCCGGGGTAGGCGTTCGCCACCTGCTGCTGCACGAGCGAGCCGCCGGAGCAGCCGCTGCCGATCGTGTAGCGGATCTCGCCGAGCTCCTCGACCACCCGCTCCTTGGTCATGATCAGCGCCTCGGCCTGGGTGAGGATGTTGCAGTTGTGGCCCGCGTTGTCGAGCGCGTGCGACATCACGGCGAAGCCGCGCGCGAGCGCGGTCTCGTTGAGCACGTCGGGCGCCGCGGCCTGCTCGTAAGCGGTGTCGCAGCTGAAGCCGTGGTTCACGACGAGCTTGTGGTTGTAGCCCTCCTGCGGCGCCCACGGCGTGAACGGCTTGCTCGGGTCCCAGAGCACGGCGATCCGGTACTCGTCGCGGTCGAGCGCGCCGACCTCGTGACGGACGATGAACGGGACGGTCTTGCCCTGGTCGGTCGTGGTGGTGGCGACGTCCGACGGTGGGTTCGCGGGGTCGTAGGTCTGAAGCGAGCCTCCGCCGCTCGGCTTGTAGCGGTACTCGACCCGCACCGGCCGGTTGCACTGCGGGTCGGTCGCGCCCGCCGCGCACTTCCACGGTTGGATCTGCGGACCGTCGATCACTGGCCCCCCGATCGGGTGGTTTGTGATCGTCAGCCGGGAGGCCGATCCGTCCGGTGCACGCGCCGTGAGGACGTTCGCGCCGGCCTTCAGGCCGTCGAGCAGCGCCATCCAGCGACCGCCCGGGCGCTCGGCGAAGGCGGCCGTCACGTCGCGGCCGTCGAGGTCCACCATGACGCCCTGCACGCCGCCCGATCCGCGCGGAGACAGCTCTACAAGTGCGTCCCCGCCCGAAATCAGGTCCGCGCGGTTGGAGAGGACCTTGATCTCGGGAGCGGCCGCGGCCGCCGTCGCCGCCGTGCAGGTCATGGCGATCAGCGCCAACCCCAGCGCGCGGACCCCCACGGATCGCATCCCTCCGAAGCTCCTCCTCATCCGGCATGAACATTACGTTAAGGCGCGCCGGGGGCTCCTCAATCCAGCGCATCGGGCGGGTCCAGCGAGTAGCTTTCACCCGGCGGCGGCCGCTCGGGCCGCCCGGGGAGATACGTAACTTGCAGACGATCATCGAGACCTCGATTGGCTGAGGCACTGGGGCCTGAGCGCCCGAGGGCTCCGATCGCCCGCGTCGCGGCACTCGCCGCGGTCGCCGGCGCCGTGCTGCTCGTCGCGTATCTGCTGTTCATGGACGGTGGCGGCGGCTACCGGGTGAAGCTCGAGTTCCTGAACGCGCAGCAGCTCGTCTACGGCAACCTCGTCGAGCGCGGCGGCGTGCAGGTCGGCTCGGTCGTCAAGCGCGAGATCACCGACGACGGTCACGCGCTGATCGAGATCAAGATGAACGAGGACCAGCCCAAGCTGCGCGAGGGCACCACCGCGATCATCCGGCAGGGCTCGCTCTCCTCGGTCGCCAACCGCTACATCGAGCTGCACATGCCGCCGGAGGACAAGGCCGGCGACGACATCCCGGACGGCGGCACGATCCACTCCGACAAGACGACCACCGGCGTCGAGATCGACCAGTTCTTCAACACGTTCGACAAGCCGACGCGCAGGGCGATCCAGGGCTTCTACCGCGGCAACTACGCGAACTACAAGGGCCGCGGGATCCAGGCGAACGAGGGCTGGAAGTACCTCAACCCGTCGCTCGCCGGCTCGACCGCGCTGTTCGAGGAGCTGAACAAGGACACGCCCGTCCTCGAGAACTTCCTCGTCAACAGCTCGCGCTTCGTCACCGCGCTGTCCGAGCGCCAGGAGGAGCTGACCCCGCTCGTCAGCAACCTCAACCGCACCACGCGCGCGCTGGCCAACGAGAAGGAGGCCCTCGCCGAGGCGATCGAGCGCTTCCCCGACTTCATGCGCCAGGCGAACACGACCTACGTGAACCTGCGCGCGACGCTCGACGACGTGGACCCGCTCGTCGAGGCGTCCAAGCCGGTCGCCCGCAAGCTGCGGCCGTTCCTCTCGCAGCTGCGGCCGTTCGCGAACGAGGCGCGCCCGACTATCCGCGACCTCAGCCAGATCCTCCGCCGCAAGGGCGACTCCAACGACCTCACCGAGCTGAACCGCACCTACCCGTCGCTGGCGCAGATCGCGGTCGAGACGCGCGATCGCAACGGCAAGGATCGGCTCGGCGCCTTCCCGCAGCTCACGAAGGCGCTCACCGACAGCGCGCCGGTCGTCGCGCACGGCCGCCCGTACACGGTCGACCTGATCGGCTGGTTCGACGACTACTCGACCACGGGCGCCTACGACGCGCTTGGCAGCTTCTCGCGTGTCCAGACGTTCGTGAACGCGCTCTCGGCGCAGCTCTTCGGCGGCGTCATCCCGCGTGAGCAGCGCGGCGCGGCGCTCAAGGCGCTGCTCCAGACCGAGGAGTTCAAGCGCTGCCCGGGCGGCGCCGAGGCGCCTGCGCCGGACGGCTCGAACGTCTGGTCCGAGGAGGAGCAGAAGCAGCTCGACTGCCTCGAGGAAGACCGGGCCGTGGGGCCGCGGCCATGAGGCGCCTGATCGCCCTCGGCACGCTGCTGGTCGCCTGCGTGCTCGCGGTGGTGCTGACCGGCGCAGGCGGCGACGACGCGAAGGGTCAGAAGTACCTCATCGAGTTCGACAACGCCTTCGGTCTGGTCGAGGACGGCGAGGTGAAGGTCGGCGGCGTGAGCGCCGGCAAGATCACCGACTTCGACCTGACCGACGCCGATCCCCCGAAGGTCGCCGTCGAGGTCGAGCTGACGGGCGACGACTTCGACAAGTTCCGCCGCGGGATCGGGCCGGAGGCGGTCGACGGCGTGCGCTGCGGCGTCCGCCAGCAGTCGCTGATCGGCGAGTACTTCATCGACTGCCAGCCCGGCACCAAGGGCCCGCAGGTCGCCGACGGCGGCCGGGTGCCGGTCAAGCAGACGTTCTCGACGGTGCCGCTCGACCTGATCAACAACATCCAGCGCCGCCCCTACCGCGAGCGCTTCAGGCTCATCATCAGCGAGCTGGGCGTCGGGCTCGCGGGCCGCCCGGACGAGCTGAACGAGGTCATCCGCCGCGCGCACCCGGGCCTGCGCGAGACCACCGAGACTCTCGACATCCTCGCCCGCCAGCGGCGCTTCATCAAGAGCTTCGTGGAGGACGCCGACGAGGTCAGCGCCGCCGTGGAGCCGCGCAAGCGCGACCTCTCGCGCTGGGCCAAGGAGACCTCCGAGGTGGCCCAGGTGCAGGCGTCGCGCAAGGACTCGATCGCCGAGCAGTGGCGCAAGCTCCCGACGTTCCTAGCCGAGCTCCAGCCCACCGCGGCGCAGCTCGAGCAGACCGCCGACGAGCAGATCCCGCTCCTGCGCAAGCTGCGCACGGCGGCGCCCGACCTGCGGGCGTTCCTCGCCGAGCTCGGGCCGTTCTCCGAGGACTCGCGCCGCTCGACGCGGGCGCTCGGCGCCGCGGCCGTCGAGGGTCGCCGCGCGGTCGACGAGAGCAGCGAGGAGGTCGCGCAGCTCCGCTCGCTGGCCGAGGACCTGCCGCGCTTCGCCAAGCCGCTCCGCCAGTTCCTCCAGAGCCTGGACGACCGCAGCCGCTCGATCGAGAACGACCCGGCCGCCGGCCGCACGGCGCCGCCGGCCCCCGACAAGACCGCGTACAAGCCGGGCCAGGGCATGACCGGCTTCGAGGTGATCTGGAACTACGTGTACTTCCAGACGCTCGCGATTAACCCGTTCGACGACATCAGCCACCTGCTGCGGATCATCCTGATCCAGAACGCGTGCGCCCCGTACGCGGTCAAGCCGACGCCCGAGCAGGCCAAGCAGTGCGGGCCGAACATCGGCGCCGGCGGACCGGGCGGCCGGGCCTACAGCCCGGGCGTCTTCGACCCCGACCCGACCGACGGCCCCGCCACCGAGGCCGCGAGCCTCAGCCCGCAGGAGAACATCGAGCGCTTCGGCCTGCGGCGCGGCGCCGGCCAGCCCGAGGCACCGGCGCTGCCCGGCCAGCGCGACATCTCCGAGCCGCAGGTCACCCTCCCGCCGAACGTGCAGGAGCTCGTCGACTCCCTCCGCAGCGGGAAGCCGGACGCTCCCGCCGACCCGACCGGGCTCCAGCAGTCCGGACAGCTCCTCGACTTCCTGATGTCGCCATGAGGACCGGCCGCCAGGCATCCATCGTCGCCTCGCCGGTCCTGATCGGGGCCCTGACGTTGCTCGTGGTCATCGTCGCCGTGTTCCTCGCCTACAACGCGAACGCGGGCCTGCCGTTCGTGCCGACCTTCGACGTGCGGGCCGAGCTCGAGGGCGGCCAGAACCTGGTCGTCTCGAACGACGTGCGCGTGGGCGGCTACCGCGTCGGGTCCGTGGACAAGATCGTGCCGGGCGTGAACCCGCGGACCGGGAAGGCCACGGCGATCGTCCACATGAAGCTCGACAAGTCGGTCGAGCCGCTGCCGAAGGACTCGACCGTCTACGTGCGGCCACGCTCGAACCTGGGCCTGAAGTACGTCGAGCTGACCCTCGGCAAGAGCACCGAGACGATGCAGGCGGGCGACACGATTCCGGTCGCGCAGTCGCGCACGCCGATCGAGCTCGACGAGTACTTCTCGACGTTCGACGAGAAGATGCGCCAGAACACCCAGACGGCGCTCGAGGGCTACGGCAACGCGCTCGCCGGCCGCGGCCAGTCGATCAACCTCGCCATCCGCGAGTTCGTGCCGCTCTTCACCCACCTGACGCCGGTGATGACGGCGCTGTCGGACCCGAACACGCGGCTCAACCAGTTCTTCCGGGCCACCGCGCGCTTCTCCGGCGAGATCGCTCCGGTCGCGCGCCAGTACTCGGAGCTGTTCGGGAACATGGCCACGACCTTCGAGGCGCTCGGGCGCGACGAGAACGCGCTGCGCGCCACGATCGAGCGCGGCCCGCCGACGCTCGACGCCGGCATCCAGAGCTTCCCCGAGCAGCGGCCGTTCCTGGCCGACTCCGAGCGCCTGTTCGCCGCGCTCCAGCCGGTCGCCGACGAGTTCTCGGCGTCGCTGCCGCAGCTCCGCGAGGCGCTGGTCGTCGGCCGGCCGGTGGTGCGCCGCTCGCCGCCGTTCTACAACCGCACGGCGAACGTGTTCAGGTCGCTGCGCGACCTCGTCGAGCAGCCCGCGACGCTGCTGGGCCTGAAGGACCTGACCGCGACGGTCAAGATCGCCGCGCCGCTCGTCGAGTTCGTGGCGCCGTACCAGTCGGTCTGCAACTACACGGTCTTCTGGCTCACCGGCCTCGCCGAGCACGTCTCCGAGGACGTGCGCTTCGGCACGGCGCAGCGCTCCGGCCTGAAGTCCGACAACCGTACCCAGGACAACCGCATCAGCACCTCCGACTCCGAGCGCCCGGCGGACATCCCCGACAACCAGGACCCGCAGACGGCGCGCGATCCGATCGGCGATCCGCTCACCACGCTGCACCGCCAGAACTACGCGCCGGCGATCGACGCGCAGGGCAACGCCGACTGCCAGACCGGCCAGACCGGCTACCTCGACGGCCCGCTGGCGGAGGGCTTCCGCTATCCGCCGACGAACGACCCGAACCGGCTCGGCGGCAGCCACGTCGTGCTCGACCCGGACACGCCGGGCCTCGCCGGCACCACCCGCAAGGGCGTCAAGAACCTGAGGGACCTCCCCTAGCGATGGCCTCGACTCCCTTCTCCAACATGCCGCGCGGAATGGCGCAGAAGGCGGGCATCACGCCGCTCAAGGCGGGCCTGATCTTCCTCGTGCTGGCCATCCTCGCGACCTACTTCGCGTTCAGCAAGGCCAACCCGTTCGCGCAGCCCTACGAGCTCTACGCGGTCTTCGAGAACGCCAACGAGCTGAAGGAGCGCTCGCCGGTCCGGATCGCCGGCGTCGAGGTCGGCAAGGTGAAGTCGATCGAGCCGATCGCGGACTCCGGCATGGCGAAGGTCCGGATGGAGATCGAGGAGGACGGCCTCCCCATCAAGAAGGACGCCCAGGTCAAGGTGCGCCAGCGCATCTTCCTGGAGGGCAACTACTTCGTCGACCTCCAGCCCGGCACGGCGGACTCGCCGGCGCGCAAGTCCGGCTCGACCATCCCGCCGGCGCAGACCGCCTCGCCGGTCCAGTTCGGCGACGTGCTGGGCGCGCTCCAGCACGACACCCGCTCCGACCTCCAGACCTTCCTCAAGGAGTACGCGAAGGGAGTCGAGGGCAGGGGCTCGCGCGGCTTCAACATGGCCGTCAAGTACTGGGAGGCGGCCTACCGCAACACCGCGATCTCCACGCGCGCCACGCTCGGCCAGCGCCCCGGCGACCTCGGCCGCGTGCTCAAGGGCCAGGGCAAGGTGTTCGGAGCGCTGTCGCGCGACGAGGAATCGCTCAAGCTGCTCGTCACCTCGCTGAACCGGCTGGCCGCGGCCTTCGCCCGCGAGGACGACAACCTCCAGGCGACCATCCCGGCGCTGCGCGACGTGCTGCGCGTCGGCCGCCCGGCGCTGGCGTCGCTGAACCAGGCCTTCCCCACGCTGCGCGCGTTCGCGCGCGAGGCACTGCCCGCGGCGCGCTCGTCGTCGACCACGCTCGACGTCCAGATCCCGTTCATCACGCAGGCGCGCCGCCTCGTCTCGCGCGCGGAGCTGCGCGGGCTCGTGGCCGACCTGCGGCCGACGGTCCCGGATCTCGCGCGCCTGAACCGCAGCCAGACCGAGTCGCTCGAGCAGACCCGCCTGATCGCGTCGTGCCAGAGCAACGTGCTGCTGCCGTTCTCGACCACGCCGGTCCCGGACCCGGACTTCCCCAACGCCTCGGGCGAGTCCTTCTCCGAGACCGGGCCGCACGGGCTGGTCGGCCTCTCCGGGGAGAGCCGCATGCACGACGCGAACTCGCCGATCTTCCGCGTCCTGGCCGGTGGCGGCGGCAGCACCCTGTCGGTGCAGAGCCAGGCCGGCGAGCAGCTCTACGCCCAGACCGACCTGCCGATCGAGGGCGTGCGGCCGATCAAGCCCGCACGGACGCCGGTCTACCGGCCGAACATCCCGTGCGAGACGCAGGAGCCGCCGGACATGAACGCCCCGAGCGGCCCGGGCGGCGACCCCGTCACGCCCACGCCCACGCTGCTGCCCAAGTACAACGCGCTCCAGAAGCGCTCGAAGGCCGACCTCGACAAGGTCCTCTTCGCCTGGGACCGGATGAACAAGGGCAAGCCGTACATCGACCCGCTCGAGTTCTCGGACCTCGGCGAGCAGATCCAGGCGAGGAAGCTCGGCTTCAAGCGCAACGCCAAGGGCATGTTCGTCCCGCCGAATGAGCTCGACAGCTCCGAGACGAAGGCCAACGCCGGCGACGGGAGCGGCGTCCGATGATCCTCGCGATCCGCAAGCGGCTGCGCGACTTCATCGCGATCGCGGCGCTGGCCGCGATCGCCCTCGGCACCGCGTACTACATCCTCAACGAGCAGCGACTGCGCATCCCGGGCCTCGAGGAGAAGCCGTTCACGCTCAAGGCCGAGTTCTCCGACGCGCAGGGCGTCATGCCGGGCCAGGGCCAGACGATCCGCGTGGCCGGCATGCGGATCGGCGACATCGGCAGCGTGAAGCTCGAGAACGGGCGCGCCCTGGTCACGATGGAGATCGACAAGGAGCACGAGGACGTCGTCCACACCGACGCGACCGCGCTGCTGCGCCCGCGCACCGGCCTGAAGGACATGTTCATCGAGCTCGACCCGGGCAGCAAGTCGGCGCCGGTGATGAAGAAGAACGGGCGGATCCGGATCGAGAACACGGCGCCGGACGTGGATTCCGACGAGGTCCTCTCGTCGCTCGACAGCGACACGCGGGCCTACCTCCAGCTCCTGATCAACGGAGCGGGCAAGGGCCTCAAGGGGCGCGGCAACGACCTGCGCGAGGTGCTCGCGCGGTTCGGGCCGCTGCACCGCGACCTCGCGCGCGTGAACAGCGCGTTCGCGGAGCGCCGCCGCGAGCTGGCCCGCCTGATCCACAACTACGGCTCGACGGTCACCGAGCTGTCCACGCGCGACCGCGAGCTCAGCACCCTGGTCGAGTCGCAGAGCCAGGCGCTCGAGCGCTGGGCGTCCGAGGACCAGAACGTCTCGGCGGCGGTCGCGCGCCTGCCGGGAACGCTGCGCACGGTGGAGTCGGCGCTCGTGAAGGTCAACCAGCTCGGCCAGGAGATCCCTCCGGGGCTGAACGCGATGCGGCCGGTCGTCCGCCAGCTCCACCAGACCAACCTCCAGGTGCGCCCGTTCGCCCGCGAGGCCACGCCGATCCTGCGCGACCAGGTGCGCCCGTTCATCCGCGCGGCACGCCCGTTCATCCGCAACGTGCGCCCGGCCGCGCGCGACCTGGCCAACGCGAGTCCGGACGTGCGCGAGGCGTTCCGCGAGATCAACCGTTTCTTCAACATCGGCGCCTACAACCCGAACGGCAAGGAGCCGGTGCCGAACGACTTCGCCGCCGCCCAGCAGCGCGAGGAGGGCCTCCTGTTCTGGCTCGGCTGGCTCGCGCAGAACACCAACAGCGTCTTCAGCACCGGCGACGCGAGCGGGCCGTTCCGGCGCATCACCGCCACCGCCTCGTGCTCGACGTTCCAGAACCTCGTCAACGTCGAGCCCGCCTCCGGCGCGCTCCTGAACCTCAACCAGCTTCTGGCCGACCAGAAGCTCTGCCCGACCGGCTGATGAACAAGCAAGCTCCGAGCCCGACCAAGATCTTCGTGATGGTGATGTGGGCGCTGTCCTGCTTCGGGCTGCTGCTCTGGCTGTGGTTCTCGTTCGGCGGCCCGGTGCCGCTGCGCCCGGAGGGCTACCGCGTGAAGGTGAAGATGCCCGAGTCGGCGCTGCTCGTGAAGGAGGCCGACATCCGCATGGCCGGCCTCGACATCGGCAAGGTGAAGAACCTCAGCCTCGCGCGCGAGGGCGGCAACGTGGTCGAGATGGAGATCGAGCCCGAGTTCGCACCGCTGCCGAAGGACGTGAAGGCGATCCTCCGGCAGAAGTCGCTGTTGGGTCAGATCTACATCGAGCTGACGCCCGGTACCCGCGACGGGCCGAAGCTCGACGACGGCGAGATGATCCCGGCGAAGTCCGTCGTGGAGCCGGTCGAGCTGGACGAGATCATCTCCCTCTTCAACAAGGAGACGCGCGACAACTTCCAGGGCTGGATCCGCGAGATCTCGATCGCGATCGACAACGGGCGCGGCGAGGACCTGAGCAACGCGATCGGCAACCTCGACGACTTCGCGGCCGCCGGCTCGCAGACGCTGAAGGTGCTGGACGACCAGGAGCCGGCGCTGCGCAGGCTCGTGAAGAACACCGGCATCACGCTGAACGCGCTGACCGAACGCCGCGGGCAGCTGCGTGAGCTGGTCGTGAACGTGAACGACTTCTTCGGCGCGCTGGCGTCGCGCAACGACCGCCTCGCCGAGACGATCGCCGTGCTTCCCACGTTCCTGGACGAGTCGCGCCTGACGCTGAACAGGCTGCGCACGTTCACCAGGGAGACGCATCCGCTCATCCGCGACCTGATTCCGGTCGCCTTCCAGCTCCGGCCGACGCTGCGCGACCTCGGCGCCCTCGCGCCCGACCTCAAGAACGTGTTCCACAAGCTCGACCCGGTGATCACGGAGTCCGAGCGCAACCTGCCCGCCGCGCAGCGCTTCCTCGAGGGCGCGAAGCCGCTGTTCCCGGCGCTGCACACCTACCTGCCGGAGCTCAACCCGATCCTCTCCTACATCAACTACTCGCAGGAGACACTCGCCAACTTCATCCACGCCGCCTCCGCGTCGCTGAACGCCACGATGCCGCCGCTCTCGCCGGACGAGGGCCCGCGCCACTACCTGCGCCAGTTCTCGATCTCGAACACGCGCGGCGTCCAGCTCTCGCAGACGCGGCCGACCTACGAGCGCGGCAACTCGTACCCGCTGCCCAACTACCTCAAGCGGATGCGCCCGCTCGGCATGACCGAGGCGTTCGACTGCAACAACACCGGTTTCCCCGGCGACGGCAGCCGCGAGGACTCCGCCCAGGGCGAGCCGCCCTGCTTCGTCCAGCCGCCGCAGCTCTGGGACGGCAAGAAGTTCCCGCACGTCCTGCGCGGCAACAAGATCGTGAGCAAGCCGGTCGGCAACGAGGGGACGGCGGACCCGGCGGTTCGGTAGGGCGCGGCGCGCCGCCGCGTGCGGGCGCGGCTCGTCACCGCGTGCGGCTGGCGCTCTGCGGCTGGCGCCCACGGCCGCTGCGGCTCCCCGGCCTGCCGCCAACGGCGGCTGGGGAGGGGGGAGGGTCGAAGGCTCCCCATCGATTGGAGCCTTGTGTACCGCATAGCGGAATAACCCTCCAATCGATGCGCGGGCGCCCGTTCCCCCTCCCCTAAGTGCCCGCCGTGGGGAGCGGCCGGAGCCCTAGGCGGGCGCCGCCGGCTCCGCCGCCGCGGCGCCCGGAGCGGCCACGCTCTCCCGCAGCTCGTCGCTCAGCGACTCCAGATCGCGCCCGTGCGGCTCCGTCCTCAGCACGAGGAACACGAGCCCCGCCGCCAGCGCGGCCACGGCCAGGAAGCTGAACGCGGGGAGGAGCGCGTCGAGCGTCGCCTCCGGCTCGATCGGGTCGTTGCCCTCCGCGGCCCAGGCGCCCACCACGAGCGGGCCGACGATCCGGCCGAGCCCGCTGAACGCCCAGGAGAGGCCGAGCCCTTGGGTGCGCAGGCTCGTCGGGAAGAGCTCCGGCGTGAGCGGCGCGAGGTTGGCGAAGCCGCCGTCGACGAAGAAGCTCGCCAGCACCAGCGCCACCAGGAACAGCGAGATCCCGAGGACCTCGGTCTCGCCGCTGGCGGCGGCCAGGAACAGCAGCGGCGCGGCGCCGAGGCCGGTCACCACTCCGCAGGCGCGGCGGCCGAAGCGCGCGGGAGCGAACGAGAAGAACAGCCGCCCGGCGAACGAGCCGAGCGTGACGAACACGAACAGGAGCGCGGCCTCGTCGGAGTCGATCTCGAGGATCTCCTTCAGGAACGTCGGCCCCCAGAGGATCAGCCCCGACACCGCCACCGACGCACCGAACCACGCGGTGCACGTCACCAGCAGGCTGTTGCGGTAGCGGAAGAGCTGGCGGAAGCCGATCTCGGGCTCGCGGTCGCGCGGCGGCACCTCGAGCGACAGCGACTCCTCCGGCTCCATCAGCAGGTAGGCGATCGACCGCCGCGCCTCCTCCGGTCGCCCCTGGTCGATCAGCCAGCGCGGCGACTCCGGCACGTACCACTTGATGAACAGCGCCAGCACGGCCGGCACGACGCCGACGGCGAACAGCGGGCGCCAGCCGAGCGGGTCGGCGAGCAGCGCGGCCGCCAGCGCCGCGGCGAGGATGCCGATCGGGACCGTGGCGGTGGTGACGAAGCCGACGATGGTCGTGCGCATGCGGGTGGGCGTGAACTCGAGCGTGAGCGGGACCGCGATCACCGCCACCCCGGCCACGCCCGCGCCGACCACGATCCGCCCGAGCGCGAGGAACCACCAGCCGTCGTCCGGTGCCAGCGCGAGCAGGCCCGTGGCGACCGAGAAGGTGAGGATGCCGGCGATCAGCGGCTTGCGGCGGCCGTAGCGGTCGCCCAGCCAGCCCCAGATCAGCGCGCCCGCGATCGCGCCGACGCCTGCGCTCAGCAGCACCGCGGTCGCCTGCCCGAACGTGAGCTGCCACTCGTCGTCGATCACCGGGACGATGAACGCGATCAGGAAGAAGTCGAACAGGTCGAGGACGGCGCCGAACATCGTGACGACGGCGAGGATCACGTAGCGCTTCGTGATCGGCGCGTCGTCGAGCGCCTGGAGCATCGGAGCCTGGCGCGACATGCCGGCCGGGATTCAATCAGCGGTAGGCTCGCGGCGCCATGCCCGACATGCTCGAGCTCGCGGACCGGCTGTGGAGCGGCGAGGCCGACCTCGCCGAGCACCACCCGGTCGGCTTCCTCGGCGAGCTGACGGAGGTGCGCGAGGGCATCGCCTTCCTGCCGTCGTTCGCGAACGTGACGGCCGTCGAGACGGACGAGGGCCTCGTGCTGTTCGACAGCGGCAGCTTCGCGCTCGCGCAGTGGGCGTTCGAGTCGATCCGCGGCTGGCGGCCGGACACCTGTGTGCACACGGTGGTCTTCACGCACGGGCACGTGGACCACGTGTTCGGGCTGCCGCTCTGGGAGGAGGAGGCCGTCGACCGCGGCTGGATCCCGCCGATCGTGGTCGCGCACGAGAACATGCCGGCCCGCTTCGACCGCTACCGGCTCACCGCCGGCTACAACGCCGCCATCAACCGCCGCCAGTTCGGTGTGGACGAGCTCGAGTGGCCGCTCGACTACCGCTACCCGGACAAGACCTACCGGGACGAGCTCGAGCTCGAGATCGGTGGCGAGCGCTTCGAGCTGCACCACGCGAAGGGCGAGACCGACGACTACACGTGGACCTGGATCCCCGGCCGGCGGACGATCTGCTGCGGCGACCTGTTCATCTGGGCCGTGCCGAACGCGGGCAACCCGCAGAAGGTCCAGCGCTACCCGCGCGAGTGGGTCCAGGCGCTGCGGGCGATGGCCGAGCTGGACGCCGAGCTGCTGCTCCCCGGCCACGGCCTCCCGGTGGTGGGCGCCGAGCGCGTGCGCGCGGCGCTCGAGGACAGCGCGGCGCTGCTCGAGTCGCTCGTGGAGCAGACCCTCGCGCTGATGAACGAGGGCGCGCCGCTCGACCAGATCCTGCACGCGGTGCGCCCGCCCGCGAACCTCCTCGAGAAGCCGTACCTGCGCCCGATCTACGACGAGCCCGAGTTCATCGTGCGCAACCTCTGGCGCCAGTTCGGCGGCTGGTATGACGGCAACCCGGCCAACCTGAAGCCCGCGCCCGACGCGGCGCTGGCGGGCGAGCTGGCGGGGCTTACCGGCGGCGGGGAGCGGCTGGCCGAGCGTGCGCTGGAGCTGGCCGAGGCCGGCGAGCTGCGGCTTGCCGGCCACCTGGCCGAGCTGGCAGCGCTGGCCGAGCCGGAGCTCGAGGCCGCGCAGCGCGCCCGCGCCGAGGTGAACGAGTGCCGCGCGCAGGACGCAAGCTCGACGATGGCACGCGGCGTCTTCAACGCCGCCGCGCGCGAGTCGCGCGCCAGGCTCGGCTGACCGAGACCGCCGCTACCGTCGGGACGATGCACCCCTGGGTCGAGAGCCACGCTTCGCGGATGGCGCTGCGCGCCGAGCGCGAGATGGAGGCGCTGGTGGCGGTCTCGTCGCCCTCGGGGGACGTGCACGGCGCGGAGGAGGCGGTGGCCGTCTGCGCGGCGCTGCTGCCACCGGAGGCCGAGGTCGAGCGGATCCCGTGCTCCACGGCCGGGTACGCCGACGACCTGCTGGCGCACGTGCGCGGCACGGGCAAGCGGCGGGTGCTCCTGCTCGGGCACCTCGACACCGTGGTCGCGCACGAGTCGCACCGCCCGATCGAGCGTCGCGGCGACCGGATCATCGGATCGGGCACCGTGGACATGAAGGGCGGCGTGGCCCTCTCGCTGGCGCTGTTCGAGGTGCTCGCCGAGCGCCCGGAGGCCTATGCGGAGATCGCGCTGCTGCTCGTCAACGACGAGGAGTGGCGGGTCGGGAGCCTGCACCACGTGCACCGCTTCGAGGGCTTCGACGCCTGCCTGTGCTTCGAGGCCGGCCAGCACGGGCCGGAGGGGGAGGAGGGCCTGATCGTGCGGCGCAAGGCCGCCAGCACGCTGAAGGTCGTCGCGCACGGGCTCTCGTCGCACTCCGGCTCGGCACCCGACCGCGGGCGCAACGCCCTGCTGGCGCTGGCCGCGGCCGCTCAGGCGGTGGCCGCGCATCACGACCCGCAGGGCCCGGACCGGCTCAGCGCGGTCCCCACGATCCTCACGAGCGGCGACGCGTTCAACGTGGTCCCGTCCGGCGGCGAGCTCTTCTGCGACATGCGCGCCGACGACGCCGCGGCGTTCCACCGGGTGCTTGCGGAGGTTCCCGACGAGGTCGGAGGGGCCCGGCTCGAGGCGGAGATCGTGAGGCTCTGGCCGGGGATGGACTCGCGCGAGACCACGCGCGACCTGCTGGCGGCCACGGCCGAGGTGCTCGGGCGGCCGGTGATCCCGGTCGAGCGCGGCGGCGCGAGCGACGCGAGCCACGTCTCGTCGGCCGTCCCGCTCACGCTCGACGGCTTCGGCCCGCGCGGCGGCCAGGCGCACAACCCGGACGAGTTCGTGCTCGCCGAGTCGATCCACCAGCGCGCCGAGGTGGCCCTCGCGCTGATGGCAGCGCTGCTCGAGCTGTAACCCGTTCGGGTGGCAAGCCCGCGCCGCCCCGTGCCGATAGCTCAAGCATGGCCCGCCGCATCGCCCTGCTCGCGCTCGCGCTCCTCGCGCTCGCTCCCGCGACAGCGCCCGCGGCCACGACGAACCCCGCCGACGCCCTCGCCGCGACCGCGATCGACCCCTACCGCTACGACCACGCCAAGAGCTGCCGCAAGTCGCCTCCGCCCGGCACCCTCGCGCTGAAGGCCTGGCTCGAGGCGAACGCGGGCGGCGCCTTCTGGGGGACGATGCGCTGCGAGCGCTGGGGCAAGGACAGCGCGAGCCTGCACGCCGAGGGCCGCGCGATCGACTGGCACCTGAACGTGCACCGCTCCGCGGACAAGCGCGAGGCCTCGCGGCTGATCCGCCTCTTCCTCGCCACCGACAGGGTCGGCAACCGCCACGCGCTCGCCCGCCGCATGGGCATCCAGGAGCTGATCTGGAACTGCCGCTCGTGGTGGTCGGGCGGCGACGGGATGCGGCCCTACTCGGCCTGCTACGACAGCGCCGGCCGGCCCAAGAAGATCGACGACACCACCGCTCACCGCGACCACATCCACATCGGCCTGAACTGGCCGGGCGCGCGTAAGCAGACCAGCTTCTGGCTCCGCTGAGGCGCCGCCCGCGCGGCTAAGCTCGCGCGATCCAGAACCAGGCTCTCCACGCCCGCAGCTCGTTCCCGCCGATCGGCGACTACGGCTTCCTGTCCGACGGTGAGGTTGCGGCGCTGGTCGCGCCTAGCGGCAACGTCGAGTGGCTCTGCGTGCCGCAGTTCGACTCGCCGGCCGTCTTCGCCACGATCCTCGATCGCGACGCGGGCCGCTTCCGGCTCGGCCCGACCGACGCCCAGGTCCCGGCCGCGCGGCGCTACCTGCCCGGCGGCGTGGTGCTCGAGACCACCTGGAAGACGCGCACGGGCTGGCTGATGGTGCGCGACGCGCTCACGGTGGGTCCGTGGCACCACGTCGAGGAGCGTGCGCACCGCCAGCACCGCCCGCCGAGCGACTGGGAGGCCGACCACGTGCTCGTGCGCACGGCGCGCTGCGCCCAGGGGATCGTGGAACTCCAGCTCGAGTGCGAGCCGGTGTTCGGCTACGGCGAGCGCGCGGCCGAGTGGGAGTACACCGGCTCCGGCTACACGGAGGCCGTCGCGCGCGGGGGCAAGGACGACTTCGAGCTCGGGCTCGACACCGACATGCGGGTCGGGTTCGAGGGCTCGCGCGCGACCGCGCGGACGACCATGCGCAAGGGCGACGTGGCATACGTCGCACTCTCCTGGTCCGAGCACGGCGGCCCCAAGAGCTACCACGACGCGTTCGGCATGATGGACCAGACCAACACCTACTGGCGCGAGTGGCTCGCGCGCGGCGAGTTCCCCGACCACCCGTGGCGCGCGCAGCTCGAGCGCAGCGCGCTCACGCTCCGCGGCCTCACCTACGCGCCGACGGGCGCCATCGTCTCGGCGGCCACCACCTCGCTGCCGCGCGTGTCCGGCGGCGAGCGCAACTACGACTACCGCTACAGCTTCATGCGCGACGCCGCGTTCGCCCTGTGGGGCAGCTACAGCCTCGGCTTCGACTGGGAGGCCGACGACTTCTTCTACTTCCTCGCCGAGCTGGCCGAGGACGGCCAGGAGCTCCAGAACATCGTCGCGATCGACGGCCGGCGCGACCTCTCCGAGCACACGGTCGACCAGCTTTCGGGATACGAGGGATCGCGCCCGGTGCGCGTGGGCAACGCGGCCCACCGCAGCACGCAGCACGACGTGTGGGGCGCGATGGCCGACGCGGCCTACCTGCACACGCGCAGCCGCGACAAGATGCCCGAGCGGATCTGGCCGATCGTCAACGAGCTCGTCACGCGCGCGGTCAGCGACTGGCGGGAGCCCGACCGCGGGATCTGGGCCACGCGCGGCGAGCCGCGCCACTACACCTCGTCGAAGGTGATGTGCTGGGTGGCCGCCGACCGCGGTGCCCGGCTCGCCGAGCTGCGCCAGGAGGACGGGCTCGCCGAGGAGTGGCAGGGTTGCGCCGACGCGATCCGCGAGGACGTGATCGCCAACGCGCTCTCGGACCGCGGCGTGTTCGCTCAGCACTACGACACCGAGGCGCTCGACGCCTCGCTGCTCCTGATGCCGCTGGTCCGCTTCCTCCCGGGTGACGACGAGCGCGTGAGGCGCACGGTCGAGGCGATCGCCGACGAGCTGGTGGTCGACGGCCTCGTGATGCGCCAGCGGCCGGAGGAGGAGGACTTCGCGGTCGAGGGCGAGACGTTCACGGTCTGCTCGTTCTGGCTCGTGTCGGCCTTCGTGGAGATCGGCGAGGTGGAACGCGCCCGCGAGCTGTGCGAGCGCCTGCTCGCCCTGGCCAGCCCGCTGGGCCTCTACGCCGAGCACATCGACCCGGACACCGGACGCCACCTCGGCAACTTCCCGCACGCCTTCACGCACCTCGCCCAGGTCAACGCAGCGCTGCACGTGATCCGCGCCGAGGGCGAGCCGGTGGCGGACACCCGCGTGGACCGCCCGACCACCGCTTGAGCTCTCGCGCCTGGGCCGTGTTCGCGGCCATGTCGGTCCTGTGGGGCATTCCGTACCTGTTCATCAAGGTCGCGGTCGACGACGGCCTCTCGCCGTGGTTCCTGTCGTGGGCGCGGCTGGTGCTCGGCGCCGCCGTCCTGCTCACGCTGGCCTGGCGCGCCGGCAAGCTGGTGGAGCTGCGCGGGCACTGGACCTGGATCGTGCTGTTCGCGGTCGTGGAGATCTCGCTGCCGTTCCCGCTGATCGCCGCTGGTGAGCAGCACGTGGCGTCGTCGCTCGCGGCGATCCTGATCGCGGCGGTGCCGCTGTTCGTGGCACTGCTCGCACTGCGCTTCGACGCGGAGGAGCGCGTCGGGGGTATGCGGCTCGTCGGCCTGGTGGTGGGGCTGGCGGGGGTGGTCGCGCTGGTGGGCATCGACGTGGCCGGCCGAAGCGACGAGCTGCTAGGCGCCCTGGCGATCCTGCTGGCCGCGCTCGGCTACGCCGCGGGGCCGATGGTGCTGAACCGCAAGCTCGGCGAGGTCGACGCGCGCGCGACGATGGGCGCCAGCCTGGCCGTGGCCGCGCTGGTGCTCACGCTGCCGGCGGCGCTCACGTGGCCGGCCGACGCGCCCACGGGCGACGCGCTCGTCTCGATCGTGGTGCTCGGCCTGTTCTGCACCGCGCTTGCGTTCGTGCTCTGGAGCGTGCTGATCGCCGAGGCGGGACCGGGACGCGCGGCGGTGATCACCTACGTGGCGCCGGCCGTGGCGATCGCGCTCGGGGTGGCCGTGCTCGACGAGGAGGTCGGCCTCGGCGCCGTGGTCGGGCTGGTGCTCATCCTCGCCGGCTCGTGGCTGGCGACGGGCGGGCGCCTCCCGCGCCGTTCGGTCAAACTTGCCTGAACGGAGGAGGCAAGCATGAACGGAGATACGGTCGTCGACGCGGCGTTGCCGGGTGGCGGGGTGGTGCAGGTTCGCGTGGCGGAGGGCGCGTCGGGCATCGGCAGCGTCGGGCGCAACGAGCTGGAGCTGGAGGAGGCGCTCGAGCCGATCGGCGAGGTGGCGGCGATCGTGCGCGACAAGCTCGCCGCGCTCGGCGCAACGAAGGCGACAGCCGCGTTCGGCGTGAGCCTCACGGTCAAGACGGGCAAGCTCAGCGCGCTCATATTCGAGTCCCAGGGCGCGGCTTCGCTGACGGTCACGCTCGAGTGGGTGAACCCGGCTCCGGCATGAGTCTCGAGGCACTTCTGCGTGCCTCCACGGTCCAAGTCGTGGGAGGGGCGCTGCCGGGCGCGGGCTTCTTCCTGGCGCCCGGTCTGGTGGTGACCTGCGCGCACGTGACGGGGGATGTCGAGGAGCTCGAAGTCCTGTGGCGACCGGACGCCGCGCCCGTGCCGGCGCGGCTCGAGCTGAAGCTCTGCGACCGCGGGCGGCCGGTCCCGGACCTCGCGGCGGACTACCCGGACATCGCCCTGCTGCGCGTGGAGGCTGCGGGACATCCCTGTGTGGCCCTCGACGAGGACATGCCCACCTACGGCGACAGCTTCCAGAGCTACGGCTACCCGGAGGAGGGAGGATCGGTTCTACTTACGCCAGCCGCGCTCGACTACCGCGGCACCAAGTCGCAGCACCCGACGCCGTTCATCGACCTCGCCTCGGACACGGTCAAGCCCGGAATGAGCGGGGGGCCGCTGCTCAACGTCCGGTCGAAGGCCGTATGCGGAGTGCTCGTGGCCACCCGCAGCCCGTCCAGCCCGGACGGCGGGCTGGCCGTCCCGTGGGTCGCGGTCCGCGATCAGCTCGCGGAGGCCATGGGGGCAAACCGGGCATTCCACGCTGCTAACCATTCGTGGAGCGACGTCGCGCGGCCCGCAGGCCGGCGCGTGCGCTTCCGGCTGCCCCATGTGGTGAAGCACTTCAGCGGCCGCGGGCCGGAGCTCGAGACGCTCGAGCGCGCGCTGGCCGACGATTCGCGCGCGATCGTTACGCAGGCGATCACCGGGCTCGGCGGCGTGGGCAAGTCGCAGCTCGCCGCGCGCTACGTGCAGAAGCACGTGGATGACTACGACGTCGTCGCGTGGATCCGCGCCGAGGACGGCGGCATCGCCGACCTCGCCGATCTTGCCTTGGAGCTCGGCGAGGAGGTTGAAGGTCTGGCACCGGCCGACCGCGCGCAGGTGGCAGTGCGCGTGCTAGAGAACGCCGGGGCGCGCTGGCTGCTCGTGCTCGACAACGTGGCGACACCCGAGCAGTTGGCGGTCTGCTGCCCGGCCACCGGCAACGGCAATGTGCTTGTGACCTCGCGCAATCGCGCGGTCGGTGAGTTCGGCGCGTTGCTTGACGTGGACGTATTCGAGGACGAGGTCGGCGCCGACTTCCTCGTCGGGCGCGCGGGTCGCGATGGCGAACGCGAAGCGGCGCTGCGCCTCACCCGGGCGCTCGGGGGGCTGCCGCTCGCGCTGGCGCACGCGGGCGCGTACTGCTCGTCCGGCACGTCGTTCGACGAGTACTTGAAGATGCTGACCGAGTTGCCGAGCGCAGAGGTCTTCGACGAGAGTCCCGAGGCGTTCTACTCCCAGACGGTCGCGTCAACCTGGCAGGTGTCGATCGACGCGGCGGCCGAGCGCGCGTCGCTGGCGCCTGCGGTCCTCGGCATGGCCAGTTACTTGGCTCCTGACAAGATTCCGCTGCCCCTTTTTCGTGTGTTGCTGGGCGACCCCAACAACATTCGTGAGCGGAAACGCTTGTCGGACGCCTTCAACGCGCTGCACGGGCTGTCGCTGGTAGAGGTCGGTGAGGCGAGCCTAAGCGTCCATCGGCTCCTCCAAAAGACCGTTCGCGACCAGGCACGGCTAGGGGGCGACGAGGAGGGCCCCGCGTTCGCCGCACGCGCAGTGCTAGTGGCATTCCCCAAGGACCGACGGGTGCCCTCGGAATGGCCGAGGTGCGAGGAGCTGCTTCCGCATGCGGCCGCGATGGCGCACACAATCGAGCCGAGGCCGGAGCGCACCGACGTCGCGGAGGTCCTTAGGCGCGCGTGTGGCTACCTGCTTGAGGTACGTGACGTGCGTCGCGGAGTTCCGATGGCGGAGTCCGCCCTTGAGTACTCACAGCATGCGCTAGGTCCCGCACACGAGCGCACCCTCGCGGCGCTGGCGAACCTGGCGAACGCGGTGTGGGCCGCTGGGCGAACGAAGGACGCGCTCGACCTTGAAGAACGTGTCTTGGAGGACTATGAGCGCGTTTTCGGCTCGGATCATCCCTCGACGCTTATGGTCCGCGCGAACCTCGCCGCGTCATACCACTCGGCGGGACGCACCGAAGCGGCGATCGCGGCTTTCGAGAGGGTCATTGCTGCCAGGAAGCGCCTGCTGGGTGATGATCACGAAGACACGCTGACGGCACGTGCTGGCTTGGCGGGTGCATACATGGCGGCGTCGCGCGCCGACGATGCGATCGCTCTGTACGAGGCGGTGATCGCGACGCGCGAGCGCACGCTCGGCGCCGAGTACCCGACGACGCTAACCGCCCGGATCAGCCTGGGCTCCGCGCTGACCGAAGCGGGCCGGTCTGCGGACGCTGTCAGGCTGATGGAAGGGACACTTGAGGTGGCGAGCGCGATCCTCGGCCCTAATCACCCCGATACTCTGGCCGCACGATCGATCCTGGGGGGCGCATACGACGCGGAAGGCCGCGCGGGTGAGGCGATCGCCTTACGTAGTGCGGCGTTGTCGTGTGCAGAGGAGATCCTCGGGCGGTTGCATCCAGACGTCCTGATCATGAAAAACAATCTCGCCGCATCGCTTGAGCGTGCACACCGGATCGATGAGGCCATCGCCCTACGGGAGAGCGTTATCGCGGGGGCGGAATCCACACTCGGCGCCGCCCATCCGCATAGCCTGACGTATCGTGCGAACCTCGGCGTCACGTTCGCCAAGGCTGGACGCCACGCGGACGCGGTAGAGCTGCTGACTGACGTTGCGGCTGAGATGGAGCGGGTGTTAGGCCCCGAGGACGCCAACACGCTCGCCTTGCGCGCTTTCCTTCAAAGCTGACGGGCGACGGCCCCTAAGCCGGCTGGTAGAAGGGGTTCTCGCCGGCGGCGTGGTCGGTCACGTCCACCACCTGGCGGATCTCGGGGACCGACTCGAGGATCGCGGACTCGATCCCCTGGTCGAGCGTGACCGTGGCCATGCCGCAGCCCTGGCAGCCGCCGCCTAGGCGGACGTAGGCGATGCCGTCGACCACGTGGTCGAGCGTCGCGCGGCCTCCGTGCGATGCGATCGCGGGGTTGATCCGGCGGTCGATCACCTGCGCCACGCGGTCCTCCACGTCGCCGCTCAGCTCGCCGTTGCCGAGCGCGGGCGTGACGACCTGCGGGCGGTTCGGGTTCGACACTGTGAGCCCGCCGCGCATGAGGTCGTCGGACCAGTCGATCGTGGCACCGCGCAGCGAGTCGACGTCCTCGCCCGCAACGACGACCGCCAGCCCGTCGACGTGCTCGACCTCGTCGCCCGGCCCGGCCGCGCTCAGCGGCCGCAGCGCGAGGTCGTACGTGAACTCGCCGCGGTGGACGCCGGTGACGCGGACCCACATGGCCTGCGCGTCCGGATCCTCGACGTTCGCGCGGAACTCGCGGACCTTCTCGACGGCGTGCGGGGTGATGGTGACGATCACCCTTCAGAGGGTAGAGACCCGCTCCACACGAACACGTCGCGCTCCACGCGCCCCTCGATGCCCAGCTCCGCGATCGCCTCGGAGACCCCCGGGTAGAGCTCGTTTCCGTAGTCGTGGAAGGCGATCACGCCGCCCGGCGCCAGTGCCCCGCGCCATGCCTCGAAGGTGCTGATCGTGAGCTCGCGCTCGTGCGAGCCGTCCACGAACACGAAGTCGGGAGCGGGGCCCTCGGGCGCCGGCCCGGCCTCGCCGCCGGCCGCGATCAGCTCGATGCGGGCGGTGGCCGACGGGCCCGCGATCGCCAGGTAGCGGTCGCGCTCGGGGCGCATGACGGGGTCGTAGCTCACCACGTTGCGGCGCGGGTCGGCGAGCGCCAGCGCGGCCGTCGTCCAGGCCGTGCCGGTGCCGATCTCGACCACGGCTCGGCGGCCGCGCGCCAGTTTGAGAAGCAGCGCGAGCGACTCCGGCTTGGTGGCTGACTTGAGCGACCAGTCGTCGCCGCTGCGGGCGGCCGTGCGCCGCGCGCGGAAGTAGAACCAGGCGACTCGCGGCGGCAGCAGCCGCACCAGCAAGCCCGCGCGCCGCGCGGCGGCCACTACCCTGCGCATCGTTCCGAGGCTATCCGGTGGAAGCAGCGCAAAGAGACCAGGCGATGGGTCCGGCCGAGCTGGCCGCGCGCGCCCGCGAGCACGGGCGCATCGCGATCGACACGGAGTTCGTCTCCGAGGGCCGCTACAGGCCGCTGCTCTGCCTCGTGCAGGTCGCGGTCGCGCCGCGCGATAACAACGGCGAGCCGCACATCGAGGTGCTCGACCCGATCGAGGGGTTCGACCACGAGCCGCTCGCGGCGGTGCTGGCGGACCCCGAGGTCGAGGTCGTGATCCACGCGGGCGGGCAGGACGTGCCGATCCTGCGACGTGCGTGGGGAGTGGGGCCGACTAACGTCTTCGACACCCAGGTCGCGGCGGGCTTCGCCGGGTTCAGCGCGCAGGCCGGGTACGGGAACCTCCTGCAGAAGGTCGCCGGAGTGCAGCTGAACAAGAGCGCGGGCTTCACGCGCTGGGACCGCCGTCCGCTCACCGACGAGCAGATCGAGTACGCGAAGGGCGATGTCGAGGATCTGCTGGCGCTGAGCGACACGCTCCAGGAGCGGCTCGCGAAGGCCGGCCGGCTCGACTGGGCGCGCGAGGAGTGCCGTCGGCTCGAGGGCATCGACGATCAGCGCGACGCCGACGAGGCCTACCGGCGCCTGCCGCGCGTGAGCCGGCTGCGGCCGAAGCAGCGCGCCGTGGCCTACGCGCTGGCCGACTGGCGCGAGCGCACCGCGGCGACCGAGGACCGGCCCGTCGGCTCGGTCCTCTCGGACGTCGCGCTCGTGGAGATCGCCCGCCGCCAGCCGGAGTCGATCGACGCGCTCACGGCGATCCGCGGCGTCCGCCCGGACCTGGGCCGCCGTCGCGGCAACGCCGTCCTCGAGGTGATCCGCACGGGCCGCGACCGCGAGCCGCCGCCGGCCGAGGAGTTCACCCGGACCGACCCCGATCCCGGCGCCGCCGCCCGGATCGCGCTCTGCGAGTCGGTGGTGCGCCAGCGGGTTGGGGAGGCCGGGCTGGCCTACGAGCTCGTGGCGTCGCGAGCCGACCTCACCGAGATCGTCGTGGCCGCAAGGGCCGGGTCGGACGAGCCCGACGTGCGCACCCTGCGCGGCTGGCGCCGCGACCTGGTCGGCGACGAGCTGCTCGAGCTGCTGGCCGGCCGCCGCGTGGTGCGGGCCACGCGCCGCGGCGTCGAGATCGAGCCCGCGGACTAGCCGCTACTCGAAGTCGGCGGCCTCGTGCGGGCCGACGCAGGCCACCACGGGCTCGCCGGTCACCTGCGCCGCGACCTCGCGCACGTCGTTCTCGGTGACCGCGTCGAGCGCCGCGATCATCTCGTCCGGCGAGGAGATCTCCCCGAAGGTGACCTTCTGGGAAGCGGCGCGACTCGCCACGACTCGCGTGCTCTCGAGCGCCAGCACGGTCGACCCGGCGGTGTACGAGCGGGCTCGTTCCACCTCTCCGTCGCGCGGGCCGTTCTCGGCGAGGTCGGCGATGATCTCGCGGATGCGCTCGTAGGCCTCGGGGCACTTCGTCGAGTCGAGTCCGGACGAGACGTCGAGCCGCGACACGTCGGCGTGCGAGGTCCCGTAGGAACGGATCGCGTAGCAGAGGCCGCGCTGCTCGCGGATCTCGTCGAACAGTCGTGAGCCCATCGATCCGCCCAGCAGCGTGGAGTAGACCGAGAGCGCGGCACGCTGGCGGAGGTCGGTCGGATCGGCGGCCGGCCGCCAGTGCAGGCGCAGGTGCGACTGCTGGGTGTCGCGGCGCTCGACGCGCACGCGGCGCTCGAAGCTCGGCGCCGGGTCGGCCTCGGGCGTGCCGTTGCGGGCGGGGAAGCGGGTGAAGAGCTCGGCCGCGCCGTCGGCGTCGAGGTGCGTGAGGTCGCCGGCGAGGAACGCGCCGCCGCGCGCCGACGCCCACTGGCGCTCGCGGAAGGCCACGATCGCGTCGCGCGTGAAGGTGCGCAGGTGCTCCTCGGGCCCGAGCACGCTGCGCCCGAGCGGGTGCTCGCCGTAGGTGGCCGCGTCGATCAGCCGATCGGCGACGCTCGCCGGCGCGTCGTTCGAGCGAGCGATCTCCTGGATAACCACGCCGCGCTCGCGATCGAGCTCGTCGGCGTCGATCCGCGCGCGGCCGACGAAGTCCGTCAGCAGGTCGAGCGCCTCCATCACGGCCTCCGAGCGGCAGGTGATGTGGAAGGCGACGATGTCGTGCGAGGTGTACGCGTTGAGCTGCGCGCCGAGCCGCTCGGCCGTCTCGTTCACGTCGCGGTAGGTCGGGAACGACTCGCCGCCCTTGAACACCAGGTGCTCGAGGAAGTGCGCCATGCCGTTCTCCTCGGGACGCTCGGTGCGGGCACCCGCGTCGAACGCCACGAGCGCCGTGACCGCGCGGGTTCCGGGGACCGACAGACGCACGAGCGGGAGGCCGGTCTCGACGGTCGTGTGCTCCACCTCGATCACGTGGCGCAGGGTAGCGGCGGGCGGGGCTACCCTGACGCTGGTGCGCGGGGGAATGCGGATAACGGGGCTCGCTTTGGCGTGCGCGACTCTGGTCGCGCTCGCGGGTGCACCCGCGGCGCAGGCGGGCAAGCGGATGGAGGTCGCGATGTCCGACGACCCCGTGCTGCTCGCGCGTCACTACTACGACCGCGATCCCGCGCTCCAGAACGCGCGCGAGCTGGGGGTCACGCGGCTGCGCGTGTTCGTCAACTGGGCCGGCGTGATGGGCAAGCAGCGCGAGGCCGTCGACCCGCCGCAGCAGCCCACCTACTACTGGGGCATCTACGAGGAGCTGATCGACGCGGCCGCGCGCGCGGGGATGCGGGTGCAGCTCGACCTCGCCGGGCCGGCGCCGCGCTTCGCGACCGGCGACAGGGAGCTGAGCATGACGCGGCCCGACCCGGCGCAGTTCGCGGCCTTCGCGCGCGCGGCGGCCACGCGCTTCAGGGGACGGGTGGACCGCTACTCGATCTGGAACGAGCCCAATCACGACGGCTGGCTGCGCCCGAGTGCGGAGGCGCCGCAGCTCTACCGCGCCCTGTACGTCGCCGGGTACGCGGCGATCAAGCAGGCCGACCCCGGCGCGGCCGTGCTGTTCGGCGAGACCGCGCCCTACCACGGCACTCGCGCGATGGCCCCGCTCACCTTCCTGCGGCGCACGCTCTGCCTCACGCCGAAGTACAAGCTCGACAAGCCCTGCCTGGCGAAGCTGCCCGTGGGGCTTCGCGGTCGCCTCGCCACCGACGGCTACGCGCACCATCCGTACGACTTCAGGAACCCGCCGGAGTACAAGTACAGGGGGCTGGACAACGTCACGATGGGCACGCTGTCGCGGCTGACCACGGCGCTCGACAAGGCCGCGCGGGCGCGGGCCCTGTGGGGGCCGAAGAAGCGCAGGGCGCCCGACGTGTTCCTCAGCGAGTTCGGCTACTTCGCGACCGGTCCGCGCGCGAAGCTGCCGGAGAAGAAGCGCGCCGCCTACCTGCCGCGGGCGTTCACGATCGCGCAGAAGAACAAGCGAGTGCGGCAGATGCTCCAGTACGGGCTCGTCGCTCCGCCGTCGGGCTACCCGGGCGCGGCGTTCGACTTCGGCCTGGTCACGCTCGACGGGAGCCCGCGCGCGACCTACGGGGCGCTGGTGCAGTGGGCCGCGAAGGCGCTCGCGAAGAAGCAGATCGCGGCGCCCGGCGGGCCGATCGCGCTACCGGCCGCCCAGCCGGGGGCGGACCCGCAGCCGGAGGCGCCGCCCGAGGAGGAGCCGGAAGAGCAGCCACCGTTCCCGCTCCCGCCGTTCCCCTGACGGCCGGCCGGCTTTCGCCGTACGATCGGCGTGTGAGGCGCCGTGCGTCATTGGCCGTCGCTCTCCTGACCGCCGCCGCCGCGGTCCCCGCCCATGCGCAGGAGGGCCCGCGCGCGCCCGACGCGCCGCCGCTGTTCCGCCCGGCCGCGCGGGCACCGCTCCCGGACCCGCCGAAGTTCGTGGACGTGAACGGCGGCGCGCCGACGGCGCGGGACCAGGCCAAGCCGCTGTTCGACCCGAGCACGCGCGCGGCCGCCGCGTACCGCCATCCGTTGGCGAAGCGCGTGGCGGCGGCGACGGCCTACGCGCGGGCGCGCTCGGGCCGCGTTGCGTTCGCCGTGATCGACCTCGACGGACGGCTGCGCGGCTGGCACGTGGACGAGCAGCATCGCTCCGCGAGCGTCGTCAAGGCGATGTTCCTCGTCGCCTACCTGAACCGGATTCGCGGCCGCGCGCTCTCGACGTCCGATCGCCGGCTGCTCGGACCGATGATCGTCCGCTCCGACAACGACCGGGCGTCCCGCGTGTACGGCATCCTCGGGCCGGGTGCGGTCTACGCGCTGGCCAGGCGCGCGCGCATGACGCGCTTCGTGCTCAAGGCGCGATGGGGCGACACGCTGATCACCGCGGCCGACCAGGCGCGCTACTTCGCCCGCATCGACCTGCTCGTGCCGGAGCGCCACCGGGCGTACGCGCGCAAGCTGCTCGCGTCGATCATCGAGGAGCAGCGCTGGGGCGTTCCGCCGGCGATCCCGTCCGGCTGGCGGGTCTTCTTCAAGGGCGGCTGGCGGCCGTTGGGCCGGCGGAACCTCGTCAACCAGTCGGCGCTGATCGAGAGCGGCGACCGGCGCGTGGCGCTGGCCGTGCTCACCGACGGGAATCCCTCGCACGTCTACGGGACCGAGACGATCCGCGGCGTGGCGCGGCGCGTGCTGCGCGGCCTGCGCTGACGGCCGGCGCGCCAAGACGCCCCGTCGAGGCGGCGAGCCGACCCCATGCGGGTGTAGGTTGGCCGCGTTCGGTTCATCGACAGAGAGGAAGGGAGACCGAATGACGCTCGTACGCCGCCGCTTCCGCGGAATGATCGCGCTGGTGGCGCTCGTCACCGCAGTGGCACTCGTAGTCACGGCCGCTCCGGTCATGGCGCAGAGCACCTCGGCAGTGACGCAGGCCGACTGCGACGCCGGCCGCATCAAGGACAAGCAGGGCAACACGCTGAAGGGTGAGCGCTGCGAGCGTCTCATCGGTCAGCGCGTCCGCCTGGCGCAGACAGGCTTCGAGGCCTGGTACCTGCTGCTCGGCGGTGTCGCCTGCATCGGTGGCGCTGCTGCGCTGCGGATGCGCCGGCGCCCCACGCCGCAGCTCGGCTAGACCGGGTCTCCGAGGATCGCGTGGCGGCGCCCTGACGCGCCGCCACGCGCCTCGCGCCCGGCAGGTGCGCCGTCGGTGGTCGACTGCGCTATATGAACTCGACTGAGAGAGACCCGCGTGTCGAGCTGGCCTGAGCAAGATCTGCGCGAGCGCGTGGCCGCCGGGGGCGGCCGCGTCTCGATCTCCGCCGAGGATCTCCTCGGCGGCTTCGGCCTGCGCCGGGCGACACCGACGGCGCGCCGCAACGTGGAGGCCTGGCTGGCCGAGGCGGGGCTGGCGGTGGAGCCCTCGCTCGGTACCAACGGGCTCCCGGAGACGGTGACGCTGTACGACCCCGCGGCGCCGGCCGAGCCCGCGGAGCCGGCGGCAACGGAGCCGGTGGCCGCTCCGCCCCCCGCAGCGGCGGACCGCGTGCCGTCGCCGGAGCCGGCGCCCGCGGAGCTCGCGGCTACGCCCGCGGCCGCGGCGCCCGCGCCCG
>DASVPL010000244.1:0-7018 GCA_036382905.1 Thermoleophilaceae bacterium | reverse complement strand
TTCACGATCGCGCACCTGTCGCTCGTCGCGCTGCGCGTGAAGGTGCCCGACCAGGAGCGCCCGTACACCGCGCCCGGCAACGTGACGATCCGCGGGCAGCGCCTGCCGCTGTTCGCGATGTTCGGCGCGGTGGGGACCGGGCTCGCGTTCGTCGTGGTCACGATCCTGAACGTCACGACGCTGATCGCCGGTTCTATCTGGCTGACGATCGGGGTGGCGAGCTACGTCGCCTACCGCAGGCGGCTCGGGCTCAGCCTCACGCAGACGACGAAGATCGTGGTCCCCGACCCGATCGTCGAGCGCGAGGTCGAGTACGAGTCGATCCTGGTTGCGTTCGAGGACGGGGTCTACTCCGCGGACGCGGTCGCGACGGCGGTGAAGCTCGCCGCGCGGCGACGGCGCGGCATTCACGTGGTGGCCACGATCTCCGTGCCCGCCAGCGCCCCGATCGACGCGCCGCTGCCCGACCAGGAGGCGCGCGCCCTGGCCGCGATCGACTCGGCGCGCGTGCTCGGGGGACGGCGCGTGACCGGGCATTGGGAGAAGGTGCGCCAGGGCGAGGCCGGCCGGCGGATCGTGGACGAGGCGCGGTCGATGCGCGCGCGGGCGATCGTGATGCCGCTGATGCCGTCGCGCCGCGGCGGTGCGCCGGTCATGGGGCGCACCCACGAGACCGTGCTCGAGGAGCGCCCGTGCCGGGTGATCATCGAGGCGACCCCGCGCGAGCGGGTGCGCGCCGCGACGTAGAATCGCGCCGGTGGAGCGGGCCTATCGCCATACGACCATGGCGTTCGGCCTGGCGATCTGCGTGCTCGGCGTGACGATGACCGTCCTGGCGCTCGTGCGGGGCGCCGGCCCGCTGGCGCTCGGGGTCCTGGTCGGGGTGGCGTTCACCGTGCTCGGTGCGGGGCGCCTCTACCTCGCCACGCGGCCCGACGCAACGCACGGCCGGCGGTGAACAGGTCCCGCGTCACGCCCGCCGCGCTGCCAGCGCAGGCGCGGCTGCGGGTCTCGCGCGGGCTGGGCCAGACCGCGCTCGCGGCGATCGGGCTGAGCGCGATCGGCGCGTCGATCTATTTCATCCTCGGAATCGTCGCCGGCCGGGCGCTGGGGCTCACGCCGTTCGTGTTCGGCCTCACCGGGGTCTTCTTCGTCATCACCGCGATGACGTACGTGGAGGCCAACTCGATCCACCCCGAGCGCGGCGGGGCCTCCACGTTCGCCCGCTACGCGTTCGACGAGCTCTGGAGCTTCGTCGCGGGCTGGGCGATCCTCCTCGACTACCTGATCGTGATGGCGATCGGCTCGTTCGCCGTGTCGCACTACCTCGCGGCGTTCTGGGGCGAGCTCGCCGAGCCGCCGATCGAGCTGATCGCGACCACGCTCGTGATCGGGTTCGTCACCTGGTCGAACATCCGCGGCTCATCCGCCAGCCGGTTCGGCCGGCTCGCGCGGGTCGGCCTGGCGAACCTCGCGCTGATGGCCGTGATCATCGCGATCGGCCTGATCACCGAGTACAAGCCGGGCGAGGTCGTGGAGTCGATCGACCTCGGCGTGGCGCCGGAGTGGCACGACCTCTGGTTCGCGGCGGTGCTGGCGGCCGTGGCGTTCCTCGGGATCGAGGCGGCCTCGGGGCTCGCGGGCGAGGTTCGCGTCGGCGGCGGCGGGCTGCGCCGGCTGATCGGCTTCGCGGTCCTCGTGGTGGTCGTCGCGCTCGTCGGCATGTCGGCGGTGGGGCTGATGGTGCTGCCCGTGGAGAACGGGCAGACCGAGCTCGGCACGCGCTACGTCGAAGCGCCCGTGCTCGGCATCGTGTCCGGCTTCGACCCCGCCTGGCTGCGCGACGCGCTGCGCTACAGCGTCGGAGTGATGGGCGCGGTCGTGCTGGTGCAGGCGGTCAACGGCACGATGCTCGGTCTCTCCCGCCTGACCTACTCGCTCGCAACCCACCGGCAGATCCCGAGTGTGATCGGGCGCCTCGACGCCTCGCGCGGAACGCCCTACGTCGCGATCTCGCTGGCGGCGGCGATCGCGCTCGGGCTGGCGTTCAGCTCCGACATCGAGTTCCTCGCGGGGATATTCGCGTTCGGCGCGATGCTGGCGTTCACGCTCGCGCACGCGTCGGTGATCGTGATGCGCTTCCGCGAGCGCGAGGCGCCGCGGGCCTTCCGTATCCCGCTCTCGGTGCCGGTGCGCGGCGGGTCGCTGCCGCTGCCGGCCGTGGTCGGGGCGGTCGGCTCGTTCGCCGCGTGGGTGAGCGTGATCGTGCTGCACGAGGGGGCGCGCGCGGTCGGCGGGATCTGGATGGCCGCCGGGCTCGTGCTCTACGTGACCTACCGGCTCGGGCAGGACAAGTCGCTGCGCAAGCGCTACGCGATCCCGCAGGAGGCGCTCCAGGACAGGCGCGGGTCGCCGGCGGCGGAGTACGGGAGCATCCTCGTCCCAGTCTTCGGGTCGGCGCTCGACGACGACATCGTCGGCACGGCGGGCCGGCTCGCCGCCGAGGAGGGGGAGGAGGGCGAGGGCGGCGCGGTGATCGAGGCGCTCTACGTGGTCGAGGTGCCGATGTCGCTCCCGCTCGACGCGCGCGTGCCCGACGAGAAGATCGTCGAGGCAATGCGCGCGGTCGCACGCGCGAAGGAGGTCGGCGAGGAGTACGAGGGGGTGGTGGTCGCTACGGCGATGGTGCGCGCACGCGCGGCGGGCGCCGCGATCGTCTCGGAGGCGCGGCGGCGCGGCGTCGAGGCGATCGTGCTGGCCGCCGAGGCGCCAACAGGCACACGCGGCGGCAAGCTGCTCGGCGGCCGCGCCGACCCACGCGACCGCGCGGTTGGGGAGACCACGCGCTACGTGCTCGAGAAGGCCCCTTGCCGCGTGATCCTCACGGCTTCCCCGCCGGGCGAGGACGGCTACCTGGAGGGTGTCGCACCGTAGACGCTTCCGACTGGCCCCTAGCGGGTAGATTGCGCCTCATGTTCGTATTGATCGTGGGCTGCGGCCGCGTGGGCTCGACCGTCGCGAAGCGGATGCTCGCCGGCGGGCACGAGGTGTCGGTGCTCGACGAGGACCCCGAGGCCGTCGCGCAGCTCGAGCGCGGCGAGGACCGCACCTGGGAGGAGATGGGCGGCTCGTTCACCGTCGGGACGGCGCTCGAGATCGACGCGCTGCTCGAGGCCGGCATCGAGCGCGCGGACGCGTTCATCGCCTCGACCGACGGCGACAACACGAACCTCGTGATCGCCCAGATCGCACAGCGCCGCTTCGAGATCGAGCGCGTGGTGGTGCGCGTGCTCGACCCGGCGCGCGCGAGCTGGTACGAGGAGCAGGGGCTGCGCACGGTCTCCCCGACCAAGGTGGCCATCGACATGCTCACCGAAGCGGTCGGGGTCGGCTGATGTACATCCTGATCGTCGGCGCCGGGAAGGTCGGGTGGAACCTGGCGCGCGAGCTGATCGACCGCGGCAACGAGGTGACCGTGGTCGAGTCCGACCGCAACCGCTATGCGACCGTCGAGGAGGAGCTCGAGCACGCGGCGCACTCCGGTGACGGCTCGGAGCTGTGGGTCCTCGAGCGGGCGGGGATCGAGCGCGCGGAGATGGTGATCGCGGTGACCGGCGACGACGAGGACAACATCCTGATCTCCCAGGTCGCTCGCGAGAAGTACGGCGTGGAGCGCGTGATCGCGCGCTGCAACAACCCGCGCAACCTCCAGCACTTCGACCTGCTCGGCGTGCGCCCGACCGTCTCCGCGACCGACCTGATCCTGAGGCTCATCGAGCACGAGGTGCCGCGCTACGGGCCGCTGCACCTGCTCGACCTGCCGCAGGAGCGGCTCGAGATCATCGAGGTGGAGGTCTCGGCGGGCTCGGCGGCGGACGGCGCCGAGGTGAAGGACATCGGCCTTCCGGAGGGCTCGCTCGTGATCTCGATACTGCGCGACGGGACCGGCTTCGTGCCGCTGTCGGACTCGGTCATCGAGGCCGGGGACGAGGTGCTGGTGGTGCTCGACACCGGTCTCGAGGAGAAGGTCAGCGCTCCGTTCCGGGCCCGGCAGGAATCGCCGGCCGGCTGATGGCCGACCGCTCCGTCGACTATCTGCTGATCGGCGGCGGCATCGCATGCGCCCGCTGCGCGCAGACGCTCCGCCGCGAGGGTGCCGAGGGATCGATCCTGGTCGTCGGGCGTGAGGCCGATCCGGCCTACGCGCGCCCGCCGCTGTCGAAGGAGTACCTGGCCGGCACGATGCCGCGCGAGGAGGTCACCTCGGTCGAGCCGGAGTGGTGGGAGGAGAACGGCGTCGAGCTCCTGACGCGGACGAGCGTGATGAAGCTCGACACCGGCGAGCGCGTGGCGAAGCTCGCGACCCGCGAGGAGGTCGGGTTCGACAAGGCGCTCGTGGCCACCGGGGCGAACGTCAGACGATTGCGCGCCGACGGCGGCGAGCTCAAGGGGATCCACTACCTGCGTTCGTACGGCAACGCGGACGCGATCCGCGCCGACGCCGAGGCGGGCAAGCGCGCCGTGATGATCGGCGGCAGCTACATCGGGTCGGAGGTGGCGGCCACCCTGACGACGGCGTTCGGCGTCGAGTGCACGATCCTGATGCAGGAGGACGTGTGCCTCTCGCCTCAGTTCGGCAACGAGGTGGGCGGCTACTTCCAGGGGCTGCTCGAGTCGCACGGGATCACCGCGCACGGCGGCGACTCGCTCGAGCGCTACGAGGGCGAGGAGCGCGTCGCGCGCGTGGTGAGCCAGCGCGGCCTCGAGCTCGACTGCGACTTCGTGGTCGTGGGCGCCGGCGTGGTTCCGGACGTGATGCTCGCCCGGTCGGCCGGCCTCGAGCTGGGCGAGAGCGGGGGGATCGCGTGCTCGTCGCGGCTCGAGACCTCGGTCCCCGGGATCTACGCCGCCGGCGACGTGGCCGAGTACGACTCGCCGCTCCACGGCCGCCCCGTGCGCATCGAGCATTGGGACGTGGCCGCGGAGCACGGCAAGACCGCCGCCCGCAACATGCTCGGCCAGGACGTCGCGCACGAGGTCGTCCCGTACTTCTGGTCGGACTTCGCCGACTGGGCGAAGCTCGAGTACGTGGGCATCGGCAGCGGCGAGCGGCGGGTGATCCGGGGATCGCTCGACGACGGCGACTTCATCGCCTTCTCCCTCGACGGCGACCGCCTGGTGGCCGCGGTGACCGTCGGCCGCCCCGAGGACCTGGCCGAGGCGCGCCGCCTGATGGCCGACCGCGCGACGCCGGACCCGGACGCGCTGGCGGATGTGTCCACGGATCTGAGCTCGCTCTAGCTCTCCTTCCGCCGCGACGGCAATGCCCGCCCGGCGAAGTTCTCGGTCTGGCTGTGGCAGTTCGGACAGAGAAGGCGCAGGTTCATGAGCCGGTGATCGGAGCGATTGCCGTTGATGTGATGAAGCTCGAAACGAAGTTGCCGGCCCTGCCATCGCTCCAGGCCGCACTCGTCGCACCGGGACGACTTGATGCCCTCTCGGAGCAGGCGCCTCTTGACCGTCAGTCGCGATGCGGGACTGTCGGCCACGAGCAGGTCGCAGAGCGGTGCCCTCCGCGGGCGGACGACTACACGGCCACTCTTCACAGCGGCCGCCCAGGCGCTGCGGTTGAAGCCGAACCGCTCGCAGCACTCCCTTGGAGAGCGGCCTTCGTCGTAGTAGGACTGCACCGCGGCCCAGTCGTAGCGCACGGCGCTGCGCGACTGGCGGGGCCTCCCGAGCCGGGCTGCATGCCACGAGACGGTCGACTTCGAGAGGCCGAGCTGCCGGGCCACCTCTTTGACGGATGTGCCGCTGTCCAGGCGAGCTGCCACCAGCATGCGGGTGACGCCGGGCCGGGCCCGCGGTCCCGAGCTCGTCATTCGCTCCGGCGCGACCCACGCTTCGACGAGTGAGTCGGCGTCTGGCTATGGCAGTTGGGACAGAGCAGCTCGATGTTCTCGAGCCGGTTGTCATCCGCGACGCCGTTGACGTGGTGAAGCTGCAGCGACAGTGGCCGGTCGCGCCACGACGCGATCCCGCATCGCTCGCAGCGGTCGTCCTTCAGTCCCGCGGCTATCAGCCGTGCCTTGAGTCGCCACCGATTCGTCGACCGATGGGACGACAGAACATCTTCGAGCGGAATCGCGCGGCTCACGACGAGCCCTCGAATCTCACTCCAGGCACCACCTATACTCGCCCTCCTCTATGCCGGGTGGTGTAGCGGCAGCACGCCAGGTTCTGGCCCTGGAAGCTGGGGTTCGAATCCCTGCCCGGCAGTTCAATTGTCGAAAGCGTCATACGAACGCTTGTTCGTAGTATCGGGATCGAATCGGACGGAACCGTGCGAGGGGGCCTTCGGGCGCCGAGCCTTCGGGCGCCGAACCGCGCGAGCGCGCTCTGCGTAGACCACACTGAGCCCATGTCCGCCGCCCTGCTCAAGGATCTGCGCACCTCGCGCGGCGAGGAGACGATGCGGTCGCTCTACCGGACCTACGGCGGCGAGCTGTACGGGTTCGCGCTGAACTGCCTCGGCGATCGGGGCCTCGCGGAGGAGGTCGTGCAGGACGTGTTCACACGCGTCTGGCGCTACGCCGACAGCTTCGACCCCGAGCGGGCGAGCTTTCGCACCTGGATCTACGGGATCGCGCGCAACGCGATCATCGACCTCGAGCGGCGCCGCTCGGTCCGGTTCGGGCTCGCGCCGCGCGAGGACGACGGCGACGAGATAGCGACCGACGACTCGCTGGAGCACGCGCTGCTCGGCTGGCAGGTCGCCGCGGCGCTCACGCGGCTCACCCCCGAGCACCGGCAGGTCATCCGGCTCGCGCACTTCCAGGGCATGCGGCTGCGGGAGATCGCCGAGCTCACCGGGCTGCCGCTCGGCACCGTGAAGAGCCGCGTCTCGTACGCCCTGCGCGGCCTGCGGCTGGCGCTCGAGGAGATGGGGGTGGAGCCGTGAAGTGCTCCGACGTCCGCCCGCTGATCGGCGGCTACGTGCTCCACGCGCTCGAGCCGC
>DASVPL010000243.1:0-2499 GCA_036382905.1 Thermoleophilaceae bacterium | reverse complement strand
CGTCCTGGTTGACCGCCGAGCCGCGCACCACGGCCAGGACGCGGTGCCCGAGCCGGCGCGCCTCGGAGAGGCGCTCGAGCACGAGGACCCCGGCGCCCTCCGAGAACCCCGTGCCGTCGGCACCCGCCCCATAGGACTTGCAGCGCCCGTCGGGCGCGAGGCCGCGCTGGCGCGCGAAGTCGACGAACAGGTCGGGCGCGGCCATGACGGTCACGCCGCCGGCCAGCGCGAGTGAGCATTCGCCTCGGATCAGCGACTGGCACGCGAGGTGCAACGCCACGAGCGACGACGAGCACGCCGTGTCGACGGTCATGGCCGGCCCCTGCAGGCCGAACGTGTGGGCGAGCCGGCCGGACAGCACGCTCAACGTGGTCCCGGTCATCCGGAAGGCCTCGTACGCCGCGGGCACCTCCCTGCGGTAGCCCATCTCGATCGCGCCCGCGAACACGCCGGTGTCCGTCTCGCGCAGCGAGGCCGGATCGATACCGGCGTTCTGGAAAGCGTCCCACGTCGTCTCCAGCATCAGTCGCTGCTGGGGGTCCATCGCCGTGGCCTCGCCCTGCCCGATCTTGAAGAACCTCGCGTCGAAGTCCGTGGCGTCGTATAGGAAGCCGCCTTCGCGCACGTAACAGGTGTGGGGCTTGTCGGGGTCCGGGTCGTAGAGGCGGTCCACGTCCCAGCCGCGGTCGTCGGGGAAGCTCGATATGGCGTCGGTGCCGCTGGTGACGAGCTCCCACAGCTCGTCGGGCGAGGAAGCTCCGCCCGGATACCTGCAGCTCATGCCGACGATCGCGATCGGCTCGTCGCTGCGCGTGGGCGCGGACGGCCTCGCGGGCTCGCGACGCTCGACGCCGGAGACCTCCGAGCGCACGAACCGCGCGGCGGCCTCGATCGTCGGGTGGTCGAACACGAGCGTCGAGGTCAGTCGCAGCCCGGTGGTCTGCGTCAGACGGTTGCGCAGCTCGACCGCCGAGAGCGAGTCGAAGCCGAGCTCCTTGAACGAGCGCTGCGGGCCGACCTGGTCGGGCGAATCGTGCCCGAGCACCGCGGCCACGTCCCTGCGGACGAGCTCGAGCACCGCCTCGTCCCACTTGTCCTCCGGCAGCTCGGCGAGCCGCCGCGCGAGCGATCCGGTGCGCGCGCCCGACGACCGTGACGGAGCGCGCACGAGTCCGCTCAGGATCGGCGGCAGCAGCCCGTCACGCGCCTGCGCGCGCAGAGCCGCGGTGTCGAGGCGCACGGGGACCGGGACGGCGTCGCCGGCGTCGCGCGCCGCGTCGAAGAGCGCGAGCCCCTCGTCGTTCGTCATCAACTCGGCACCGAGGCGCCGCAGGCGGTCCGTGTCGGCCGCGTCTCGATCGCCAGCCATGCCGGCGGACTCGGACCAGGCCCCCCACACGAGCGACTTGGCCGGGAGCCCGTCGGCCTGCCGGCTGCGCGCGAGCGCGTCGAGGAACGCGTTGGCGGCCGCGTAGTTCGCCTGCCCGGGCGAGCCGAGCGTCCCCGCCAGCGAGGAGAACATCAGGAACTCCGCGAGGTCGAGCCCCGCGGTGAGCTCGTGCAGGTTGAGCGCTCCGTCGACCTTCGGGCGCATCACGCGGTCGAGCTGCTCGCGCGTCAGCGAGCCGATCGTCCCGTCGTCGAGCACGCCGGCGGCGTGGATCACCGTCGTCAGCGGATGCTCGTCGGGGATCTCCCCGAGCAGGGCCTCGAGCTGGTCGCGGTCGGCTACGTCGCAGGCCGCAACGACCGGCGTGGCGCCGAGCTCCCTGAGCTCGGCCTCGAGCGCGTCCACTCCCGGCGTCTCGGCGCCGCGCCGGCTCGTCAGGACCAGGCGACCGGCGCCCCGCTCGGCGAGGTGGCGGGCGAGGAGCGCACCCAGCCCGCCGGTGCCGCCGGTGATGAGGATCGTCCCGTCGGGCTCCGGCGTCCGGGGGACGCTCAGCACGATCTTGCCGACGTGGCGCGCCTCGCGCATGTGGCGGAACGCCGCCGGTGCGCGGTGCACGTCCCAGCTCGTGACCGGCGGGTGGCGGAGGGCGCCGCCCTCCAACAGCCCGACGACCTCCACCATCATCTCCTGGATGCGCTCGGGCCCGGCCTCGACCAGGTCGAAGGCCCGGTACTCGACGCCGGAGTGCTCCTCGGCCACCGTCTCCGGCTCACGGACGTCGGCCTTGCCGATCTCGACGAAGCGCCCGCCGCGCGGCAGCAGGTCGAGCGAGGCATCGACGAACTCGCCCGCCAGCGAGTCGAGCACCAGATCCATGCCCTCCTCGCCGGTCGCCTCCAGGAAGCGCTCGCGGAAGTCGAGGTCGCGCGAGGAGGCGATGTGGTCGTCGTCGAGCCCCAGCTCGCGCAGGACGTCCCACTTCGCGGGGCTGGCCGTCGCGTAGACCTCGGCCCCGCCGTGCCGGGCGATCTGGATCGCGGCCATCCCGACGCCGCCCGCGCCGGCGTGCACGAGCACCCTCTCGCCCTCGCGCAGGCGGCCGAGGT
>DASVPL010000242.1:0-10606 GCA_036382905.1 Thermoleophilaceae bacterium | reverse complement strand
ATCTGGGCATGGCGACCATGGTCAGTCGTCCAGGACGGTGCAGGTGCCGCCGGCGCCCTCGATCTTCTCGCGGGCGCTCTTCGAGAAGCCGTGCGCGCTCACGGTGAGCTTCTTGGAGAGCTCGCCGACGCCGAGGATCTTGACCGGCACCCCCGTGCGGGTGGCGAGGCCATGCACCTTCAGCGTGTGGGGCGTGACCGAGTCGCCGTCGCCGAAGCGCGCGTCGAGGTCGCGGAGGTTGACCGGCTGGGTCTGCGTCCGGAACGGCTCGAACGGCATCGACTTCTTCATGTGCGGGCCGCGCAGCTTGCGCATCCGCATGTGAATCGGCATCTGGCCGCCCTCGGCGCCGGGGCGCGACTTGCTCCCCGCGCGCGAGCCGTAGCCCTTCTGGCCGCGACCCGACGTCTTGCCGACGCCGGAGCCCTCGCCGCGTCCCACGCGCTTGCGCCGGTGGCGCGAGCCCGGGGCCGGCTTCAGGTTGTGGAGACCGATCTCCTCGCTCACTCTTCGACCCTCAGGAGGTGGCGGACGGACTGGACGGCGCCGCGGACGGTGGGATCGTCGGGCCGCTCGGTGGTCTTGCCGATCCGGCCGAGCCCGAGCGAGCGCAGCGCGCCCTTCTGCTTCGGGTTTGTGCCGTTCGCGGACTTGACCTGCGTCAGCTTCAGCGTCATGCCGGCGCCGTCTCCGTCTCGGGAGCCTCCGGCGCCTCGGACTCAGCCGCGGCGCCCTCCGGCGAGTCGGACTCAGCCGCGGCGCCGTTGCCGTTCCCGGCCTTGTTGTCGACGCCGAGCACCTGGGCGACACTCAGGCCGCGCAGCTCGGCCACCTCGAGCGGCGAGCGCAGCTCCTGGAGCGCGGTGATCGTGGCCTTGACGAGGTTGATCGGGTTCTGCGACCCGAGCGACTTCGACAGCACGTCGTGGATGCCCGCTAGCTCCAGCACCGCGCGCACGCCGCCGCCGGCGATGACGCCGGTGCCCTCGGAGGCGGGGCGCAGCAGGACGCGGCCGGCGCCGTATACGCCGGTGACCTGGTGCGGGATCGTGCTGCCGTGCTTCGGCACCTTGAAGAGGTTGCGGCGGGCGCGCTCGACGCCCGTCTGGATCGCGAGCGGGACCTCGTTGGCCTTGCCGTAGCCGACGCCCACCTGGGACTTCTCGTCGCCCACGACCACGAGCGCCGTGAACGAGAAGCGGCGGCCGCCCTTGACGACCTTCGCGACGCGGTTGATCTCGACGACCCGCTCCTGCAGGTCGCTGCCGGGGCCGCCCCGGTCGCGATCGCGTCTCTGTCCGTCGCGTGCCATGACTGAGCGAGGTTAGCGAGTCGGGCCCTCCGCCTAGAAGCGGAGACCCGCCTCCCTGGCCGCCTCGGCGAGCGCGCGGACGCGCCCGTGGTAGAGGTAGCCGCCGCGGTCGAACACGCAGGTCTCGACCCCCGCGGCGCTCGCGCGCTCGGCAAGGAGCTGCCCGACGCGCTTGGCCTGCTCCTCCGGCTTCAGCTCGCGCAGGTCGGACTCGACCCAGTTCACGGCGGCCAGCGTGCGGCCGGCGTCGTCGTCGATGAGCTGGGCCTGGATGCCCTTGTTCGAGCGGAACACCGACAGCCGCGGGCGCTCGGCCGAGCCGCGCACCTTCGCGCGGACGCGGCGGCGGCGGCGCAGGCGCGCCTGCTGCCTCGTCTTGACGCTCATGCGCGCTTGCCCACCTTGCGCATCACGTGCTCGCCCGCGTAGCGGATGCCCTTGCCCTTGTACGGCTCGGGCGGGCGCACCTTGCGGATCTGGGCGGCGATCTCACCGACCGCCTGCTTCGAGTTGCCGCGCACGATGATCTGGGTGGGCACCGGCACCTCGAACTCGATGCCGTCCGGCGCCTTGATCGAGACCGGGTGCGAGTAGCCGACCTGGAGGTCGATGTCCTTGCCGCGCAGCGCCGCGCGGTAGCCGACGCCCTGGATCTCGAGGCGCTTCTCGAAGCCCTCGGTGACGCCCTGCACCATGTTCGCGATCAGCGATCGGGTGAGCCCGTGCAGCGCGCGGTGCTCGCCGCGGTTGGTCGAGCGCGTGACCACGATCTCGCCGTCGTTCTTCTCGATCGTGAGGTCGCGTGAGACGCGCTCCTCGAGCGCCCCGCGCGGTCCGTTCACGCGCACGACCTCGGGCTCGATCGTCACGTCGACGGTCGAGGGGAAGGGAACGGGCTGCTTTCCGATGCGGCTCATCTGATCGCTACCAAACGTAGGCGACGACCTCGCCGCCGACGCCCTGGCGCCGCGCGTCGTGGCCGGTCATGACGCCCTTGGAGGTGGACACGATCGACGTGCCCATGCCGCCGAGGACCTTCGGGATCTCGGTCGCGTTGACGTACGTGCGCCGTCCGGGGCGCGAGACGCGCTGGATGCCGGAGATGACGGGCGCGCGGTCCTGGGTGTACTTGAGCCGCACGCGCACGACCTCGCCGACCTCGGCCGGCTCGACCGAGTAGTCCTCGATGTAGCCCTGCTCACGCAGGATGCGCGCGATCTCGACCTTGAAGCGCGAGGCGGGGATGTCGACCGCGTCGCGGTCGGCGCGCAGGCCGTTGCGGATGCGCGTCAGGAAGTCGGCGATCGGATCGGTCATCGACATGGGGCGATAACTCCTACCAGCTCGACTTGGTCAGGCCGGGGACGTAGCCCTCGTGGGCCATCTCGCGCAGGCAGATCCGGCACAGGCCGAACTTGCGGAAGTACGCGCGCGGGCGGCCGCAGCGGCGGCAGCGGTTGTACTGGCGGGTCTTGTACTTGGCCGGCCTCTGCTGCCGGACTACCTGAGAAGTCTTTGCCACTAGGTCTGGTCCTCCGTAGCTCTGTCGGAACCGGCGCCCGGCGGGTCGCCGCCCTCGGTTTCCCCGGCCGCGGGATCGCCCTCCTCGGCGCGCGTCGGCGTCTCGTACGCCTCCGGGTTCTCCTCCTTCAACTGGTCGAGCGCCGCCTGCTCGGCCTCGGCACGCGCGCGCGCCTCCTCCTTGCGCTCCTCCTCCGCGGCGGCCGCCGCGGCGTCGGCGTCCGGACCGCCCGGGCGCCCCTCGCGGCGGAACGGCATCCCGAACGACTGGAGCAGTACGAACGCCTCCTCGTCGGTCTGCGCACTGGTCGTGATGGTCACGTCCAGCCCGCGCACGTGGTCGATCGAGTCGTAGTCGATCTCGGGGAAGATGATCTGCTCGCGGACGCCGAGCGAGTAGTTGCCGCGGCCGTCGAACGAGCGCGGGTTGAGGCCGCGGAAGTCGCGGATGCGCGGGATCGCGACCGACAGCAGCCGGTCGAGAAACTCGTACATGCGCGCGTGGCGCAGCGTCACCGAGACGCCGACGGGCATCTCCTCACGCAGCTTGAAGTTGGCGATCGACTTGCGTGCGCGGCGGATGTTGGGCTTCTGCCCGGCGATGATGCCGAGTTGCGTCTGCGCGGCCTCGAGCATGTTCGAGTCCTGCTTGGCGTCGCCGACGCCCATGTTCAGCGTGATCTTCAGGAGGCGCGGCGTCTGCATCGAGCTCGAGTAGCCGAAGCGCTCGATCAGAGCGGGCTTGATCTCCTGCTCGTACTGCGTCTTGAAGCGCGGGACGATGTTCGCCTCGGTCGTGGCCATCACTCGAACGCCGTCCCGGATCGCTTGCCTACGCGCACGCGGCGGCCGTCCTCCTCGATCGTGTGGCTGACGCGGGTGGCCTCGCCGTTGCCCGGGTCGAGCGGCATCACGTTGGAGATGTGGATCGGCCCCTCCTTCTCCACCACGCCGCCGACCTGGCCGCCCTTCGAGGCGTCGCGGATCGTGCGCGGGCGCGTGTGCCGCTTCTGGATGTTCAGGCCCTCCACGAACACGCGGTCGCGGCGCGGCTCGACGCGCAGCACGCGGCCGGTCTTCCCCTTGTCCTTGCCGGAGATGACCTTCACCACGTCGTCCTTGCGGATGCGCGAGGGCATCGGCCTAGAGGACCTCTGGAGCGAGCGAGACGATCTTCATGAAGTTGCGGTCGCGCAGCTCGCGCGCGACGGGGCCGAAGACGCGGGTTCCGCGCGGGTTGTTCTGCGGGTCGATCAGCACGGCGGCGTTCTCGTCGAACGCGATGTAGGTGCCGTCGTCGCGGCCGAACTGCTTGCGCGTGCGGACCACGACCGCGGTCACGACCTCGCCCTTGCGGACCGAGCCGTGCGGCGTGGCCTGCTTGATCGTGCCGACGATGATGTCGCCGACGCCGGCGTAGCGGCGGTGCGAGCCGCCGCGGACGCGGATGCAGAGGATCTCGCGGGCGCCGGTGTTGTCGGCGACGCGCAGCCTGGTCTCCGGCTGGATCATCGGAGGTCCTCCGTGAGCTCGACTGGTGCTGACGCGAGCGAGAACCAAGCCCGGGTAGGACGCAGGGAGCGGCGAATAGCAGCGCTATTCGCGCGACCGAGGACGACGCCGGGCGCAGTGTTCGCAGCCGCGGCAGTGCCGGTCGAGTGAGCGGAGGGCCTCACTAGCGCGCCCTCTCCACGACCTCGACGAGCCGCCAGCGCTTGGTGCGGCTGAGCGGCCGGCTCTCGACCACGCGCACGGTGTCGCCCGTGTGAGCGTCGTTGCGCTCGTCGTGCGCGTGCAGGGTGGTCGAGTGGCGGACGATCTTCTTGTAGGTGCGGTGACGGCGGGCGATGTCGATCTTGACGCTGATCGTCTTGTCGGCCTTGTCCGAGATCACCACGCCCTGGCGCACCTTCGGGCGGCCGGGGCCGTGCTGCTTGCCCTCAACGGCCGGCTCGGGCGGAGCCTCGGCTCGCGTGGCGGCCCGCTTCTCCTTCTGCTTCGCGCGCGTGCGGCTGCGGGCGGCGGCGTTCTTGCGCCGGCGCTCCTCACGCTCCTCCACGCGCTGCTTGATGGTCGCCTCGTCAGGCACTGTCGCGCTGCCTCCTCAGCTCGGCGTCGATGTCGAGGTTGCGCTGCCGCGCGATCGTGAGACCGCGGGCGAGATCGCGCTTGGCCTGCCCCATCCGGCTCGTGTTCTCGAGCTGGCCGGTGGCATGCTGGAAGCGCAGGTTGAAGACCTCCTGGCGCGAGCGCTGTACGAACTCGGCGAGTTGGTCGTCGGCCATGTCGCGTACCTCCGCGCCCTTCACTGGGGACCAGCCCCCTCGCGCATGACGAACTTGGTCTTGACGGGAAGCTTGTGGCCGGCCAGGCGCATCGCCTCGCGAGCGAGGTCCTCCGGCACGCCGGCGAGCTCGAACATCACGCGGCCCGGCTTGACCACGGCGACCCAGCCCTCGGGCGAGCCCTTGCCGGAGCCCATGCGGGTCTCGGCCGGCTTCTGCGTGATCGGCTTGTCCGGGAAGATGTTGATCCAGACCTTGCCGCCGCGCTTGATCTTGCGGGTCATGGCGATTCGGGCGGCCTCGATCTGGCGGTTGGTGATCCAGCCGCGGTCGAGAGCCTTCAACCCGTACTCGCCGAACTCGACGCGCGTGCCGCCCTTGGCGTAGCCGGCCCTGCGTCCCCTGTGCTGCTTGCGGTGCTTGACTCGCTTCGGCTGGAGCATCAGCTACCTCGGCTCGGATCCATCGTGCCGCCGCTCGCGCCGCCCTCGCCACCCTGGGGCCGCGGGCCGGACTGAGCACCCTGACCGCCACGGCTGGGGCCGCCGCCGGAGCCGCCGGCTCCACGGCCGCCGCCGCCACCGGGACCGCCGGCACCGCGCCCGCCACCGCCGCCGGGACCACGCCCGCCGCCGGGACCGCCGGGTCCGCGTCCACCGCCGCCAGAGCCACCGCGACCGCCCGGTCCACCCGGACCGCCGCCGGAGCCACCACGACCGCCGGGGCCACCGGGCCCGCGTCCGCCGCCGCCTCCGCGACCACCCGGACCGCCGCCGCGACCACCCGGGCCGCCACCGCGACCGCCGGGTCCGCCGGGGCCGCCACGTCCACCGGGGCCGCCGCCGCGACCACCCGGGCCGCCGCCGCGACCGCCGGGTCCGCCGGGACCGCCGCGGCCACCGGGACCGCCGCTGCCGACGCGCGCCTGCTGCGGCGCCTCGATCTCGGTGAGGTCCTGCGCGAAGCCGGAGGGCATGATCTCGCCCTTGTTGATCCAGACCTTCACGCCGATCCGGCCGAAGGTGGTGCGCGCCTCGTAGAAGCCGAAGTCGATGTCGGCGCGCAGGGTGTGCAGCGGGACGCGGCCGTCCGAGTAGCCCTCGGTGCGCGCCATCTCGGCGCCTCCGAGGCGGCCGGAGACCTGGATCTTCACGCCCTTCGCGCCGGAACGCATGGCGGAGGTGAGCGCGCGCTTCATCGCGCGGCGGAAGGCGACGCGGTTCTGGAGCTGCTCGCCCACCGACTGCGCGACGAGCTTCGAGTCGAGCTCGGGGCGCTTGATCTCGAGGATGTTCACCTTGACCGACTTGCCGGTCATCTTGTGAAGCTCGCGGCGGAGCGCGTCGACCTCGCTGCCGGACTTGCCGATCACGATGCCGGGCCGGGCCGTGTTGATGTTGACCTCGACCTCGTTCGTGTCCTTGCGGATCGTGATGTCGGAGAGGCCGGCGTGGGCCAGCTTGGTCTCGATGTGATCGCGGATGCGGACGTCCTCGATCAGGTAGTCCGAGAACTCCTTCTCGTTGAACCAGGTCGACTTCCAGTCGTGGATGTAGCCGACGCGCAGGATCTCCGGGCGGACCTTGTGACCCATGGCTAGCGCTTGCCCCCGTTCCGGCGGCGGCCGTTCTCGATCTGGTTGGTGAGCTCGATGGTCATGTGCGACGTCCGCTTGCGAATTCGTGTGGCCCGCCCCAGCGCGCGCGGACGGTAGCGCTTGAGCGTCGGGCCCTCGTCGACGTAGGCCCGGCCCACCACGAGCTCGTCGGCGACCAGTTCGTGGTTGTTCTCCGCGTTGGCGATTGCGGAGTCCAGGAGCTTCAGGACGTCCCGCGAAGCCGCGCGCGGCGTGGTCAGGAGTAAAGCACGCGCGTCGTCGACGGACTTGCCGCGGATGTGGTCGATCACGAGCCGCGCCTTGCGCGGGGCGGTGCGCACGTACTTGGCCTTCGCGCGGACGGTCACGACCTCCTCGGGCGAGCGGCGCCGGCGGGCCGGCTTCTTGGCGCCCGCCGTGACCTCGGCGGCGCCGCGGCGGCGCTTGGGCCGCGCCTTCTCGTCCTCGGCGGGGGGCTCGCCGTCGACCTCGGCGGCCTCAGCCTCGGCGTCCTCGGCGGCGGCCTCCTCCTTCACGTCGTCGGCCTTCTTGCGGCGGCGGCGCTTGGGCTTCGCCTCCGGCTCGGTCGCCTCGGCGTCCTCCGCGACCTCGCCCGCCTCGGCCTCGGCCTCGGCGGCGCGCGACTCGTCCTCGGCGGCCTCCACCTCGGCGTCGGTCGCCTCGTCCTTGCGCTCCTCGTCGATCAACGCATCCTCGCCTTGTCACCGCCGGCGTGGCCGCGGAACAGTCGCGTCGGAGCGAACTCGCCGAGCTTGTGCCCGACCATCGACTCGGAGATGAAGACCGGCACGTGCTTGCGGCCGTCGTGCACCGCGATCGTGTGCCCGACCATCTCGGGGAAGATCGTGGACGCGCGCGACCACGTCTTGATCATCTGCTTGTTGCCGCTGGAGTTCATCGCCTCGATCCGATCGATCAGGCGCTCCTCGACCCACGGCCCCTTCTTGGAAGAACGTGACATGACCCGTTACCTCTTGCCCTTCCCGCGCCTGCGGCGGCGGACGATGTAGCGATCCGATTCCTTGCGCTTCTTGCGTGTGGGGTAGCCGAGCGTCGGGACGCCCCACGGCGTGACCGGGTGCCGGCCGGGCGTGGTCGATCCCTCGCCGCCGCCGTGCGGATGATCCACCGGGTTCATCGCGGTGCCGCGCGTCTGCGGGCGCTTGCCCTTGTGCCGGCTGCGACCGGCCTTCCCCACGGAGATGTTCTGGTGGTCGGCGTTGCCGATCGCCCCGATGCTCGCGCGCGCCTCGATCGGCACCGTGCGCATCTCGCCGGACGGGAGGCGCAGCGTTGCCCGCGCGCCCTCCTTCGCCATGAGCTGGACGGCCGCGCCGGCGGAGCGGGCGAGCTGCCCGCCACGGCCCGGCTCGAGCTCGACGTTGTGGATCGTGGTGCCGGTCGGGATGTTGCGCAGCGGCAGGCAGTTGCCGGGCTGGATCTCGGCGCCGGGCCCGCTCACGACCGTCGCCCCCACCCGCAGCCGCGCCGGCGCGAGGATGTATGCCTTCTCGCCGTCGGCGTAGTTGAGGAGCGCTATGTAGGCGCTGCGGTTCGGGTCGTACTCGATCGCGGCCACGCGCGCGGGCACGCCGTCCTTGCGGCGCTTGAAGTCGACCATGCGGTAGCGGCGCTTGGCCCCGCCGCCGCGGTGGCGCGAGGTGATCCGCCCGTGCGTGTTGCGCCCGCCGCTCTTCTTGATGCCCTGGGTGAGCCGCTTCTCCGGCTCCTTCTTGGTCACCTCGGAGTTGTCCTGGAACGTCGCGAAGCGGCGCCCGGGGCTGGTCGGCTTGTAGCGCTTGAGGGCCATTACTCGGCCAGCTCCGTAGGAGCTCGATCGTGGGCCCGAAAACCGAGCAGACCGAGGACGCAGGGTTGAAGCCGTGCAACGCACGGCGAGACCCGAGGACGCGGGGATGCGAAGGTTTGCAGGGTCATTCGGCGAGCTCCTGGCCCTCGAAGAGTTCGATGCTGTCCTCGTCGTGCAGCTTCACGATCGCCTTCTTCCAGGCGCGCGTGTGACCGGAGCTCCAGCCGCGGCGCTTGGGCTTCGGCTTCACGCTCATCGTCTGCACCTCGAGCACGCGCACACCGAAGATCTCCTCTACCGCCTGGCGGATCTGCGTCTTGTGCGCGTCCGAGTGGACGCGGAAGGTGTACTTGTTGGCCGCGAGCAGCGCGTAGCTCTTCTCCGAGACGATCGGCTTGATGAGGACGGAGCGGGCGTTCATGCCGCGGCCCCCGTGCGCTCGACGTGCGACGACATCGTGGGCGGCTTCGCGACCGTGGTGATCCGCTCGAGCGCGCTCGGCGAGACGATCAGCCGCCGTGCGCGCACCACGTCGGAGACGCCAACGTTGTCGGACGGCAGCACCGTGACGCCGGTGAGGTTGCGGAAGGACTTGACCGCGGTCTCCTCGCCCTCGCGAGCGAGCACCACGAGCGCGTGGCCCTCGCCGAAGCCGGCGAGCCCCTCGGCGGCGCGCTTGGTGGCGGGCGCGTCGAAGTCCGCGGGATCGACCACGGCGATCGTCCCGCGCTCGGCGTGCTGGGTCAGCGCCGCGCGCATGGCGCGCCGGCGGGCCTTGCGGTTGACCTTCACCTTGTAGCCGCGCGGTTTCGGGCCGAACGCGATGCCGCCGCCGGTCCGCTGCGGGGTCGAGAGCGCGCCGGCGCGGGCGCGGCCGGTGCCCTTCTGCCGGAAGGCCTTGGCGGTGGTCATCGCCACCTCGCCACGGGTCAGCGTGGAGGCGGTGCCGCGGCGGCGTGCGTTCAGCTCGGCCTTGACGGCCTCGTGGACGAGCGCCATGTGGAACTCCTCGCCGAAGACCTCGGTGTCGAGGTCGACGCTGCCGGACTTGCCGAGGTAGGGAGCCTTGGGCGCGGCCACTACGAGTCCGTCCTGATCTCGACGATCTGACCGCGCGGGCCGGGGACCGACCCGCGCACGAGCAGCAGGTTCTCGTCGGGCCGCACGTCCACGACCTCGACGCCCTTCTGCGTGACGCGCTTGTTGCCCATCTGGCCGGGGCCACGGATGCCCTTGAACACGCGCGAGGGCGTGGCGGAGGCGCCGATCGAGCCGGGAGCGCGCACGTTGTGCGAGCCGTGCGAGACCGGGCCGCGCGAGAAGTTGTGGCGCTTGATGGTGCCCTGGAAGCCCTTGCCCTTCGAGATCCCGGAGATCTTGACCCGGTCGCCGACCTGGAAGACGTCGGCCCTCACGACCTCGCCGACGGTCAGCTCGCCCGCCTCGTCGCGGAACTCCTTGACGCGGCGCAGCGCCGGCGCGTCGGCCTTCGCGAGATGCCCACGCTCGGCCTTCGTGAGGTTCTTCTCCTTGATGTCCCCGAACGCGAGCTGCACGGCCTCGTAGCCGTCGCGATCGAAGCTGCGGACACCGGTCACGTGGCACGGACCGGCCTCGACGACCGTTACCCGCTGGACCGTTCCGTCCTCAGAGAAGACCTGGGTCATCCCGAGCTTTCTGCCGAGCAGCGCAGCCATCGGCCTAGACGAGCTGGATCTGGATGTCCACGCCCGACGGGAGGTGGTCGAGCCGCTGGAGCGAGTCGACGGTCTTCGGGGTGGGCTGGAGGATGTCTATGAGCCGCTTGTGCGTGCGGATCTCGAAGTGCTCGCGCGAGTCCTTGTCCTTGAACGGGCTGCGGATCACGCAGTACACGTTCTTCTCGGTCGGCAGCGGGACCGGCCCCGACACCGTCGCGCCGGTGCGCGTCGCGGTCTCAACGATCTCGCGCGCGGCCGTCTCGATCGCCGAGTGGTCGTAGGCCTTCAGCCGGATCCGGATCTTGTTCTGCGTAAGTGCGGCCATGGTGTGGATGCTCGTCGCGGACCCAGCTTCGCCTG
>DASVPL010000241.1:0-6910 GCA_036382905.1 Thermoleophilaceae bacterium | reverse complement strand
TCCACGTACTCGTCGAGCACCTCGAAGCAGGTCTCGCAGGAGACCTCGGGCCCCGCGGGCCCCAGCAGCCGGGCGAGCCGTTCGCGAGCGTCGTCGCTCATGCCATTCCCTCCCGTTCGAGTTCCGCGCGGAGCTTCCGGCGGGCGTCGTGAAGAGTCTTGTAGAGCGCGCCGCGAGTGGTGTCGAGACGTTCGGCGAGCACGTCGATCGGCACCCCGTTGAGCGCGAGCGCGGCGAACACGCTGCGCTGGTGCGGCGTGAGCGCGGTCGCGACGGCGCGCTGGAGCGCCTGCAGCAGCTCCGCCTGCTCGAGCTCCCGCTGCGGCGAGGCGCCGCCGTCCGCGAACGCCGGCCAGCTCTCGGGCTCGAGCACGACCTCGCGGTCCTGCCAGGCGCGGCGGCGCAGCCGCACGCCGGCCTCGAGCAGCGCGAACTTGTAGGCCCAGGTGGTGAAGCGGCTCGCGCCGCGGAAGTCGTCGAGCTTGCGGAGCACGGCCATCAGTGCGTCGTCCGCCGCCTGCGTCGCGATGTCCTCGAGCTCCTCGCCGCGCACGTGCGAGAGCGCGGCCCGCCGCCGCGCGAGCTCGAACCGCGCGCCGCGCAGCAGCAGCTCGTGCAGCCGAGCGATCGCCTGGTCGCGCACGGGCCCGTCGGCTTGGAGCGCCGCGATCCACGCGCGGGAGGGGCTGTCGGGAGCGAGGTCGCGGTGGTCGATTGCGCGCTCCACGTGGCGAGCATAGGTCGGCGCGAGCGCGACCGCGGTCATCCGGCTAGCTCCGCCCCGTGAGCGTCAGGAACTCCTGGCGGGTGCGCGAGTCGTCGCGCACGAGGCCGCCCAGCGCGGAGGTGACGGTGCTGGCGCCGGGCTTCTGCACGCCGCGCAGCGACATGCACATGTGCTCGGCCTCGAGCACCACGCCGACCCCGCGCGGAGCAAGCTCGCGCTCGAGCCAATCGGCCACCTGCTTGGTCAGCCGCTCCTGCACCTGGAGCCGCCGAGCGAACAGCTCGACCACCCGGGCGAGCTTCGACAGGCCGATGATCCGCTCGCCCGGCAGGTAGCCCACGTGCGCGACGCCGGTGACCGGCAGCAGGTGGTGCTCGCAGAGGGAGTGGAACGGGATCCCGCGCGCGACCACGAGCTCGTCGTAGCCGTCGTCGTTGGTGAACGTGGTGGCGTTGAAGGGGCGCGGCGCCAGCAGCTCGCTGTAGACGCCGACGAGCCGCCGCGGCGTCTCCCGCGTGCTCTCGGCCTCGAGGTCCACACCGAGCGCGGCCAGGAGCTCGGCCGCCGCACGCTCCGCCCGCGGCACGTCGATCGCAGCGGGCGCGTGTCCGTTTCCGTTGCTGCTCAGGAGTTCGATCATGAACCCCTTGGTGCGCCCGCGCGGGCGGTTCTTACCTCCGTCGCCGGGGGCGAGCGTTGTAGCCTCGCGCCGATGACACGCTCACGCCTCCTGCTCCTGCTCGCCCTGCTCGCCTCCGTGCTCGCCCTCCCCGCCTGCGGGGACGACGACGAGGGCAGCGGCTCCGCCACCACCGAGACGATCCCACCCGCCGACGCGGCCCAGCCGACCCAGACCGCGCCCCCCGTGGTCGAGGGCGGCGACCCCAAGAAGCTCGGGCAGAAGCCGAAGGTCGAGGTCCCAGAGGGCGACCCGCCGTCGAAGCTCGAGACCGAGGACATCGTCAAGGGCAAGGGCGCCGTCGCGAAGAAGGGCGACAGCGTGACCGTGCAGTACGTCGGCGTGCTCTACGACGGCGGCACCGAGTTCGACGCGTCCTGGAACAGGAACGAGCCGTTCCCGTTCGAGCTCGGCGCGGGGATGGTCATCCCCGGCTGGGACGAGGGCGTGGCGGGCATGAAGGAGGGCGGGCGGCGCAAGCTGATCATCCCGCCCGACCTCGCCTACGGCCCGCAGGGCCAGCCGCCGACGATCCCGCCGAACTCCACGCTGGTGTTCGTCGTGGATTTGCTGAAGGTCGAGTAGGTCACCCGAAACTACCCCCAGTTGGGAATTGGCCGTCTGATTATTGAGATATAAATCTCAGTAATGCGACAGCCAGTGCCTCCGTTCTTGCCGCTTTTTCGATCGGAGGCGCAGGTTCGACTGCTAGGGGCCCTGACCCTCAACCCGCGGCGAAATTGGTCGTCCGACGAACTCGCCACGGCGATCGGGGCGCCTCGGCCCTCGGTGCACCGAGAGCTGCAGCGGGCTGTGGCGGCGGGCCTAGTCGATCGCGACGATACTCGGCGACCCCACCGCTTTCGAGCCGTTACGAAAAGTCCGCTGTACCGGCCGCTGCGCAGTCTGCTGGAGCTGACGGTCGGGATCGAGTCGCAGCTTCGTCAGCTCTTCGAGGGCGAGCCGAATGTCGACGCCGCTTTGATTCATGGCTCGTGGGCTCGCGGCCAGGCAGGTCCCGACAGCGACATCGACCTCCTCGTGGTCGGCCGGCCCGACGTGACCCGGCTGCGGCGCTCGACTCGCGAGATCGGTCGGGCCGTCGGGCGCCGGATCGACACCGTCGTCCTCTCGCCTGAGGAGTTCCGCAAGCGCCGCGCCGCCGGCGACGGATTTCTGGAGAAGATCCTGGCGGAGCCGCATGTCGTCCTCGCGGGAAGCCCCTGGGGCACCTATGACTGACGCGCGCATCGAACCCGTGCCCGCAGATCCCGCGTTCGCACGAGTCTTCCTCGAGAAAGCGGAGGGCTTCCTTGCCGATGCGGATCGAGTCGGGCTCGACTCGAGGCAGATCCTCTGCTGGCAAGCGTGCATCTCGATGCTCGAGGCGATCCTGCTTGCCGCCGGTCGCCGGGTGACTCCTGGTTCAGGCGGACACATGCGCCGCCTCGAGGAGGCCGAGCGGGTGCTCGGAGGCAACCACGCTGAGCTATTCGAGCGGCTCGACCTCCATCGCGACGCGCGGCACGACGTCTCCTACGCCGCGGGTGTCGCGTCCGATCTCGGAACTGACGAACTGAGGCAGGCGGCGGCTGAACTGCTAGCGGTTGCTCGCTCCTACGTGACGCGCTGACCGCGAGTCTGCACTGCGTGCGACGGGGCTCGAACCCCCGACCTTCGGCTTCGGGATTCGCGATGCATCGCGGGTCGTACGAGTGGCTATCGGGTAGGTGCTCCGCGTGCGCCCAGCCAGCGACACGCTCTCAGAGGCTCGCTCGGCCCGTCACCCCAGCGCCGCCGGCTGGCTCCTCGGGATCGGCCTCGGCGGGTTCGTCGACGGCATCGTGCTGCACCAGATCCTTCAGTGGCACCACCTGCTGAGCGACGAGGGGAGCCATCCGACCACGACGGTCGCGGGGCTCGAGGCGAACACGCTCGCCGACGGCCTGTTCCACCTCGCCACCTGGCTCGCGGTGGCGGCTGGCCTCTACCTGCTGTGGCGTGACAGCCAGGCGGGCCGCACGTGGATCGGCCGCCGCCTGCTCGGCCTCATGCTGGCCGGATGGGGCGCGTTCAACCTGGTCGAGGGCATCGTCGACCACCACATCCTCACCCTGCACCACGTGAAGGAGGGCGACTCGGAGCTCGCGTTCGACCTCGCGTTCCTCGCGCTGGGCGCGGCGCTGCTCACGTTCGGGCTGGCTCTGGCTCGCCGCGCGGAGCGCCCAGCCCCGCCAGCACGCCCGGGATGAACACGAGCGCCAGCGGCACGAGCAGCAGGCGCGACTCCGCCAGCACCGAGGTGAACACGTGGATCGCGATCCAGGCGGGGACGATCGCCAGCCCGAACGCCCTCAGCTCCGGCGTCCAGCGCCGCCACGCCAGCAGGGCGAGCAGCGGCAGGATGTTCAGCGTCTGGAAGACGAAGTCCCACGTCTGGCCGCGCGTGACGTTGTAGTCGAGCAGCTCGAGTCCGGGGTCCTGCCCGTCGGCCTTGATGAAGAAGCCCGACCCCACCGCGAGCCTGACGATCCCGTAGCTGACCGCGAAGGCGGCGAGCGCGACCGCCCCGATCCGCAGCGCCCGGCGACCCTCCTCGCTGCGCCAGCCGAGCGGCCACGCCAGGGCCATCAGCATCACCGGGATCAACCCGCTCGTCTCCCGGTTCACCGCCGCGACCACACTGAGCGGCACGATCCACCACCACCTGCGGTTCAGGATCAGCAGGCCCGCCGCCAGGTAGAACACGATGTCGCCGTAGGTGTTGAACGACATCGCCTGGTGGAAGAGCGCCTGGGTGAAGCCCCACGCCAGCAGCCCGAGTCCGAACAGGCTCTCGTACCAGCCGATCCCGAGCCGGCGCAGGTAGAGCCACATCAGCCAGAAGATCGCGAGGTTCTGGAGCACGCGGAAGCCGAGGAAGCCGACCACGGCGGGCTTCTCGAAGCCGCCCGCGTCGGCCACGCGCAGCGACCCCTCCGCCCCCCACTCCGACAGCAGGCGGTAGCGCCAGGGATCGCCCTGGGTGTGGTCGAGGATCGCGTCGTGGCGATCGCGCAGGTCCACCTCGATGAACTGCTGCGGGTCGCGTCCGGCCGAGTCCACGAGCAGGCCGCGGTACTGGACGTAGACGGTGGCCAGCGCCAGCGCGACGATGAGCGCCGGAGCGATCAGCCCCCTGCGATCGGGCAGGCGCATGGCGCGAAGGTAGCGCGCTAACCTGCCGCGCCGTGCTTCGCGCACTCGCCGCAGCGCTCGTCCTCGCCGCCTGCCTGGCGGCCGCCGCGCCCGCGGCAGCCGACCCGGCCTTCCTGCGCCAGTTCGGCGGCCAGGAGGGCAAGGCGCCGGGCCAGTTCGCCCTTCCGGACGGGATCGGGACCGACAACGCGGGCAACGTCTGGGTCGCCGACAGCCAGAACAACCGGATCCAGCGCTTCAGCCCAACGGGCGAGGTGCTGCCGTTCCAGGCGTTCGCCAAGCGCGGCTGGAGCCAGGCGCCCGGACGCTTCAAGCTCCCGTACGACGTGGACGCGGACGCGCTCGGCAACCTCTTCGTCGCCGACACCCAGAACAACCGCATCCAGAAGTTCACGCCGGAGGGCAGGTTCGTGCGCATGTGGGGCCGCAACGGCGGCGACGGCACGGCCGGTGTCGGCCCGGGCGAGATGGACCAGCCGCGCGGGCTCGCCACCGACCCGTTCGGCAACGTCTGGGTGGCCGACCACGAGAACGCCCGCGTCCTGAAGTTCGACAACGACGGCAAGCTGCTGCTCACGCTCGGCGCCAACGGCGGCGACGGAAGCTACGGCGAGGGCGTCGGTGAGTTCAACTCCCCACGCGGGATCTGCTCGGACTCCGCCGGCACGATCTACGTCGCCGACGACGTGAACCACCGCATCGTGAAGCTCGCCAACGCCGACGGGCGGGTGCTGGCGACCTTCGGCAAGCCCGGCGGGCCGGCCAGCGGGTTCGGCACCGGCCCGGGCGAGTTCAGGCTCCCGTACGGCTGCGCGGTCGACAACCGCAACCGCCTCTGGGTGGCCGACACGAACAACAACCGCGTGGTCGTGCTCACCACCGACGGGCTGTTCATCCGCAACTGGGGCGTGAACGGCGGCGACGGGACCGGCGGCTCCGGCCAGGGCGAGTTCGACGAGCCCTACAACGCGGGCGGCGACTGCGCCGGCAACATCTACATCAGCGACGAGGACAACCACCGGGTCCAGGTGTTCGGCGAGCCGGGCAGCCCGCGGCCGGTGTGCCCGCCGGGGCTTACCTTGAGCGGCGGCAGGGCGAGCCTCGGGAAGCGCCGGATCGAGATCGGCGCCGCGTGCGACCGGATCTGCCGGGTGGTCGCGCGGGTGAGCCTGCGCGACACGCGCGGGCGCCTCGTGCGGCTCACGACGGCCGAGCAGATCCTGACCGGGGGCGCGCCGGCGCGGACGCTGGCGATCCGGTTCCGGAGCGACCTGGCGAAGCGCTTCGCGCGCGGGGCGAAGGTGTCGGTCCGCGTGACCGCGTCGGGCGCGCCGGGCGCGGATCGCACGCGGCCGAAGACCCTGACGCTCGGGCAGTAGGCGCCGGCCCGACTGCCGATCCGTAGTCTTTCGCGCGTGCTCGGGAGGCGCACCGTGGTTGCCGCACTCGCCGCATCGGCGACGCTGACCGCTGCACCCGCCGCGCAGGCCCTGCCCGTGACCGTCGAGCGGGCGGTCGAGCGCACGTGCCAGGCGCGGCTGCTGCCGGCCGGCACGCCCGGCGTCGCGCGCGAGACGGTCGCGCCGAAGGCGGCCGGAGTGACCACGGCCAGGCTGACGGGCTCCGCCGGCGACTGGGACCTCGCGCTCTTCGACGCGAAGACCGGCCGGCTGCACAACGCCGGGGCGACCGCGGGCCGCAGCGAGCAGGCGGTCGCGCTGGCGCCGGCGAACCGCGCGATCGTGGCGCAGGCGTGCCGGCGCACCGGCTCCGGCGCGAGCGCCGAGCTGAAGATCGGCTTCTACCAGCCGCCCGCTCCGGCCGCGGAGCGCGAGCCGCCCGCGATCGTGCACGTGCCGCTCGGCGCCGGGCGCACGATCGCGCAGCTCGAGGCCACCGGGCTCGACGTCACGCACGCGGTCGACGCGAGCGGCGCGGACGTCGTCCTCTACTCGGCCGCCGAGCGCACGCGCCTGCTCGCGGCCGGGTTCACCTATCGCACGGTCGTGCCCGACCTGCGCAAGGCCGACTTCGCCAGCTTCCGCGCCGACCGCGCTTACGCGGGATCGATCCGGGCATCCGCGCTGCCGAGCGGCCGCGACTCGTACCGCACGCTCGCCGACTACGGGACCGACCTGAAGGGGATCGTCGACAAGTACCCGGCGGTCGCGCGCCGTGTCGAGATCGGCAAGTCGCTCGAGGGCCGGCCGATCGAGGGCGTGGAGCTGGGCGGCAACGTCGGCGGGCGCGACGGGCGGCCGATATTCGCCGTCCTCGGCGCGCACCACGCGCGCGAGTGGCCCTCA
>DASVPL010000240.1:0-29226 GCA_036382905.1 Thermoleophilaceae bacterium | reverse complement strand
CCCGTCGCCGAGTCGAAGCTCGCGACGGTCCCGTTCACCTCGTCGCCGTCGCGCACGCCGTCGTCGTCGCTGTCGCGGTCGCGCGCGTCGTTGCGGGTACGGCGCTCGTCGCCGTCTCGCAGGCCGTCGCCGTCGGTGTCGGCGCGGCGGGGGTTCGTCTTCAGCCGAAACTCCTTGAGGTTCGACAGCCGGTCTCGATCGGGATCGCGGCGGGCGTCGTCCTTGCCGACGCGCAGCCCGTGCTTGCCCTCCCAGCGGTCGGACATCTTGTCGCCGTCGCGGTCGCCTCTGCTGGCCGAGGCGGCGGCCGGCAGCATGAGCGCAAGCGCGGCGGCCACGACGGTGCCTCTCAGGATGGTCCTCTTCATCGTGTGCTCCTCGGTTTGAACTTGGGGGTCTCACGAGCCGGTCGATCCCGGCCGTCTGCTCCTGGAACGCAGCGGCGACGGAAAGCTCACGCTGAGGGGGAGCGACGCGCCGGGGCGCCGCTCGGAGCCGGAGTGCTACTCGCCGCCGGAGCCGGAACTGAGGCCGGAGCCGGAGTGCTACTCGGAGCCGGAGCCGGAACTGAGGCCGGAGCCGGAGCCCGAATTCGAGCCCGACCCGGAGCCGGAGCCGCTCGTGCCGGAGCCGGAGCCGCTCGTGCCGGAGTCACCCGAGCCCGAACGCGAGTCCGGCCCCGGGCCCGATCCGCTGGAGTCCGAGCCGGAGCCGCTCGTCCCGGAGCCGCTGGAACCCGAGCCGCTGGTGCCCGAGCCGCTCGAGCCAGAGCCGCTCGAGTCCGATCCGCTGGAACCCGAGCCACTGGAATCCGAGCCGCCGCTGCCCGAGCCGCTGGAACCCGAGCCCGAGTCGTCGTCGCCTGAGCCTGAGCCACTCGAACCGGAACCGCCATCGTCGTCGTCAGACCCACCGCCCGAGCCGCTGCCGCGGGATCCCGAGTCGTCGTCCGAGCCGCTTCGAGAGCGGTCGCGTCCAGCGCGATCGTCGCCGCCGCGGCGCCCGCGCCCCTCCGTGCGGCCATCGGCTCCGCGGCCATGCCGTACGCGGGTGGCTGGGCCGTCCTCGCCGGCCGGGCCGCCGGCGGGCTCGGCCGCGGCGGCCTCCTCGGCCCCTGCATCCCCGCCACCACCGACCATGTCCGGCAGCGGTCCAACTCCGGTGCCCGCCCCCGCCACCGCACCGGCAACCACCAGAGCGGTTCCGAGCTTCGCGGCAGCGGCAAGACCACCCGCGCCGCCCGCCGTCAACTCGGCGATCCGCTCGGCTCCCGTGGCGCCGGCGCCGCCACGGGAGACGCACCAGGCGACGAGGTCGAAGGGCGTAAGGGCCGTGGCCGCAGCCCGCAGATTCGTCCGCGCCCGGTTGAGAAGCTGCCGGACCGCTCCTCCGCTCACGCCGAGGGCCACCGCGATCTCGTCGTACGAGCGTCCCTCGAGCTCGCGCAGCACGACGGCATCCCGCTGGCGCTCCGGGAGCCCCTGCACCGCCCGAACCACCTCGCGCACCTGCTCGCGCTGCTCGAACGCCTGCGGGGGCTGCTGCACGCCGTCGAACTGCTCGTCGAGCTCCTCGTGGCTCCAGCCGTTCTGGCGCAGGAGGCTCAGCGAAGCGTTGTGCGCGATCCGGTAGAGCCATGGCTTGAGATTCAGCTCGGCCTCGCCCGCGCCGATCGCCCGGTACGCGTTGAGGAACGCCTGCTGCACCGCATCCTCGGCCCGCTCCGGTGGCAGCAGCTTCCGGCAGTACCGCAGGAGCGGCCGGCGGTAGCGCGCCACGATCGCCTCGAAGGCCCGGTCGTTGCCCGACCGCGCGAGGTCGACCAGCCGCTCGTCGCTCTGCGTGTGCAGCAGCGCGGATCCGGCGAGACGAGCGGGTTCGATGAGTCGGCGTGGGGTCACGGCCCTCCCCTGCGGTAACGCACAGGGGCGAAAAAGATCACGCCGGGTTATACGCAGCCGGCCAGAAGGTGGCTCGGCCCACTCCTCGGAATACGCTCCTCCGCGTGGAGTTCCAGAGCCTCTTCCCCAGCACCGGCACGCTCACGGCCACCGAGGCCGCGGCGGAGCTGCGCGCCGGCGCCCGCCCGCACGCGTCGCGCCCGTACCTGGTGCTCAACATGGTCGCCACCGCCGACGGCCGCATCACGATCGACGGCCGCTCCGGCCCGATCGGCAACGCCCACGACCGCGCGCTCTTCCACGAGCTGCGCGCGCAGGTCGACGCGGTGATGGTCGGCGCGGGCACCGCGCGCAACGAGCGCTACGGGCGCCTCGTCCGCGACCCCGACCGTCGCGACCGTCGCGTGGCCGCGGGCCTCGAGGCGGACCCACTGGCCGTGGTGGTGAGCGCGCGCCTGGCCCTCGACCCGGAGAACGTCCCCCTGCTCCAGGACGCCGACTCGTGCGTCACGTGCGTGACCGCCGCCGACGAGACGATCGCCGGCGTGCTCGCCAGCGTCGACTACATCCGCACCCCCAAGGACGAGGCCGCCGGGATCGTCCCGATGCGACCGGCGCTCGAGGAGCTGCGCGAGCGCGGCGTCGAGACGGTCCTCTGCGAGGGCGGCCCGGTGCTCAACGGCACGCTCCTCCGCGAGGGCCTCGTGGACGAGCTGTACCTGGTGGTCGCGTCGAAGCTGGCGGGCGGCGGCGGGCCCTCGGTCGTGTCGGGGCCGGAGCTCGATCCGCCGACCGGGCTGGAGCTCGTGTCGGCGCTCGAGGGCGGGGGGGACCTGTTCCTCCGCTACCGCGTCGCGCCCTAGGACGGACTGCAGGACCCGTTGCACGCCTTGGCTGCGGCGCGTTCGCCAGCTATTAAAGGCGGCTCATGGCAGTCGTCGAGAGCGAGAACGTACGCCCGGTGCGCACCGACGCCGAGCGCCCATACGTGCCGGTGGTCGAGCTGCGCGAGGTCACGAAGGTCTACGAGGGCGGGTCGCTCGCCGTTGACCGCGTGTCGCTTCAGGTCACCCGCGGCGAGTTCGTCTTCCTGGTCGGCCCGACCGGCTGCGGCAAGTCCACGCTGACGCGCCTGCTGATGAAGGAGCTCGAGCCCTCGCGCGGCGAGGTGCTGATCGCCGGCCGCAAGCTCGGCGAGATCCCGCCCAAGAAGGTCCCGAAGCTGCGCCGCAACATCGGCGTGATCTTCCAGGACTTCAAGCTGCTCCCGAACCGGACCGTGTACCAGAACGTCGCGTACTCGCTCCAGGTGATCGGCGAGAACCGCCAGCAGATCCGCAAGAAGGTGCCGGAGATCCTGCGCCTGGTCGGTCTGAGCACCAAGCTCCACAGCTACCCGGACCAGCTCTCGGGCGGCGAGCAGCAGCGCGTCTCGATCGCGCGCGCGTTCGTGAACCACCCGCCGCTGCTCCTGGCCGACGAGCCCACCGGCAACCTCGACCCCGAGACCTCGATCGGGATCATGCAGCTGATCTACCGGATCAACCGGACCGGCACGACCGTGGTCGTCGCCACCCACGACCGCGAGATGGTGGACAAGATGCGCCGCCGCGTGATCGAGCTGAGCGAGGGCCGCGTGGTGCGCGACGACGAGTCCGGCCTCTACCGCGCCGAGGAGTCCACGGCGGAGTTCGCCATGCGCGTCCGCGAGGAGCTCGGCTACGGCAAGGAGACCGTGACCCGCGTCAAGCGCGACCTCGAGCCCGACCACGTGCCGCTCGACGCCCGCCACAGGCACTTCACCGACGGCGACCGCGACCGCTACGCCGAGGAGAAGGTCCGCCGCGCGCTCTACGGCGAGGACCTCTAGCCCGTGACCCGGGTCGGCTTTTTCCTCAAGGAGGCGTTCCGCGCGCTCAGCCGCAACGCGGCTCCGAGCCTCGCGGCGCTCATCACGATCGTGCTCACTGCGCTCGTGCTGGGTGTGTTCATCCCGGTCGTGCAGGCCACGACCGGCACCGCCAACGACGTTCGCGAGCGCGTGGTGGTCGACGTCTTCCTGAAGCAGGGCTCCACCGACGCCCAGCGCACCCAGCTGCGCCAGGCGCTGCTCGCCACGCCGAACGTGCGGTCGGTCGAGTTCGTCTCCAAGCAGGAGGCGCTGAAGGAGCAGACCAAGCGCAACAAGCAGGCCTTCGAGCTGCTCGGGAGCAACCCGCTGCCGGACGCGTTCCGCGTCTCGCCGCGCGATCCCGAGGGCGTGAACGCGATCGTCGACCGCATCGCGCCGCGCGGCCCGAGCGGGGAGCGCACCTCGCGGCTCGCCGCCGTGGACGAGGTCCGCAACCGCGAGCGCGACACCGACAAGATCCTCGACGCCACCGGACTAGTGAAGGCGCTCACCGCGTCGCTGGCCGCCCTGTTCGTGTTCGCCTCGATTGCGCTCGTCGCGAACACGATCCGGCTGTCGCTGTTCGCCCGCCGGCGCGAGATCGAGGTGATGAAGCTCGTGGGTGCCACCAACTGGTTCATCCGCTGGCCGTTCGTGATCGAGGGGATCGTCGTCGGGTTCATGGGCGGGGTGATCGCGGCGCTGATGCTGCTGATCGCGAAGGAGACACTGGTGGACCCGCTGTCGGACCGCTTCGCGCTGCTCGCCGCGCCCGACACGATCGACTTCCCGCTGCTCGTGGCGATGCTGATGGCGGCCTGCGTGCTGGTGTCCTCGCTCGGCAGCGGCATCACGCTGCGGCGTTTCCTCCGCGTTTAGGCGCGCAGCTAATCTCGACGGGTGCGTAGCGCCCTCACAGCTTTCTTCGCCTGCGCGACCGTCATCGTCGTGTTCGTCGGCGGCCTCTGGCTCGGCGGCCACCCCGGCAAGCTGCCCGATCCGCTGCGCGACGCGTTCGTCGAGGACCGGCGCAGCGTCCGCGCCGAGCTGCTCGAGTCGATCCAGGACGACTACTACAAGAAGGTCGACACCGACAAGCTCGAGGGCCAGGAGCTGAAGGGCATCGTGAAGGCGCTCGGCGACCGCTTCTCGGCCTACTACCCGCCCGACGAGGCGAAGGAATTCCGCCAGGCGCTGAGTGCCGAGTTCGAGGGGATCGGCGTGACCGTGCAGCCGAACGACAAGGGCCTCGAGGTCGTGTCGGTGTTCGAGGACACGCCGGCCTCGCGCGCGGGCATCCACAAGTCGGACCTGATCGTCGGTGTGAACGGGAAGTCGATCGCGGGGGTCTCCAGCGATGTCGCGACCGGACGTATCAAGGGCAAGGCGGGCACGAAGGTGAAGCTGTCGGTCCTGCCGGCCGGCGAGAAGAAGCCGCGCGACGTGGACGTCGAGCGCGCGAAGATCGACGTGCCGCTGGCCAAGGGCAGGATGGAGAAGAGCGGTGGGCGCAAGATCGCGTACGTGCGGCTCGCCGCGTTCAGCGAGGGTGCGCACGCGGCGGTGCGCAAGGAGCTCGAGCCGCTGCTCAAGCAGGGCGCCGACGGCATCGTGTTCGACCTGCGCGGCAACGGCGGCGGGCTGCTCACCGAGGCCGTGCTCGTGTCGAGCCTGTTCGTGGAGGACGGGCTGATCGTCTCGACGAAGGGCCGCAACCGCGCCGAGCGCAAGTTCGACGCCGAGGGCTCCGCCCTCGCCCCGGACCTGCCGATGGCGGTGCTGGTCGACCGCGGCAGCGCGAGCGCCTCCGAGATCGTCACCGGCGCGCTGCGCGACAAGGGTCGCGCGACCGTGGTCGGCGAGAAGACCTTCGGAAAGGGCGTGTTCCAGGAGGTCGAGTTCCTGTCCGACGACAGCATCCTCGAGCTCACCGTGGGCAGCTACTACCTGCCGAAGGGCGAGAACCTCGCTCAGAAGGGGATCCCGCCGCAGGTGAGGGCGCGCGACCTGCCGCGCACGCGGCGCGACGAGGCGCTGCCGGTCGCCGTCGATCGCGTCGCGCGCACCGCGCGTTGACGCCCCGCGGCGCCTCCCTCGCACCCACCGTCGCAGTCCTCGAGAAGCGCGGCCGCTTCATGGTCGCCAGCCCCGTCTTCGAACGCGGGCGCCATGTGTCGCTCGACTCCGCGAAGGGCGCGGGGGTTGGCGACCTCGTGCTGCTCGGCGCCGGCAAGCGCGGCGTGCGCGTGGTGCGCCGGCTCGGGCGCCCCGACGTGGCGCGCGACGTGCTCGAGGCGCTGATGATCGAGCGCGGGCTGCGGCGCTCGTTCCCGCGCGCCGTCGAGGGCGCCGCCGAGGACGCGGCCCAGGACCCCCCGGCGAACGACGCCCCGCGCGCCGACCTCACCGGCCTCGCAACCTTCACGATCGACCCGGCCACCGCGCGCGACTACGACGACGCGGTGTCGGCCACGCGCGAGGACGGCGGCATCATCCGCGTCTGGGTCCACATCGCCGACGTGAGCGCCTTCGTCCGCCCCGGCAGCGTGCTCGAGCGCGAGACCTTCCGGCGCGCGACGAGCGTCTACGTCCCTGGCGCGGTCGAGCCGATGCTGCCGCACGCGCTGTCGAGCGGCGCGTGCAGCCTCGTGAGCGGTCAGGATCGGCTCGCGGTGTCGGTCGAGCTGGAGATGGACGGCGCCGAGGTGCGCTCGGCCGCGTTCCACCGCTCGCGCATCCGCAGCGACGCGCGATTGACCTACCCCCAGGTGGACCGGATCTTCGCCGGCTCCGAGCGCGCCGAGGAGCCGTGGGGCGAGCCGCTGGCGCTCGCGCGCGAGGTGTCGGCCGCGCTGCGCGAGAAGCGCGAGCGGCGCGGCTCCCTGGCCGTCGAGTCGGCCGAGCCCGTGTTCGAGTTCGACGATCGTGGCCATGTGGTCGGCGTCGGTCACGAGGAGCAGACCGAGTCGCACAAGCTGATCGAGGAGCTGATGATCCTCGCCAACGAGCAGGTGGCCGGCCAGCTCGCCGACCGGCGTGTGCCCACGCTCTACCGCGTGCACGAGAAGCCGGACCCGCGCGGCGTCGAACGCCTCGCGGAGCAGCTCGAGTCGCTCGACGTGCCCACCCCGCCGCTGCCCGAGGGCATGAGCCCCCAGCAGGCGGGCGACGCCGCCGCCGAGATCAGCCACGTCATCGCGCGCTACGTCCGGAAGTCCGGCCGCGGCAAGCGCTCGTTCGGCACGCTCGTGCTGCGAGCCATGAAGCAGGCGTACTACTCGCCGCGCAACATCGGCCACGCCGGGCTGGCGAGCGAGCGCTACTGCCACTTCACCTCGCCGATCCGCCGCTACCCCGACCTCGTGGCCCACCGCGCGCTGCTCGCGACGATCGGCGCGGACGACACGCCTCCCCGCGCCGACGAGCTGTTCGACGCCGCCGAGCACAGCTCGACTGCCGAGCGCGACGCCATGAAGATCGAGCGCGGCGCCGACGACGTCTGCATGGCCTTCCTGCTCGAGCGCCGCCTGGCCGAGGCGGGCTGGGACCTCGAGCTCGACGGCGAGGTGGTCGGAGTGATCTCGAAGGGCCTGTTCGTCAAGTTCGGCGACGAGGGCTTCGAGGGCTTCCTGCCGGTGCGCCGGATGCGCGGTGACTGGTGGGAGATCAACGAGCAGGAGACCGCGCTGGTCGCCGCCGACTCCGGACGCCGCATCCGGCTGGGCGATCCGCTCCGCGTGGCGGTCGGCCGCGTGGACGCGCCGCGCGGACGCGCCGACCTCGAGCTGGCCGCGGACGCGGCACACTAGGCCCGCCGCCATGCCCCCGCAGCGCGACATAGCCCGTAACCGCAACGCCTCGCACCGCTACAACCTGCTCGACAAGTGGGAGTGCGGGATCCAGCTCATGGGCACCGAGGTGAAGTCGGTGCGCGCCGGGCGCGTGCAGCTGAAGGACGGCTACGCGGCGGTCGAGGAGGGCGAGGTCTGGCTGCAGAACGTGCACATCGCGCCGTACGACCCCGCCCGCGACAACCACGACCCGGAGCGCCCGCGCAAGCTGCTGCTGCACCGGCGCGAGATCGAGCGGCTGGTGGGCAAGGTCTCCGAGCGCGGCCTCACGCTCGTGCCCACGCGCATGTACTTCAAGGGCAAGCACGCGAAGGTCGAGATCGCGCTGGCCAGCGGCAAGGACCTCTACGACAAGCGTCGCTCGCTCAAGGAGAAGGACATGAAGCGCGAGATCGAGCGGGAGATGGGGACGCGCCGGCGCTAGCCGCCCGCCGGCCGCGCCCGGCCCTCCGGGCCGCGGCGCCACCCGCGCCTGCCGGTCGCGCCGGCGCCCCCTACTCGTCGTGCTTCGCGATCTCCTTCAACGCCTTCTTCGCGTCGCGCGAGCGCAGGAACGCGGCCACCTCGTCGTAGCGGCCCGACTGGTTCGCGAACTGGACGTAGTTGCGCGCGCTCGCCAGCCAGTCGAGCGTGGTGGGGCGCATCTCGCGCAGCACCTTTTCGAGGTGGGCCATCCGCATCGGCGGCTCGCCGCCCGAGTCGAGCGCCTCGTCGATCACCTCGTCGGTGGCCTGCTCCACCAGCGCCCGCAGGTCGGCCCCGCTGAATAGCGGCGTGGCCTTGACGAGCGCCCGGATGTCGATCCCCTCCGTCGGCCGGTCGCGCATCCCCAGCTCGAGGATGCGCGCGCGAGCCTCCTCGTCGGGCGGCGGGACGAACAGCACGCGGTCGAGGCGGCCGGGCCGCTTGAGGCCGTCGTCGACGTCCCACGGCGCGTTGGTCGCGCCCATGATCAGCAGGTCGCGGTTATCGGAGCCGATCGCGTCGAGCTGCTGGAGGATCGCGTTCACGAGCGAGCGCCCGAAGCCCTGCTGCTTGCGCCGCGCGTAGGCGAGCGCGTCGAGCTCGTCGAGGAAGATCACGCACGGTGCGCTCGCGCGCGCGGTCTCGAACGCGAAGCTGAGCTGCTCCTCCGAGCCGCCCAGGTGCGGGTCGAGGATGTCCTCGATCCGTACGTTGAAGAACGGCAGCCCGCACTCGCCGGCGGTCGCCCGCGCGAGCATCGTCTTGCCGCAGCCGGGCGCGCCGAACATCATCACGCCGCCGCCCGCGCGGCGCCCGTACTTGAGATACAGGTCGGGCCGCTGGAACGGGAGGATGATCGTGCGGTGGATGGTCTTCTTGACCTCCGCGAGGCCGCCCACGTCCGCGAACGTGATCCGCCGCTCCTCGTCCAGCAGCTCGTCGGGCTGGAGCTCCGGTGGGGTGGCGGGGGAGCGTTCGATGCGCGGGGGCGGATCCCCGCCCGCCGAGAGCCCGCGCTCGAGGTCGTGCTGGAGGTCCGCCACGCCCTCGAGCGCGCCCTGCGACTTGGCGTGCTCGAGGCAGCGCGCCGCGATCTGGTAGCGCTCGGCCGCCAGCGCCAGCCGCCCGGCCACGAGCGCCTGCTCGCCGCTGAGCGCGCGCGCCTCGAGCAGCCGGTCGTAGTGGTCGAGCGCCTCATCGACCTGCCCCGCGTCCGCGAGGGTCTCGGCGAGCACGGCGCGCAGGGCCGCGTTGTCCGGCGACGCCTCGAGCGCGGCCCGGAGTCCCTCGATCCGGTCGGTCACGAGAGCTTCCGAATCACGAGGCGGCGCACGATCGGCGGCGCGACCCACGTGTAGACGCAGAACGTCACCCAGGTGATGCCCGCGACCGCGCCGGCCCCCGGCGAGACCGAGCGCAGCGCGGTGATGACGATCACCGCCGCGACCCACGATCCCGCCACGCCGAGCCGGTCGAGCGCGCGTGCCGGGAGCATCGCGGGGTGCGTTGCGGTGCGGATCTCGATCGTGGCCTCGCGCGCGTCGGGGCTGGACGGATCGAGCGCCACCGCGGTCTCGTAGTGCTCGCGCGCCCCGATGACCGACCCCTGCTCGATCTTGAACACGCCGAGCATGCCGTGGGCGCCGGGGTGCTCGGGCTCCAGCTCGAGCATCTTGCGGCTCCACTTCTCGCCCTCGCGCGCCTTCCCGGTCACGTACGCGTACGACATGCGCGCGCGCAGCACGCTGAGGTCCTCGGGGTCGAGAGCTGCCGCGCGCTCGATCACCGCGTGCGCCTTGTCGAGCTGGCCCGCACGCATCAGCAGGTCCGCGTACTGCGTGTAGAGCCCCGGGATGTCCGGCTCGAGCTCGAGCGCGGCGAGGATCGCCCGCTCGGAGGCGGCGAGGTCACCGAGCGCCTCCTTCGCGATCGACAGCAGGTGCAGCAGCCAGACGTCGTCGGGATCCTCGCGCAGCCCCTCCTCGGCGGCCTTGCCCGCCTCGTCGTGGCGCTCCAGGGCGAACAGCGCCGTGCCGCGGATCAGCCAGGCGCCCGGCTCCTCGAGCGCGACGCCCGAGCTGTCTAGGGCGTGCAGCGCCTCCTCCGGCCGGTTGATCTCGAGGTAGTACTCGGCCATCCGGAGTGCGGAGTTGTCGGCATCGGTCCGCATCACGAGGCCCACACGATGACATTGAGGCTGAGGAACCAGCCGGCGAGGGCGGCCGCGATGCCGGGGCGCACGAGCGACTCGTGGTCGCCGTCGAAGATCTCGAAGGCGCGGTCGGCCCGTCGCTGGATCAGGTAGACGAGCCCGTAGGCGGTCACGCCGCCGACCTGAAAGCTCGGGCGCTCGATCCCGAGCACGAGCATCGTGGCGGTGGCGGCGCAGCCGGCCAGCGTCGCCCCGACCACCAGCAGGCGGCTGCGGTCGGGGCAACGCAGCCGGTAGGTGTTGAGAAACGCGATCAGGCCGACGGCCAGCGCTCCGCCGAAGAAGCCGACGTAGACCTGGGAGCTGACGCGCCACGGCTTGGCCGCGTCCGCCTGGGCCGGTTCGTGCTCCTGGAGGCTCGGCCGCAAGAGGTCGTCCACGCCCCCCGTTTACCCGGCCACCCTCGCGCCCGAACTGTCACAGTGCCGCCGTGCCCGTCGTATTCGCCCGCTCGCCCCTGCGCGTGACGCTCGCCGGGGGCGGCACCGACCTGCCCTCCTGGTACGGCCGCAACGGCGGCTACGTGGTGGCCGCGGCCATCGACCGCCACGTCTTCATGCTCGTCAACACCGAGCACCAGGACCGCATCCGGCTCAAGCACATGGAGTGGGAGGAGGCCGACGCGCCGGAGCAGGTGCAGCACCCGATCCTGCGCGAGGCGCTGCTGCGGCGCTGGAACGGCGCCCCGCTCGAGCTGGCCTCGACCTCCGACGTGCCGCCGGGGACCGGCCTCGGCTCGTCCGGCGCCTACGCGGTCTGCGCGCTCGGGGCGCTCGCGCTCGCGGGCGGGAGCCCGGCCGCCGCGGCGGAGCTGGCCGAGGAGGCATGCGACATCGAGATCGGCGTGCTGAGGCGGACCGTCGGCAAGCAGGACCAGTACGCCTCGGCGTTCGGCGGGATCCGCGCGTACGGGATCGCGCGCGACGGCGTCGTGGCCGCCGAGCCGCTGGCGCTCGACGAGGCGGTGATCGGCGCGCTCGACGACGGGCTGCTGCTGTTCTACTCGGGCGAGCAGCGCTCGGCCTCGGACCTGCTGGCCGGCGAGGCGCAGGCGGCCCAGGCCGGCGACGGCACCGTCGAGCGGAGCCTCGGGCGCGCCGTCGAGATCGCGCACGCGGTGCGCGACGCGCTCGAGCGAGGCGACCTCGGCGCCTTCGGCGCGCTGATGAACGAGCAGTGGGACGCGAAGCTCGCCCGTGCGCCCGGCATGGCCACGGCGCGGATGGACGAGCTGCGGCGCGCCGCGCTCGGCGCCGGTGCCGAGGGAGTCATGCAGATGGGCGCGGGGGGCGGCGGCTACCTGCTCGCGTACGCGGCCGACCCCGAGCGGGTGCGCGCGTCGATGGAGACGGCGGGGGCGCCCGAGCTGCGCTTCCGGCTCGACCCGGACGGCTTTCGGGGCGAGGCGTTCGTGCCCGCGTAGCGGCCGTACCCTTGACGGCGTGAGCGACGAGCCACGTGAAGACGAGGCCGCGGAGGTCGAAGGCGAGGCCGCGGAGGTCGAGGCCGGCACCGACGGCGAGCTGGCGGAGGTCGAGGCCGAGCTCGAGGCAGCGGACGCGGAGGGCGGCCGGCTGGCCGCGCTCGCGAAGCTGCGCCTCGCGGACGGCTCGCCGCGCGTGCTCAACGCGGCCCGCGCCGTCCGGCGCCTGCTGCCGGGCGACAGCGAGCTGGGGGACCCGCTCTCGATGGCGGGCGACGACCCCTCGCTCGTGCTCGCCCGGCGCGTCGCCGAGGTGGGTCAGCAGCGGCCGAGCGCCCTGCGCGAGCTGGGGCTCGGCGCGTTCCAGGTCTGGCAGGCGATCTCCGAGAAGCAGGGCCGCGGGCGCGGTGACCGCGAGCTGGCGATCCTCTTCACCGACCTGGTCGAGTACTCGACCTGGGCGCTCGAGGCCGGCGACGAGGCGTCGCTTGCGCTGCTGCGCGAGGTCGGCCGCGCCGAGGACTCGGCGGTGGCCGAGCACGGCGGGCGCGTGGTCAAGCGGCTCGGCGACGGGCTCATGGCCGTCTTCAACGACCCGCAGGAGGCGGTGCTTGCCGCGTGCGACGTGCGCGAGCGGGTCGCGGCGATCGAGCAGGACGGCTACCGGCCGCGGCTGCGCGCCGGCGTGCACCTCGGCCGCCCGCGCCGCATCGGCGGCGACTACCTGGGCGTCGACGTGAACATCGCGGCCCGCGTGGCGGACGCCGCCAGCGGGGACCAGATCCTCATCTCCGGACCGACCTGCGATCGCCTCGAGGACGGTGCGTTCAAGTGCAAGCGCCAGCGCCGCTTCAAGGCGAAGGGTGCCCCCAAGGGCCTCGAGGTCTTCGCCGTCGAACCCGCCTAAGAACCCCCATTCGTCGGGGGGTTGGCCCGCATGGGGCGGGGGTACTTCCCAGCCGCAGTTTCTTAGGGGCATTCAACAACGGGAGGGATTGCATGAAGGGACGGGGGCTCGCGCTCGCGTGCGCGACGACTGCGATGTGGCTGGTGATGGCGGGGTCCGCCCTTGCGGCGAAGCCCGGCGGGGGCGGCGGGACGACGACGACGCCGTACGACCCGATCCTCTTCGTTCACGGGTGGAACTCGAGCGGGACCGTCTGGACGGACATGATCAGCCGCTTCCAGAGCGCGGGCTGGCCATCCTCGTCGCTCAACAACTGGAGCTACAACACCGCGCAGTCGAACGCGACCACGGCCGCGCAGATCCGCGACAAGGTCGACGCGATCCTGGCCGCCTCCGGCGCGACCAAGGTGGACATCATCAGCCACTCGATGGGCGGGCTCTCGTCGCGCTACTACGTCAAGAACCTGGGCGGCGATCTGAAGGTCGACGAGTGGGTCTCGCTCGGCGGGCCCAACCACGGGACCGACACCGCGAACTTCTGCTTCGACACCTCCTGCGGCGAGATGCGGATCGGCTCCTCGTTCCTGACCGCGCTGAACTCGGGCGACGAGACCCCCGGCACCCCGCGCTTCGGGACCTGGTGGTCGCCGTGCGACGAGGTCATCAACCCGGATTCGAGCGTGGCGCTCGGCGGGGCCACGAACACGCAGACCGCGTGCCTCTCGCACAGCGGGCTGTACGGCGACGCCACCGTGTTCGGGCAGGTGCGCGACTTCGTGCGCTAGCCGCGCTGAGACCTACAAGTAGTCACGCGCTCGCGGGCTGCTCGTGCTCTGCGCGATGCTGCCCGCGAGCGCTCTCGTTCCGCGCCGGGCGTGCCTCCCGGTGGAGCGCCACGCCGGCGACCACCAGCGCGACACCGGCGGCCTCCCGCGCCGACGGGATCTGCGCGAGCACGATCACGCCGATCACCGTCGCGGTCGCCGGCAGCAGCGACACCATCAGCGCGTAGGCGGCACGTGTGAGGCGGGCCATCGCGAGCTGGTCGGCGATGTAGGGGATGACCGACGACGAGACGCCCACGCCGACGCCCGCCGCCAGCGCCACCGGGTCCGTGAGCGCCGGCACGGCGGCCCAGCCGGCCATGGGCGTGACCACGATCGCGGCAATGAGCATCGACGCGGCGAGGCCGTCGATGCCGCCGATCGACGCGTGCTGCGCCACGCGGTGCGCCAGCACGATGTAGAGCGCGAAGAGGAGCGCGTTGGCGAACGCGAGCGCCACGCCCAGTGGCTCGCCCTCGAGCCGCACGTCGGCCAGCACGTAGACGCCGGGCACGGCCAGCGCGAGCGCCGCCCCGTTGCGCACCGTGCGCGCGCCCGCCGCCGCCAGCACGATGACGGGCAGGAACTCGATCGCGGCGACCGTCCCGAGCGGCAGCCGGTCGATCGCCACGTAGAAGCAGCAGTTCATCAGCGCCAGCACCGCTCCCCACGCCACCACGAGGCGACTGAGCACGATGCGCCGGCGCCAGAGGCCGAGTATCGCCGCCGCCGAGGCGATCCTCAGCCACGCCACCCCGAGCGGCTGCACGCGCGCGAACAGGAGCACGGCGAAGGCGGGGCCGAGGTAGTGGAAGACCGCGCTGAAGACGAAGTAGACCTGGGGCGGGGGCTCGCGGCGCATGGTGCCCGGAAGCATCGTCGGCTATTGCACGTTTGCACCCTCTATCCACAGGTAGTATCCGAGCTGTGCCTTTGAAAGCCAGGGCTTCGGCCCGTAACGGCAGCGATTCGACGGATCGCCTCATTCTCGACGAGCTCCAGCGCGAGGGGCGCGTCACGTTCGCCGAGCTGGGGCGGAGGGTCGGGCTCTCGCCGCCGGCCGTGGCCGAGCGGGTGCAGCGCCTCGAGGACGACGGCACGATCCTCGGGTACGGCGCGCTGGTGGACCCGCGCGCGGTCGGCTACTCGCTCTCGGCGATCATCCGGGTGCGCCCGGCGCCGGACCGGCTGAAGACCGTGGCGGACGTGGCCCGCAAGACCGCCGAGGTCGTCGAGTGCCACCGCGTGACCGGCGACGACTGCTACGTGATGAAGGCGCACCTGCGCGACGTGGAGCACCTCGAGGAGGTGATCGACCGCTTCGCCGCCCTCGGGCAGACCACGAGCTCGATCATGCAGTCCTCGCCGGTGCCGCAGCGACCGCTCGCGACTACCATTGAGCGGACATAGGGGGCGAACTAGCTTCGACGTGGAGCTGTCTGCCTCGATGTGGCGAGTCGAGGACCCCGGTTGGCCTCGTTAAATGATCCGGGAACCAATAAGTGCGGACTCTCACGAGTTCGCCCTTGCCGCCTAAACACCGGTAAGGGCAGTCGCCCCGGGTAGCCCGTGACCCGGTCAAGCGGCTTCAACCAGCGGGCTCACCCACCGGAACTGACCATCCGCCCGGTGGGGACATCAACAGGAGGGTGTGGCGCCGGTGACGTGTCCCGCGGATCGACCGACCCGGTGGCCGAGATCAGACTCCGACGGGAACACTCGTAGCAAGCATCGGGGTTGGGTTCCGCGGACGCCGGGGCAGAACCGGCCGCCTCCACTTAAGGTTCGGGAATCCCCGATTCGGGGGATGCCCCGCGGGTGATTTGCCGGGGCCTAACGCTGCTGATCGTCGTGCTCGCGATGTGCGTTCCCGCCCACGCGGCCGCCGCGCCGGACCCGTTCTTCGGGACGCTGTTCGACGACAACGCCGCCCTCACACGCGAGCAGCGCCAGCAGGACATGGATCGCCAGGCCGCGGCCGGGATCGGGACGATCCGCCACCACGTCTTCTGGAGCCAGGTCGAGACCGAGTGGACCAACGCAAGTGCGACCGGCGTCTACGACTGGCGGGCGCTCGATCAGATCATCGGGGACGCGGCCGACAGGGGGCTGCGCGTCCTGCCGGTGGTCTTCAGCACGCCCGAGTTCTACAAGCCGGATGGGGCGCGGACCGACCGCCAGGTCCCGCCCGCGGACCCCGTCTACCTGGGCCGCTTCCTGCGCAAGCTGGCCGAGCGCTACGGGCCGAACGGCTCGTTCTGGTGCTCGGGCCTGCCGCGGACCTGCCGGAGCGCCGTGCTGCCCATCCGCGCGTGGCAGGTCTGGAACGAGCCGAACCTCCCGGCGTGGTGGAAGGGCGATTCCGAGCCTGACCCGGCCGAGTACGTGGAGCTCCTGAAGCACGCCCAGTTGAACCTCAGGCTGGCCGACCCGGGAGCGGAGGTGGTGATGGCCGGCCTCGCGCCGAGCTTCACCACGCCGAGCCGGCAGGACTTCCGCGTGTACCTCAACGGGCTGTACGACGCGGGCGCGGCGGCGTACTTCGACGCGCTCGCGATCCACGCCTACCGCCAGGACGTCGAGGGGGTCGTGGAGATTCCGAGGATGGTCCGGGAGATCGCGGACGCGCACGGAGACACCGCCACTCCGATCTGGATCACCGAGTGGGGCTGGGCGAGCGGCGGTGCGAACTCGCCGTTCGTCACCACCCCCAGTTGCCAGGCCGCGCGCGTGCACGCCGCCGCCGGCGCGTGGCGGGCGCTTCGCGACGAGCTGCGGCTCAGCGCGGCCATCCAGTTCCAGTGGCGCGACGTCGCGACGACCAGGACGGCCTGGCCGTTCCACGCCGGGCTCAATCCCGCCTCCCTCTCCGAACCCCCGAAGCCGAGCCTGGGTCAGTACGCGAACGCGATCGCGGGACGCCCGCCGGACTCCGGCTACGACGTCGCCACAGCGTGCTCTCCGGCGCCGCCGCCCCCGCCGGCCGCGGGCCCACCTGCGGGCGCCGCGGTAAACCCAGGCGCGGACCCGCCCCCCAGCGATGCGGCCGCGCAGCATGCCGTCCCGCCGCCTCCGACGACATCCGCCGCCGCGGATGCGGACCTCACGCCGCCCGACCCGCGGATCGTTGCCGCCACCCTGCGCGGCGGCCGCCTGCTCATGACCGTGGGCTGTGGCGCCGAGCCGTGCACGGCCATCGCGTCGGCCTCGCTGCGGCTCCCGGGCCGGGCGTTCCGGCTCACCGGCGCGACGCGGGCGGTGCCGGCGGGCGGGACCGCGACGGTCCGGCTGGCGCTCCCCGAGAAGGCACGCCGAGCGCTGAAGCAGCCGAGGTTACGAGCCCGCGCGCGGGCCAGGATCGCGCTCCGGGCGCTCGACCCCGCGGGCAACTCCGCGACCCGCAAGCGCACCCTGGCGCTAGCGCCCACACGCTGAGGCGCGCCGACGACTACATCGATCTGTGTCAGGGTATGGCCGTCTCAGGACGGTCCCCGACAGGGAGGTAGGCGTCGATGAAGAGGTCGCTGGGGGGTCGCGCGCTGCATGGCGTGTTCGGCCGGATCAACGAACGCAAGCAGTGGCACGAGCTGCCGTTCCCGATCAACCTGCTGAACCTGCTGTCGCTGCGGCTCGACCTGCGTGACATGAACCTGCACGACACGACTCCCGTCTACGAGGCGGGCCCCGAGCAGGAGCCGCCCGAGGAGTACCGCGCCGCGCGCCATCCCGAGGGCAAGTGGAACGACCTCGTGCAGCCCGACATGGGCTCCACCGGCACCGCGTTCGGCCGCAACATCGACACGCGCCGCATCAAGCCCGAGAAGCCGCCTCGGATCCACGACCCGAGCGCGCGCACGGTCTCGCTCGAGCTGATGACGCGCGACAGCTTCAAGCCCGCCACGACGCTCAACATCCTCGCCGCCGCGTGGATCCAGTTCGAGAACCACAACTGGTTCTTCCACGGCCGCGGCGAGCCCGACAACACGATGGACGTCCCGCTCGAGCCGGGCGACGACTGGCACGAGGACCCGATGCGCGTGCGCCGCACCGTCAGCGTCCCGTCCGGCGAGGACAACGGCGACGGCTCCGTGAACTTCGGCAACACCGAGACGCACTGGTGGGACGGCTCGCAGCTCTACGGCGTGGGCATCGAGAAGCAGAACCAGCTGCGCACGTTCCAGGACGGCAAGCTGAAGATCGGCGACGACGGCCGGATGCTGCCGGATCCCGACGAGGACGGCGTGGACCTCACGGGCTTCAACGAGAACTGGTGGTTCGGGCTCTCGTGCCTGCACACGCTGTTCACGAAGGAGCACAACGCGATCTGCGACGCGCTCAAGAAGGAGAACCCGCGCTGGAGCGACCAGCGGCTCTTCGACACCGCGTGGCTCGTCAACTCCGCGCTGATGGCGAAGATCCACACGGTCGAGTGGACGCCGGGGATCGTGAACAACACGGCGCTCTGGGCGGCGATGAACGCGAACTGGTCGGGGGTGCTCGGCCAGCACACGAAGGACCTGATCGGCCGGCTCGGCGACTCGGAGATCTTCAGCGGGATCATGGGCTCGCCCGCCGAGCACCACGAGGCGCGCTTCCAGCTCACCGAGGAGTTCGTCTCGGTCTACCGGATGCACCCGCTGATCCCCGACGACTGGAAGATCTACGACTTCGGGAGCGGGTCCGTGCGCGAGGAGCGCGAGTTCACCGAGCTCGCCACCAAGAACACGCGCTCGTTCATGGACGGGTACGAGCTGACCGACCTTTTCTACTCGCTCGGCGTCGAGCACCCGGGCGCGATCACGCTCCACAACTACCCGCGCGCGCTCCAGCGCCACGTGCGGATCGACGGCGAGGTGATGGACCTCGCCACGCTCGACATCCTGCGCGACCGCGAGCGCGGCGTGCCGCGCTACAACGACTTCCGCGAGGAGATGCGGATGCCGCGCGTGCGCTCGTTCGACGAGCTCACCCCGAACAAGGTGTGGGCCGAGCAGATCCGGCGGGTCTACGACAACGACATCGACAAGGTCGACCTCCAGATCGGCATGTACGCCGAGCCGCTGCCGCCGGGCTTCGGGTTCTCCGACACGGCGTTCCGGGTGTTCGTGCTGATGGCCTCGCGGCGGCTGAAGAGCGATCGCTTCTTCACCACGGACTTCCGGCCGGAGGTCTACACCGAGCTGGGGATCAGGTGGGTCAACAGGACGAAGATGAAGGACGTGATCCTGCGCCACTATCCCGAGCTCGAGCCGGCGCTCGAGGGGATGCCGAACGCTTTCCTGCCGTGGCACCGCGTCGAGCAGTTCAAGGGCGGCAGCGAGGGCGACGGGCGCGTGACCAGCGCGAAGAAGCGCGTCGAGGGCATCCAGAAGGCGATGGAGGCGATCAACCGGTGACCACCACCACGGAGGCTCCGCCCGCCGCGCTCCCCTCGGCCTCCGTCGCCGACAGCACGAAGGTCCTTGTAGCCGGCGTGGTCCCCGCCATCACGCGCGGGCTCTTCAAGCCGCGCAGGCGAGCGATGAAGCGGCTCACCGCGCTCGACGCGGATCGCCGCACCGTCGAGACGCTCGCCGCGATCAAGCGCAAGCACCCGGGCCAGGGCGCGCGGCTGCTGGGCGGGCGGATGGTGGTGCTGTGGGGCGCCGACGCGATCCGCGAGGTGCTCGACCAGTCCGCCGACGTGTACGCCGCCGACGCGGGCGCCAAGCAGAAGGGCATGTGCCACTTCCAGCCGGACGCCCTGACGATCTCGCGCGGAGAGGAGTGGCGCGACCGGCGTGCGTTCACCGAGTCCGTGCTCGCCACCGCCGAGCGGGTGCACCCGCTCGGCGACCGCTTTCTGTCCGTGGTGGCCGACGAGATGTCGCGCATGCGGATCAGCGGCCGGGTCGAATGGGAGCGCTGGGAGCGGCTGTTCGACCACGTCACGCTGCGCGTGATCTTCGGCGAGAAGGCGCGCGGCGATCAGGACCTGACCGCTCTGCTGAGCGAGCTGATGTGCGAGGCGAACCGGATCGTGGCCCGCGAGGCCGAGTCCTCGGACGCCTACCACGAGCTGCACGGGCGGATGGAGTGGTACCTGCGCGACCCGGAGCCCGGCGCGCTGGTGGCGCGCTTCGCGGACGCGCCGCAGACCGACCGCACGCGCGTGGTGCACCAGATCCCGCACTGGGTCTTCGCGATGCGCGACACGCTCGCCGCGAACGCGTACCGCGCGCTGGCCGTGATCGCAGCGGACGAGGCGGTCGAGGAGCGCGTGCGCGAGGAGATGGACGGCCGCGACCTCACGAGCGCCGCGGACGTGGACGGCCTGCGCTACCTCGAGGGCTGCCTCCAGGAGACGATGCGGCTGTGGCCGACCACGCCGCTGATCGCGCGCGAGGCCACGCGCGACACGACGCTCGCCGGCGAGCGGATCGACGAGGGCACGCAGGTGCTGATGGTCAACGCGTTCAACCACCGCGACCCCGACGGGGTGGCCGACGCCGACCTGCTCAAGCCGGAGCGCTGGGAGTCCTCGCAGCGCGACTACCGCTTCAACCACCTGAGCAACGGATCCCAGTGGTGCCCCGGCGAGCCGCTCGTGCTGCTGCTGGGGAAGGCCGTGCTCGCGCAGATGCTCGCGGCCTGGGACGTGACGGTGCTGGAGCCCGAGCTTCCCGCCGGCTCGAAGGAGCCGCTCCCGCACTCGTTGGACTTCTACTCGATCCGCTACGCCGTGAGGAGGCGCTGATGACCACCACCCTGGAGCCCACCCGATCGGCGCCTCTCGACACCGGGTCGAAGCGCGTGACCGGTGCGCATCTCGCCGCGCTCGCGGCTCGCGTCTCTGCCGGGGAGGGGGAGCGGGAGACCATCGAGATCGAGAACCCCTCGACCGGGTCGGTGCTCGCCACCGTGCCGCGCTGCACCGCCGAGGACATCGACGCCGCGGTCGCCCGCGCGCGGGTCGCCCAGGCGCGCTGGCGCGAGAGCTCATTCGAGGAGCGCCGGGAGATCCTGCTGCGCTTCCACGACCTCGTCCTCGACCGTCAGGACGAGATCCTCGACGTGATCCAGCTCGAGTCCGGCAAGGCGCGCCGGCACGCGTACGAGGAGATCCTCGACGCCGCCGTGGTCGCGCGCTACTACGCCCGCAGCGCCGAGCGTCACCTGCGCGAGCAGCGCCGTCAGGGCGCGCTGCCGGTGCTCACGGCGACGTGGGAGTACCACCACCCGGTCGGCGTGGTCGGCGTGATCGCGCCGTGGAACTACCCGCTCACGCTGTCGATCAGCGATGCCGTGCCGGCGCTGGCCGCGGGCAACGCGGTGGTGATGAAGGTGGACACGCAGACGCCGTTCAGCGCGTTGATCGGGCTCGCGCTTTTGGAAGAGGCGGGGCTGCCTTCTGAACTGCTTCAAATAGTGACCGGAAGTGGGGCGCAGCTTGGTCCGGAGCTGATCTCGCGTGTGGACTACGTCATGTTCACCGGGTCGACCGCGGTGGGTCGACAGGTCGCGGCGCAGGCGGCCGAGCGTCTGGTCCCCAGCTCGATGGAGCTCGGCGGCAAGAACGCGATGATCGTGCTCGAAGACGCCGACCTGACCCGCACCGTGGAGGGCGCCGAGCGCGCGCTGTTCTCGAACGCGGGCCAGCTCTGCATCTCGGTTGAGCGGCTGTACGTGCACGAGTCGATTGCCGACGAGTTCACGCGCCGGCTGGTCGAGCGCGTGGAGAAGCTGAAGCTCGGCAACTCCCTCGACTACTCGTGCGACATGGGATCGCTGATCTCGGCGAAGCAGCTCGAGACGGTGCGCGAGCATCTCGAGGATGCCGTCGCCAAGGGCGCGCGCGTGCTGACCGGCGGGAACGCGCGGCCCGACATCGGCCCGTACTTCCACGAGCCGACGCTGCTCGCCGACGTGCGCGACGGCATGACGCTGTTCCGCGACGAGACGTTCGGACCCGTTGCCTCGATCTCCACGTTCTCGTCCGAGGAGGACGTCGTGGCGCGGGCGAACGACAGCGACTACGGGCTCAACTTCAGCGTCTGGTCGTCTGACGTGGATCGTGCTCGGCACCTGGCTGTCCAGTTGCAGGCCGGCACGGTGAACATCAACGAGGCCTACATCGCCACCTGGGGCTCGGTCGACGCGCCGATGGGCGGCATGAAGGACTCCGGGATGGGCCGCCGCCACGGCGCCGACGGGATCCTCAAGTACACGGAGTCCCAGACCGTCTCGGTGCAGCGCCTGCTGCCGATCGCCCCGCCCCCGCGCGTGGGCCAGCGCGTGTGGACCAAGGCGATAACGCTGGGCCTACGCGCCCTGCGCCGCGTGCCAGGCAAGGAGTAGGCGGAGCCCCCACGGGGGCGAAATACGAGGTGCCCGGACTTAGTGGCGGTATGCGCCACAAAATCCGGACACCTCGTGAGGAGAGGCTGGCCGCGCTGGCTGCACGGGCCTCGCGGCAGTACGGGATCCTTGCGATCTGGCAGCTCTCCGAGCTCGGTTTCACACCCGACAGCGTGAAGCGGTTGGTTGCTGCGCGGCGGCTGCACCGCCTCTACCGCGGGGTGTACGCGCTCGGGCACCGCTCGCTCGCGCCCCGGGGCAGGGTCCTGGCCGCGGTCTACGCCTACGGGCCCGATGCCGTGGCGAGTCATCTGGCAGCGGCGTGGGTGCACGACCTGCGTAGGAGCCGCGGCTCGGTGGTCCATGTGACCGTGGTCGGGAAGGAACGCCGGGCGCGGGCGGGGACCCGGCTCCACGCCGTCCGCACCCTCCACACCGAGGACGTGACCGTCGTGGAGGGCATCCCCGTCACGAGCGTGGCGCGCACGCTCACGGATCTCGGTGCCTCCCTCTCCGAGAAGCAGTTGCGACGGACATTCGAGGAGGCCGATAGGCGCGGGCTGCTGGACGCGAGCGCCGTGCGCAAGGCGTGCGAGCGGGGGAGGGGACGGAGGGGGATCGGGAACGCCCGCGTGGCGCTCGCCGAATACCGGCCCGACTCGCCCAAGACGCGCTCGGATCTGGAGATCGAGTTTCTCGAGTTCTGCCGCGCGAACGGCATCCCCGAGCCGAGCGTGAACGTGTGGGTGGAGGGCCAGGAGGTGGACATGGCGTGGCTCGACCGCGGCGTGGTGGTGGAGCTGGACAGCTACGAGTACCACGGCACCCGCGCGGCGTTCGAGCGCGACCGGGTCAGGAGCGCCGAGCTGGAGGTGGCCCGCTGGCGGCCGATCCGGGTCACGAGCCAGCGCATGCAGCAGGCCACGGCGCTCCGCAGCCACCTTCTCTCACTGCTCGCCGTAAGCGATTGAATACGAAACACGATGGGGGGAGTCGACAGGCGGACGTTCATGGCCGCGACCGCCGTAACGGCCGCGAACCCGCAGGTCGCGCTCGCGAAGAGAAAGCCGGCGAAGCCGCCGCTCGGCGCGGGTGGTGCGCCCATGCCGCTCGATGCGCTCGCCAAGCTCGCGCGCGACCACGGCCGTGGCCAGCCGGGCCTGTTCCTCGACCTCGCGGCGCTCGACCAGAACACGAGGACGGTGGTCGACTTCGCGAAGGCGCAGGGCTGGGGCGTGCGGCCGGCGCTCAAGTCGTTCCGCAGCCCGGCGCTGATCTCCTACCTCCTGAACCGCCTGCCCGAGCCGCGCGGGCTCGTCTTCAACCTGAGCGAGGTGGACCCGATCATCGCCCAGGCCCCGAGGAACACGGACCTGATGACCGGCTACCCGCCGACCTTCGGAGAACTGCAGACGTTCCTGCGCACGAAGCAACCAAGGGGACAGCGCCCCCACCGACTGCGTATCCTGATTGACTCAGTTGCCGTTGCCGAGCACCTGGCGACGCTGGCGCGGAGCGCACGCCGGCCGGTGCCCGAGGTCGCCCTGGAATTTGACGTCGGTATGGGCCGCGGAGGGATCAACGACGCGGATGAGATGAGGGCGTGCCTGGAGGCGCTGCGCGAGCTGAAGCTCACGGCCGTGCTCGGCTACGACGGCCACGCCACCCTGCGCGGCGACCCGGAGTACCGCCGCCTGGTGGCGACCCAGGCGCAGGAGGTCTACCGGACGCGGCTCGCCGAGCTGAAGGCGCTCGGCCACGAGCCCGAGGTCCGCAACGGTCCCGGCAGCTCGAACTACCGCAACTGGACCGGCGGGCCGGCGAACGAGATCGGCTGCGGATCGGCGTTCCTGTACGCCGCCTACCTGAACGGCGGCTACGACACCGACGGCCTGGCGCCGGCGCTCACGCTCGGCGGCGCGGTGCGGCGGATCACGAGCGACCACCCCAGCGTGCCGGTGATCGGCGTCGCGCAGCCCGGCGCCGCCGAGATGGAGATCGTCGTCCAGGGAGTGGCGGCGGCGAGTGAGCTCGCGCACCCGCCCGGCGGCCGCGAGGACGAGGCCTCGGGCGGGGGCGACGCCCTGATCGTCCCGAAGGGCTCCGTGGCGCTCGGCGACTACGTCCTCTACCGGCCCACCCAGACCGAGGGGGCGATCCTCGGCTATCACGAGCTCGTCGCTGTGCGCGAGGGACGGCTCCTGCGACGCTGGCCGGTCTTCAAGCGGCAGGGCGCCAGGGACCTCACACCCTAGATTTCAGAAGATGGAACAGGACGTGCGGACGCCGATCGAGCGGCGGATCCAGAGGAGCCTCGAGGACGACACCGGGCACGGCAAGCCGCTGTCGCGGCGCACGCGCCAGACCAAGCGCACCGTCGAGGCGTACCTCGCCGCGGGCGTCATGCCGCGCTACATGGAGCGCCTCGCGGAGATCGACTCGAGCCTGAAGATCCAGCGCGGTCGCCTCGAGCGCGCCTACCTCGCGCTGAAGGAGGCCTGCGGCGAGGACCGCGAGGCGTTCGGGCGCCAGTGGCGCGCGCGGTTGGACGCGTGGCCGTTCGACCACCTGAACGCTCTGATCCGCGAGCACAACGAGTGGTACCCGATGGAGTCCGGGCTGCCGCTCGACCCCCGAACGGGGGATTACGTCCGCCGCGCCGGGCGCTCGTACCGCCGCGAGGAGATCGGCCCGGCCTGGGCGCTGGAGCAATTTCCCGCATAGCAAGCCGCGCGGCGGCGCCAACCGGCCCGCTCTGAGACATGTGTCACGTTTCGGGCCGCGCTGGTGGGTAGCAATTAAGCAATGAGGAGGGGACTCGCAGCGCTGATGATCGCCCTCGCGGCGGTTCTCGTCGCGGTGCCGCTCGGCATCGCCGCGACCAGCGGCGGGACCGACGAGCGCGGCGACGTGGAGGGCTCTCCCTCCGGAGGCGCCGACCGGGCCGACATCGTCCGCGCCACGGCCGGCCGCACGAGCGACGGCCAGATCAAGCACACGGTCACGGTCGCCGGCTCCGCCGCGGACCCAGCCTCCGGCGACCTCGCCACCTACATCTACATCGAGGCACAGACCGACGCGGGCGCCATGGATGAGTGCACCTTCTTCGTCGGCCGCTACCACGGTCGTTTGGGCGTGTACCTCTGCGGCACCGCCGAGCGGCTCGGCTCGGCGCGGGTGGTGCGCACGAGCGAGCACACGACGAGGTACACCTTCAGCCCGCGCGCGATCGGAAACCCGAAGACCTACCAGTGGGCCGCGATCACCAGGGGCGTGACCAACGCACGCGGAACGTTCACGCGCCACGACCGCCTGCCGAGCGGCGACGAGTTCTTCTTCGAGCAGAAGCTCCCCTAGCTAGCGGAACGCGGGTACCTCGCGGCCGGGGAAGATCTCCGGCAGCCCGTCGCTGACACGGTCCGGGAACTCGGCCGGCCGCTTCTCGAGGAACGCGGTGACCCCCTCGCTCGCGTCGGCCGACTGCCCGCGAGCGAACATCGCCCGCGAGTCGGCGCGGTGCGCCTCCATCGGGTGCTCGGCGCCGAGCATCGTCCAGAGCAGCCGGCGGCCGAGCGCCACGGACACGGGCGCGGTGTTGTCGGCGATCTCGCGCGCGAGCGCATGGGCGGCGCCGAGCAGCTCGTCCTTGGGGTGCAGGCTGCTGACGAGGCCTCCGGCGAGCGCCTCGGCGGCGGGGAAGACGCGCCCGGTGGCGACCCACTCCATCGCCTGGCCGATCCCGACGATCCGCGGCAGGAACCAGCTCGAGCACGCCTCCGGCACGATCCCGCGGCGGGTGAAGACGAAGCCCATCTTCGCGTCGATCCCGCTGCCGGAGGGGATGCCGCCGACGTTCGCGGCGTCCAGGAGCTACATGCACTGGTACCTCGAGGGCATCGTGGATCGCAAGCTGCGCTCGGACTTCGTGGTCGAGGCGGAGGTCGTCGTGTACACGGGCGCGGCCGGCGCCGCGCCGCAGGGTGTGGGCGGGCAGCCGGGGATGGCGCAGGCGGGCGGGGCCCCGGGGGGAGCCGGTGCGCCGCAGCCGATCGCGCCCGGCTTCGGCGAGCCGGTCGAGATGGGCCCGCCCGGCGGAGCCGCCGGCGGCTACGGCCAGCCGGGCGGCATGCAGCTTCCCGGCGGCGTCCAGGCCGATCCCGCCGGCTTCCAGCAGCCCGCCGGCCCGCAGCCGATCGCCTCGCCTCCCGCGCCCGCGGGCGGGGCGCCCAGCGCCGAGGCCCTGCCCGGCTCGTTCGCGGCCGACTGGTACCCGGACCCGTGGCTCCAGTCGCGCCTGCGCTACTGGGACGGCAACGCCTGGACCGGGCACCTCGCCGAGTAGCTAGCCGAGCCCCTTCTCCTCCAGCTGACGCAGCGCGCCCGCGCTCTTGCGCAGGTCGCCGAGCCCCATCCCGCCCAGCACACCGGGCGCCTTCGTGAACTGCACGTCGCCGTACTCGACCAGCTCGACCTGGTTCCCCCACGGGTCGCGGAAGCGGAGCGCCCGCCCCGGCACGATCTCCGCGCCGGCCTCCTCGAGCGCGCGGCGCGCGGCCTCCCTGTCGTCCACCACGAGGCCGAAGTGGCGCTGCGCGTCGGGCGGCGCGTCGCGGCCCTCGGCGAGCGCGAGGAACTGGTCGCCCATGTCGAGGAACGCCGTCCCCGGCGCCCGCCCGCGGAGCTCGAACTCGAAGATCCGCCCGTAGAAGGCGAGCGCCTCGTCGAGGTCGCCCACGGTGAGCGCCACGTGGTTGATCCCGACCGGTCGTGCACGCGCCACGCTCGTAGTCTGCCAACCGTGGCGCGTGTCCTCACCCAGCGCGAGCTCGGCCGGGCCACGCTGGCGCGGCAGATGCTGCTCGCGCGCGAGGAGATCGGCGCGGTCGCGGCCGTCGAGCGCCTGGCCGGCCTCCAGGCCCAGGTGCGCGAGCCGCCGTTCACCGGGCTCGCCAGTCGCGTCGACGGGTTCGAGCGCGCGCAGCTGATCGAGGCGATCGAGCGCCGCGAGGTGGTCCGAGCCACGGCGATGCGCTGCACGATGCACCTGATGAGCGCGCGCGACTTCCTCGACCTGTGGGGCGCGATCCGCCCCGCGATTGCCCGCGCCGTGCGCGGCTGGACCGGCAAGCGGCTGGCCGGGCTCGACATGGACGCCGTAGCGGCCGAGGCGCGCGCGCACTTCCACGAGCGCCCGCGCACGTTCGCCGAGCTGCGCGACCTGATCCCCACGATCGCCGACACCGACGAGCCGCAGGCCATGGCGTACGCGGTCCGCTCGCACCTCCCCCTCGTGCAGGTCCCCGACGGCGGCAGCACCGGCCACTCGAACCAGGCGCCGTATGGGTTGGCCGAGGACGTGCTGGGCGAGCCCGCCGTGACCGACCCCGACCCGGCCGAGCTGATCCGCCGCTACCTCGCCGCGTTCGGCCCGGCGAGCGTGGCGGACGCCCAGGCCTGGTCCGGCGTCCCCGGGCTGAAGCCCGCGTTCGAGGCGCTGCGCGACGAGCTCGTCACGTTCGAGGACGAGGGCGGCCGCGAGCTGTTCGACCTACCGGACGCGCCGCGTCCCCCCGCGGACACGCCGGCCCCGCCGCGCCTGCTCCCCGAGTACGACAACCTCGTGCTCGCCCACGCCGACCGGACACGATTCGTCGCAGAGGAGCACAGGAAGGCGATCTACCTCACCGCCGGCCGCGTGCGCGCCACGTTCCTCGTGGACGGGGTGGTGGCCGGCGTGTGGGATCCCCGTGCACGCGAGCTCGAGCCGTTCGGCCGGCTGCAACGCAGCGACCGCGCGGCGCTCGGCAGGGAACTGGAGCGCCTCGGGGACGCTTAGCTCGGCGCACCCCGTGCAGATCCTCCACCCGGCGGGCCGGGCGGCGCGCGGGAGTACGCTGCCGCAACCCAGGACTTACCTCGACGGACCCGAAGGAGGGCGCGTGGCAACAGCGCAGAAGGCCCCCGCACGGCGCAGCACGCGCGCAAAGACCAGCAACGGCAAGGACGGCGCGCCTCCCAAGCGCCGCGCCGACGACAACGGCGCGATCGACGCCGGCGACCTCGAGAACCTGCTCGAGGGCCTCCACGCCGCGCGTCACGGCGACTTCTCGCGCCGCCTCTCGACGCGCCGGCGCGACATGGTCGGCGACCTCGCCCGCGCCTACAACGAGCTCGTGGAGCAGAACGCCCGCATGACGAAGGAGCTCTCGCGCGTCGGCCGCGTGATCGGCCGCGAGGGCCGCATGGCCGAGCGCGCCTCGCTGCCAGGGTCGGGCGGCGACTGGGAGAGCAGCATCGACTCGATCAACGACCTGGTCGATGACCTCGTGCGCCCCACCACCGAGGTCGCGCGCGTGATCGACGCCGTGGCCGACGGCGACCTCAGCCAGAAGATGGCGCTGAAGATCGAGGGCCAGCCCATCCGCGGCGAGTTCCTGCGGATCGGCACCACGGTGAACACGATGGTGGACCAGCTCTCGTCGTTCGCGGACGAGGTCACGCGCGTGGCGCGTGAGGTCGGCACCGAGGGCAAGCTCGGCGGCCAGGCCGAGGTGAAGGGCGTCTCCGGCACCTGGCGCGACCTGACCGAGAACGTGAACTCGATGGCGTCGAACCTCACCGAGCAGGTGCGGAGCATCGCGCACGTGACGACCGCGGTCGCCAACGGCGACCTGTCGCAGAAGATCACGGTCGAGGCCAAGGGCGAGGTGGCCGCGCTCGCGATGACCATCAACACGATGGTCGGGCAGCTCTCGTCGTTCGCCGACGAGGTCACGCGCGTGGCGCGCGAGGTGGGCACCGAGGGCAAGCTCGGCGGCCAGGCGCAGGTCGAGGACGTGTCGGGGCGCTGGCGCGACCTGACCGAGAGCGTGAACTTCATGGCCTCGAACCTCACGAGCCAGGTGCGCAACATCGCGCAGGTGGCGACCGCGGTTGCCGAGGGCGACCTCTCGCAGAAGATCACGGTCGACGCGCGCGGGGAGATCCTCGAGCTCAAGGACACCATCAACGTGATGGTTGACCAGCTCCGGGCGTTCGCCGCCGAGGTGACCCGCGTCGCGCGCGAGGTCGGCACCGAGGGCAAGCTCGGCGGCCAGGCCCAGGTCGAGGACGTGTCGGGCACCTGGCGCGGCCTCACCGAGAACGTGAACCTGATGGCGGACAACCTGACCTACCAGGTGCGCAACATCGCCGCGGTGACGACGGCCGTCGCCCAGGGCGACCTCTCCAAGAAGATCACCGTCGACGCCCGCGGCGAGATCCTCGAGCTGAAGGAGACCATCAACACGATGGTCGACCAGCTGCGGTCCTTCGCCGCCGAGGTCACCCGCGTCGCGCGCGAGGTCGGCACGGACGGCATCCTCGGCGGCCAGGCGGAGGTCGAGGGCGTCTCCGGGACGTGGCGCGACCTCACG
>DASVPL010000239.1:0-4895 GCA_036382905.1 Thermoleophilaceae bacterium | reverse complement strand
CCTGGCGCAGGCCGGGTAGGAAGCCGGGCGTGTCGACGAGGACGACGAGCGGGACGCGGAAGCGATCGCAGGTGGACACGAAGCTTGCGGCCTTCTCGGACGCGTCGGAGTCGATCACGCCGCCGAGGTGCCACGGCTGGTTCGCGACGATTCCGACGGCGCGCCCGTCGAGGCGCGCGAACCCGGTGACCATGTTGCGGGCCCAGCGCGGCGCCACCTCGAGCATCCGCCCGGCATCGACGATCGCGCGCACGACCCCGCGGACGTCGTAGACGCGCCGCGTCTCGCGCGGGACGCTCGCGCCCGGGTTGTCGCCGATCGGTCCATGCGGCTCGGCGTCCGGCGGCGACTCGGACGTGTTCTGCGGTAGGTACGACAGAAGCTCGCGGGTCAGGAACGCCGCGTCGATGTCGGTCGGCACCACGAAGTGGCTGACGCCGTTGCGGGCGTGCACCGCCTGCCCACCCAGAGTCGCGGCGTCGGTGTCCTCGCCCGTTGCCGCACGCACGATCGCGGGGCCCGTCAGGAACATCCGCGCCTCCTTGGTCATCACCACGAAGTCGGTCAGCGCGGGCGCGTACGACCCCCCGCCCGCCGACGTGCCCGCGATGATCGAGATCTGCGGGACGCAGTCCGACAGCGCGATCGTCTCCCTGAAGATGCGGCCGTAGCCGCCGAGCGCGGCGGTCGCCTCCTGCATCCGAGCCCCGGCGGACTCGATGAAGCCGACGACCGGCACCCTCGCCTCGCGCGCGAGCGAGAGGACGCGCACGATCGTGTCGGCGTGCGCCTCGCCGAGCGAGCCGCCGACGAACCCGGCGTCCTGGGCGAAGCAGAACACCGGCCTGCCGTCGACCGTCCCGGCGGCCGCCACCACGCCGTCGCCGGCGCGGGCCCGGCTCCCGATCCGCCGCGACTCGACCGACGAGCGGATGACCTTCGCCGATCCCGGGTCGCACAGCAGCTCGATCCGCTGCCGGGCGTCGAAGCGCGTCTCCGGCAGCCCCTCCCGGAACGTGTCGAAGGCCACCCTCGACATCTCGAAGCCACGCGTCACCGCTCCCCTCCGGCGAGGCAGATCACCGCGTTGTGCCCCCCGAACCCGAACGAGTTCGAGATGCCGACGGCGGCCCCGCCGTCAGCGTCGCCCCCGCCGTTCGCGCGCTCGCGCAGGGGCCTGGCCACGCCCGGCACGTAGTCGAGATCGAGCCCCTCCTCGGGCTCCGACCAGTTGAGCGTGGGCGGAGCGACGCGCTCGCGCAGCGCCAGCGCCGTGGCGATCGCCTCGACGGCCCCACTCGCGCCGAGCAGGTGGCCGATGGCCGACTTGAGCGACGACACGGGGACCGTGGCGGCCCGGTCGCCGAGCGCGGACTTGAGCGCCTGGGTCTCGGTGCGGTCGTTCAGCGGCGTGGACGTCCCGTGCGCGTTCACGTAGTCGACCCGCGCGGCGTCGAGGCCGGCCTCCGCGAGCGCGCCGGCTATCGCGCGCGCCGCGCACTCGCCCGTCGGCTGCGGCGCGGTCAGGTGGTAGGCGTCGGCGGTGGCGCAGTAGCCGAGGACCTCCCCGATCGGCTGGGCGCCGCGTGCGAGCGCGGCCTCGCGCTCCTCCAGCACCAGGATCCCGGCGCCCTCGCCGAGCACGAACCCGTCGCGGCGCGCGTCGAACGGCCGCGAGACGCCGGTCGGCGAGGTCGCGCCCATCCGGGCGAAGCCGGCCCGCGCCATCGGCGTCAGCGCCGCCTCGGCCCCCCCGGTCACGACCGCGTCCGCGTCGCCCGTCTGGACCAGCCGCACCGCGGTCCCGATGGCATGGGCGCCGGCGGCACAGGCCGACACGACACCCCAGCTCGGGCCGGTCATCCCGTGCCGCATCGCGAGCGCGCCGGCCGCGGCGTTCGACATCATCATCGGCACCCCGAGCGCCGACACGGAGCGCTCGCCGGCGTCGAGCAGCCTGCTGTGCTGCTCCTCGATCGTCGCGAGCCCGCCGATTCCCGTACCCACCACGCAGCCGACCCGGTCGGACGCGTACGGGAGGCCGTCCGCCCAGCCCGCGGACTCGAGCGCCTCCGCGCAGGCGGCGATCGCGAACTGCGTGAAGCGGTCGCTGCGCCGGACCTCCTTGACGGTGAGCACCTCGGAGGGGTCGAACTCCGAGCAGCGTCCGAGGCCGTCCTCGATACCGCTGGTGCCCTCGACCCAGCGCTCGATGAGCGCGCGCGACCCCAGCCCGAGCGGCGTTACCGCGCCGGTGCCCGTTATCACGACCCGCCGCTTCAACGAACCCCGCCCGCGCTCCACTCGATCACCGCCGCCCCCCAGGTGAAGCCCGCGCCGATCGCCGCCACGAGCACCCGCATCCCGGGGTGCAGCCGGCATTCGCGCTGAGCCACGTCGAGGGCAAGCGGGATCGAGGCCGCCGACGTGTTCCCGAGCGTCTCGATGCAGTCGACGACCCGCTCCGGTGGAAGCTCGAGGCGATCGCCGACCGACGTCGTGATGCGCGCGTTCGCCTGGTGGTAGACGAACAGGTCGATCTCGTCCAGCGTGAGCCCGGCGGCGGCGACCGCCTCGTGGGTGACGTCGCACAGGTAGTCGACCGCGTGGACGAAGGTCTGCTGCGCCTCCATCCGCAGCTTCATGTCGTTGCGGGTCATGTAGACGACGTCGCGCGAGCGGTCGTCGCAGCGCAGCACGCACGGCCCGATCCGGCTCGGCGCACCCACGGCCGTCATCACCACGGCGCCGGCGCCGTCGCCGATGAGCGCGGCGGTCAGACGATCGTCCGCGTCGAGGTAGCGCGTGAGCACCTCGGCGCCGGCGACCAGCACGCTGTCGGCGCGACCCGCCTCGATGATGCCGGCGGCGAGGGCGACGCCGGACAGGAATCCCATGCAGGCGGCGCCTACGTCGACGCCGCCGGCGCGCGTCGCCCCCAGCGCCGCCGCCACCAGCGGTGCGGCGTTCGGGAGCACCTCGTCCTGCGTGAAGGTGCCGACGAGCACGAGGTCGAGATCCTCCGGATCGACCTCCGCGCGTCCGAGGGCCTGGCGGGCCGCCGCGGTCACCAGGTCGCTGAGCCGCTCGTCGGGCGCGATCATCCTGCGCTCGCGCACCCCGATCCGCTTGAGGATCCAGCGATCGTCCACCCCGAGGCGCGGGGCGATCTGGTCGTTCGGGACCGTGGTGCGCGGCAGGGCGGCGCCGAGTGACGCGATCGCGGCCCCGCGGACGGCGCGGGCCGGTCTCACCGGTCCCGCCCAGGTGCCCAGACCAGCCTCAGTCACGATTCGCCTCGGATCACTCCCCGGCGCGAGACTCGCACGCGACGTCCGGCACCCGGCGCCTCCGGTCACCGCATCCACCTGTTGAGGTGAAGTAATCACCCCTCGCCGGTGGCGCGGCAGCTAATCGAGCAATCCCATCCGCTGCGCACGGACGATCGCGTCGGCTCGGTTCTTGGCACGAAGCTTTCGGTAGAGGGTGCGCGTGTGGTCCTTGACGGTGTTGGTCGAGAGGAAGAGGCTCGCGGCGATCTCGCGGTTGGTGGCCCCCGAGGCGATCAGCGGAAGGACCTCCTGCTCGCGGTCGGTGAGCCCCCGGACGGGCTGCTCCTGAACGGGGACGAACACGGTCATGCCGAGCCCGACCATGCGCGCCGCGCCGGCGATGTCGTGCGCGTCCCAGCTCTTGGGCACGAAGCCGCGCGCGCCCGCGCCGCGGGCGACGCTCGCGCTGACCTGCCCGAAGCCCGACATGAGCAGGACGCGGGTCATCGGCGACACCTCGATCAGACGGGTGCACAGCTCGGCGCCCGACTCCTCGCCCAGCCGTACGTCTATCAGCGCGACGTGCGGCTCGTATCGAGTCGCGAGCCGCAGCGCCTCCTCGGGCTCGCGCGCCGCGATGCAGCGCTGGACCCACGACTCGGATCCGAGCAGCATGCGAAAGCCCCACTGGACCACGTCGTGGTCGTCGACGACGAGGACGCGCAGCCGGCGCTGCTGGTCGGCGGGCAGCCCGGCCTCGGCGTCGAAGTTCGAGTTCGTCGTGCTCGTTATCCGCACATTGCGAATTATCCGTACCGCTTCAGCGCTTTTACAGGTCACAACGGCGCGTGTGGGGGGACGTTTCGCGCACCGAGCCACCCGTTTGGGCGTCAGGCTCGTCCTGATCGGTGAGTCGCCGGATTCGCGCGCCTCAGCGGTTGCGCTCCCTCCATGTCTGGGGCGGCATGCCGTGAGCCCTCCGGAACCGGCGCCGAAAGTACTGCACGTCGTGGAAGCCGACCGTCCGCGCGATCAGGTCGATCGACTGGTCGGTCTCCAATAGGAGGCGACGCGCCTCCTGCATGCGACGCTCCTCGATCCACTGGCGGATGCTCACCCCCGTGACGCGCTTCGCCATCCGGCCGAGGTGACTCGGCGAGCTGGCCACGGCCTGCGCGACGTCCCCGACCGACAGCGGCTCGGCGTAGCGCGCGTCGATCACCTCGATCATCTCCTGCACGGGGTCCGGCGTCGGGTCCACCGGGGGGCCGTCGAACATGGCCGCGCGCGTGGTGGCGATGAGCAGGAGTCCGAGGTGCGCGCGCACCGCGTGCTGGTAGCCGAGCCGCCGGGCCCGAAGCTCGTGGCGTATCTCGGCGAAGCGCTGCGACCAGCGCCCCCGATCGCGCGGAGGGACCACGTAACGAGCGCTGCGGCGGGCCCCGGTGCGCCGCAGCGCAAGCCAGCGCGGGTCGCCGGGAAGCGGCGTGTAGCCGGGCGTGGACGGCGAGTCGGGCAGCAGCGCGTCGGGCATGAAGCCGAGCATCCAGCCGCGCGTCGTCCCCAGGTCGCGACCGTCGTGCATGTCGTCGGGAGCGATCACGTACAGGTCGCCGGCGACCG
>DASVPL010000238.1:0-1786 GCA_036382905.1 Thermoleophilaceae bacterium | reverse complement strand
GTCAGCTCGCGGATGGGCGGATCGCCGCTCGCGTCGAGCCCGGGCGCGGGCACCGCGGCGGTCCCGCGCGGCGCCGGCGCGCCGGTACGGTCGCCCGCGGCGCCTCCGGCCGCGGCGCCTCCGGCCGCGGTGCCTCCGGCCGCGGTGCCTCCGGCCGCGGCGCCTCCGGCAGCGGTGCCTCCGCTCGCGGCGGCTCCGGCCGCGGCGGCTCCGGCCGCGTTCGCTCCCGGCAGCGGGAAGACGGCGCAGCGGGCCGTCGAGCGCGCCAGCACGGTGCCGCGGTCGTCGGTCACCTCCGCGCTCGAGTGGGAGGGCAGCTCACCCACCCCGCCGCGGTCGCAGCGCGCGCGGCAGACCACCTCCTCGGCCTCGCCCGTGAGGGCCTCGACATAGCTCAGGGTCAGGCAGAGCGTGGTGAGCGCGTGGCCGGGCGGCAGGGTCGAGACGACCGCCGCGGCGTGGGCGGCGTCGGCGAGTGGGGCGAGCACCCCGGCCTGGGGCCGCCCGCCCTCGCCCGCCAGCCAGCCGGACGCCGGCATCGCGAACGCGGCCGAGCCCTCGTCGGCCTCGATCGGGCGCATCCCCAGGAGCTCGCTGATCGGCGCGGGGCGCGTCTCGCCGCGAATGCTCGCGCGCAGCTGCTCGAGCCCGCTCATCGCCAGCAGCGACGCGTCGAGCTGGGGCGGGTCGTACGGTGCCGAGAGCGCGAACGGCTCGGCGGCGGGCTCTACGGCTGCCCCGTCACCGGGCATCAGACGCTGGCGGGCACCGCGTCCTGGTCGCGCCAGATCACCGGGCAGATGTCGGGGTCGCGGTAGTCGGGCTCGCCGCTCGGCAGCTTCCGGCACACCGTGTCGTTGCGGTAGACGAACAACTCGCCCGCGGCATCGTACGCCTCGCGGTACCGGTTCTGCTCGTCCTGCATGTGGACGGTCATGGATATCCGCGGGCGGTCGGAGCGGTTGGTGCCGCTCCCGTGGAACGTCATGCAGTGGTGGAAGCTGACCTGCCCCCGGCGCACGTTGATCGGAACCTTCTCGATCGGCAGGCCGAGCGACTCGAGCCGCTGCTCGAGCGCGTCCACGTCGTCGGTCACGAAGGTCCTGCCCGTCCGCAGCTCGTCCAGCACCGGGTCGCTCGGCCAGCGGTGGCTGCCGTTCAGCATCGTGATCGTGCCCATCTCCTCGTCGCAGTCGTGGAAGGCGACCCAGGCGGTGAGCATGTTCTCGGATGTGCTGGTCTGCCAGTAGGCGCGGTCCACGTGCCAGCCGACCTTCGCCGCGTCGCCCTCCACCTGCGGCGGCTTGTAGACCAGCGAGCTGTTGAAGAGCCGGACCTCCTCGGTGCGGGCGAGCCGTGCCGCGGTCGCGCCGAGCAGCGGCGAGAGGGCCAGTGCCCCGAGGCCCCGCTGCTGAAGCGCGATGTAGTTGTTGATCCGCAGCCGGTCCTCGCCCTTCTCGGGGGTCCAGTCGAGGTAGCTGGCAAGCTGCGTCGGCGGGGCGGAGTCGCGCTCGCCGGCGTAGTGGCGCTCCACGCTGCGCAGCGCCTCGTCCATCTGCTCGTCCGAGAAGATCGGCGGGGACACCCACCAGCCGTGCTCCTCGTAGAACTCCACGTCTCCCGACGACGGCAGCAGTGCGCGTTGGTCCTCGGGCAGCTCCACGGCGGCACTGTTTATCACCACCTGCAGCGCTAATGGAACTTTTGCGTGTCAGGACGGGCCGCCGGAGAGCACCCGTCCGATGATCTCCTCGACGTCCCCCACGGTCGTGATCTCGAGCGCGTC
>DASVPL010000237.1:0-8746 GCA_036382905.1 Thermoleophilaceae bacterium | reverse complement strand
CGTTCGGGACGGTCGTCGACCAGAGGGTCGAGTAGCCGAGCACCGGCAGGAAGCGCAGGCCGTTCGCCGCCAGCTCCCCGATGGCGTCGTCGGTCGAGTCCCAGGTGTAGGAGTGGAAGCCGAGGAACGGCGCGCGCGGCTCCACCCACGGCCAGAAGGCGCCCGCGCGCGCGACGCGGATGCCGCTGCGCGCGATCAGGCCGAGGTGCTGGGACGCGTTCGGGAGCAGCGCCCCGCTGTAGTGGAAGAGGCCGTTGATGCTGACGGCGGTGGCGTCCGGCGAGCGCGTGACCTCGGCGGCCCGCGCCGGAGCGGCGAGCGCGCCAAGCGTGAGCGCCAGGGCCAGGCCCGCGGCCAGCGCGGGGCGAAGCCGCATCAGCCGGTCACGCTCACTACCACGGTCCGTTGGCGCGGCCTGTCGTCGAAGTCGATCAGCACCACCTGCTGCCAGGTGCCGAGCCGCAGCTCCGCGCCGATTACCGGGAAGGTCTCCGACGGGCCGACGATCGCGGCGCGCATGTGCGCGTGCGAGTTCGAGTCGTGGTTGAGCCGGTTGTGCTCGTAGTCGCCCTCGCGCGGGATCAGGCGGTCGAGCAGCACGCGCAGGTCCTGCACGCCGCCGGGCTCGTACTCCATCGTCGTGACGGCAGCGGTCGAGCCGGGCACGAACACCGACGCCGTGCCGTTCTCGATCCCGGATTGCCGCACCACGGCGGCAACGCCGTCGGTCAGGTCGACGACGTGCCCGTCGCCCTCGGTCTCGAAGCGGAGCTCGCCGCCGTGCGTGGCCACGGCGGCAGTGTCGCCGATCGGGCCGTCGGCCAGCGAAGCTTGGCGTCCGTCAGCTCGCCGGCTGGTGCTCGGTGAGCAGCGTCCGCAGCCGCTCGGCCTCGTCCGGGGCCATCGTGTAGCCGTGCTCGGGCTCCGGGTAGCGGCGCTCGCGCACGTCGGCGGTGAACGCCTCGACCCCGTCGACCATCGCCTGGCGCACGTTGCCGTAGCGCTTCACGAAGCGGGCGGCGTGCCCGTCGTAGATGCCGAGCAGGTCGTGGAACACGAGCACCTGGCCGTCGGTGTCGGGGCCGGCGCCGATGCCGATCACCGGCACCTCGAGCCGCGGCACGAGCGCCTCGGTGAGCGCCGACGGCACCGCCTCGAACACGATCGCGAAGCAGCCCGCCTCCTCGAGCGCGAAGGCGTCGTTGGCGACCTCCAGCGCGCGCTCCGCGGTGCGGCCCTGCGAGCGGTAGCCGCCGAGCGCGATCGCGGTCTGCGGCGTGAGGCCGACGTGGCCCATGACCGGGATGCCGGCGTCCACGATCGCGCGGGCGCGCTCGGCGCAGACACCGCCGCGCTCGAGCTTGACGGCGTCGCAGCCGGCCTCCTTCACGAACCGCTGGGCGGTGGCGACCGCCTGCTCGTTCGAGACCTCGTAGGACCCGAACGGCAGGTCGCCCACGAGCAGCGGGGTGCTGAGCCCGCGCCGGGCGGCGCCGGCGAGCATCAGCATCTCGTCGACCGACACCGGCACGGTGCTGGGGTAGCCGAGCACGGTCATAGCGCCGGAGTCGCCGACGAGCACGACGTCCACGCCGGCGGCCTCGGCCACCTGCGCGCTCGGGTAGTCGTACGCGGTGACCATGACGATCGGCTCGCCGAGGGCCTTCTTCTCGGCCAGCGTCGAGAGCGTGACCGTGGCGCGCTTGCGCGGGGGGGCGGGGGAGATGCGCGGGCCGGAGCTCATGACAGCAGCTCCGCGACCGCGTCGTCGACCGTGACGATGCCGTTGTGCTCGTCGACGTGCACGACCCTCGGCACGTAGGACTCGAGGTCCTCGGCGCTGTACTCGGCGTACGAGACGACGATGATCCTGTCGCCCGTGTGGACCAGCCGCGCGGCCGCCCCGTTGATGCACATCTCGCCCGAGCCGCGCTCGCCGGCGATCGTGTAGGTCTCGAAGCGGGCGCCGTTGTCGATGTCGAGCACGTGCACCTGCTCGTGCTCGAGGATGTCGGCGGCGTCGAGGAGGTCGGCGTCGACCGTGATCGAGCCGACGTAGTGGAGGTCGCTGCCGGTCACCCGGCCGCGGTGGATCTTGGACTTCAGCATGGTGCGTCTCATGGGTGCCCCCCGTTGGGATCTCCGAGCATTGCGTTGTCGATGAGCCGCGCCCTCCCCACGTGCGCGGCGACTGCGAGAAGGGTGCGTCCGTTCACTCGCTCGGCCGGCGAGAGGTCGTCCGCGGAACGAAGTTCGAGGTACTCGGGCTCGACGCCGCGCGAGTCGAGCTCGCGGCGGGCGGCGGCCAGCACGGAGGCGGCGTCGCGGCGGCCGGCGGCGACCTCCTCGCCCGCGGCGGCCAGCGCGCGGCTGAGCGCGAGTGCCTTTTCGCGCTCGGCGGGTGACAGGTAGGCGTTGCGGGAGCTGAGCGCGAGGCCGTCCGGCTCGCGGACCGTGGGCAGCACCTCGATCCGCACCGGCATGTCGAGGTCGCGCACCAGCTTGCGCATCACGGCCGCCTGCTGAGCGTCCTTCTGACCGAAGTAGGCCACGTCGGGGTGGACCATGTTGAAGAGCTTCGTGACCACGGTGGTAACGCCGCGGAAGTGGGCCGCGCCGCGGTGGGCCGGATCGCCGCAGAGGATCTCGGTGAGGCCGTGGACCTCGACCGTCGTGTCGAACCCGTCGGGGTAGACCTCCTCGTGCGGCGGGGCGAACAGGAGGTCGACGCCCTCGTCGGAGGCGAGGCCGGCGTCGCGCGCCTCGTCGCGCGGGTAGGCGCTCAGGTCCTCGTTGGGGGAGAACTGCGCGGGGTTCACGAATAGCGAGACGACGACCGTGGCGCAGTCGGCGCGGGCCTGGCGCATGAGGCTGAGGTGGCCCTCGTGGAAGGCGCCCATGGTCGGAACGAGGCCGATGTCGCCGCCGGCGCGGCGGGCGGCGAGGGCGGCGCGCAGCTCCGCGATCGTGCGCACGGTCCTCACGCCGCCACCCCCGTCAAGCCACGCGTGGCCTCGGTGAGCTCCGCGAACAGCCGCGCCAGCTCGGGCGCGACGTTCTCGACGGCCTCGGCCTGGCGGGCCACCGTCTCCTCGTCGCCGCGCGCCACCGGTCCGGTCAGGGCGCGCTCCGGGCCGAGCCGCTGCCAGTTCTCCACGGTCTGGCGCACGAGCGGGCCGAGCATCCGCCGCGCGTCCGCACGCGGGATCCCGGCGCCGGCGGCGACGGTCTCCGCCGCGGCCTCCAGCGCGAGCAGGTAGTTCGAGGCGATCGACGCGGCCGCGTGGTAGGCGGCCCGCTGCGAGTCGTCGATCTCGAAGGGCTCCATGCCGAGGGCGGTGGCCAGCTCGCGCGCGGTGGCGAGGGCGGCGGGGGAGGAGCCCGCGATGGCGCAGCCCGCGCCGGCGAGCCTGGCTTCGCCCGCCACCGTCTGGAGCGGGTGGAGGCCGAACGCCTCGCCCTCGCCCAGCACCGCGAGCGAGGTCGCGCCGCTCGTGTGGCCCACGGTTCGCGCGGAGGCGCGGACGTGCTCGGCCGCCGCGGCGATCTCCGAGTCCGGGACGCAGAGCAGCACGACGTCCGAGTCGGGCGCCTCGCCGCGCCCGAGCGGGCCCTCGACCTCACGTCCCGCCCGGCGCAGACCGGCGGCCAGCGCTTCGCCCACGCGGCCACGACCCACGATCCCGATGCGGGCGGGCGTACGTGCGGTGCCGTTGGCGGCGCTCATCGGACGGCGATCGATGCTGGTGAGTCGGTTGGTCCGCTCCACGGGGGTAACGGCCTTGGCCCCGAGGATACCCCCCAAACGGGGCGAGAAACAGCCGAGGCCCGGCCTAACCTTCCGGACGTGAGCGATCGCACGCCAGAGGAGCGGCGCGAGGAGCTGATCCGGCTCTACCACGAGGTGCGCGACTGCCGTCGCTGTCCGCTCAGCGCCACGCGCACAAACGCCGTGTTCGGCATGGGCAACGCGGACGCCGACCTGATGTTCGTGGGCGAGGCGCCGGGGGCGGAGGAGGACCGCCAGGGCAAGCCCTTCGTGGGGCGAGCCGGGAAGCTCCTGGACCAGCTCCTGGCCGACGTCGGGATGGAGCGCTCGCGCGACGTCTTCATCGCGAACGTCCTCAAGAGCCGCCCGCCCGGCAACCGCGACCCCCAGCCGGACGAGATCGAGGCCTGCCGCCCGTACCTCGAGACCCAGATCGCACTGATCGAGCCGCTCGTGATCTGCACGCTCGGCAACTTCGCCACCAAGCTGCTCACCGGCTCGCCCGTTGGAATCACCCGCTGCTGCGGCGTTCCGCAGGAGCGCGAGCTGGGCGGCCGGCCGGTCGTGATCTACCCGCTCTTCCACCCCGCCGCGGCGCTGCGGACCCCGAACGTGCTCGAGCGCCTGCGCGAGGACTTCAGCCGCGTGCCGGCGCTGCTCGAGCGCGAGCGGGCGCGGAGTGCCGCCGCGGCGCCGGAGAGCGCATCCGCCGAACCGGACCGCGCCGGCTCCGCCGAGCCGGATCGCGCCGGCTCCGCCGGGCAGGACCGCGCCGGCTCCGCGGAGCCCGAGCGCCCCTCCGCCCTCGCGGCCATGGCCGCGTCGATGGGCACCACCGCCGCGAGCGAGCCGGACCCCCCGCCGCAGCTCGGGCTGTTCGGCTCCGCCTGAGGGCGGACCCGCTGGACGCTCAGGCGGCCGGGGCCTCGGACACGATGTCGAGGCGCCGGTGCACGCCGGCGAGCCGGAAGATGCGCTTCACGGCCTCGCCGCCCTCCACGATCTTCAGGCGGCAGCCGTGCTTGCGCGCCCGCGCCTGGGCGCTCATGATCAGCCGCAGGCCCGTGGAGTCGAGGAACTTCAGCCCGCTCAGGTCGATCACGAGGACCGCGGGCTTGCGCTCCTCCGCGCGGCGGACCTCTTCATCGAAAGTAAGCGCGCTGGAGAGGTCGAGCTCACCTGCAACTGCGATACGTACCTGCTCCCCCTCTTCACGCGTCTCGAGCGAGAGCGTGTTCATCTGGCGGCCACCATACCCCCTGTGTGCGGACCGAAGCCCTTCGCGCTATGAAATCTCCCCGAGAATGCGACTCGAAACCGCCAATCCGGACGCGACCGCCGAAGCTGGCGCGTCGCTGGCCACCCGTCTGAGGGGTGGCGACACCGTCCTGGTGGGGGGTGAGCTGGGCTCAGGGAAGACCACCTTCGTGCGCGGCGCGTGCCGGGCGCTCGGCGTCGATGGGCCGGTCACGAGCCCGACGTTCACGATCGGCCAGGTCTACGGCGGGCGCACGCCGGACGGCGCGCCGATCGAGATCGCCCACCTCGACCTCTACCGGCTCCAGACGCTCGCGGGCGAGGACCCGGCGCTGCTCGAGGACTACCTGACCCCGGACCGGATCGCCTTCGTCGAGTGGCCGGGCGTCGCCCTCGATGCCATCCCGCGGATCGCCGCGCGCGTGACGATCCAGCATCTCGGGGGCGATCGGCGTGTCATAGAGGTGCGATGACGGTCCTCGGCTTCGACACCTCGACGGCGGCGACCTCGGCCTGCCTGCTGCGCGCGGACGGTGAGGCATTCGAGTCGGTCCCCACCCCGGCGGAGCTGTTCGGCCGGCCCGGGCACGCGCGCGAGCTGCTGCCGCGGGCGGCGGCCGTCATGGAGCGGGCGGGGGTGGGGTTCGGCGACCTCGCCGCGGTCGCGGTCGGTGTCGGGCCGGGCACCTTCACGGGCCTGCGGATCGGCGTCGCGACCGCGCGCGGCCTCGCGCACGCGCACGGCATGGAGCTCCGGCCGGTGTCGTCGCTGGCCGCGCTCGCAGCCGGGATCGACGCGCCGCTGCGCCTGGCGCTGATCGACGCCCGGCGCGGCGAGCTGTTCGGGGCGCTCCACGACGAGGCCGGCGAGCGCTGGGAGGAGTTCGTGGCGGCGCCCGAGGCGCTCGCCGGGCGCGTGCACGAGCTGGACGACAGGCCGCTTGCAGCAGGGGACGGGGCGGTACGATTTCGCGAGCTCCTGGAGGCCGCAGGCGTCCGGGTCGCGCCCGACGAGGCGGAGGCGCACGCGGTCCGCGCGCTGCACGTGTGCCGGCTCGCAGCCACCGCCCAGCCGGTCGCCCCGGAGGCCGTCCTCCCGAACTACCTCAGAGCCCCGGACGCAATCCCGCGACAAGCATGAAGAAGCAACTCGAGATCCGCCGCCTGGCCTACGCGGACCTGCCGCAGGCGATCGCCATCGAGCGCCGCTCGTTCCCGACGCCGTGGTCGCTCGCGATGTTCGTGCTCGAGCTATCGAAGCCGTCCGGAATCTGCCTCGCCGCGCTCCAGGACGGGCGCATCGTCGGCTACCTGATCTGCTCGCGCTACGACACGGTCTGGCACGTGATGAACGTGGCCGTCGACCCGAACCTGCGCCGGCGCGGCATCGGGACCAGGCTGCTCGAGCGGCTGTTCGAGCGCGCCGACCGCCCCGGCGCCCAGTACACGCTCGAGGTCCGGCTCTCGAACGAGGGCGGCATCGCGCTGTACGAGAGCTTCGGCTTCTACTCCGCGGGACTGCGCCGCGGCTACTACCACGACAACAAGGAAGACGCCCTGATCATGTGGCGGACGGTCCCGGGACAGGAAGAGCCCGGCGGCGTCGCCGCCGCACACGCGTGATCCTCGCGATCGAGACGAGCTGCGACGACACCTGCGCCGCGGTCGTCGGCAGCGATGGCGAGGTGCGATCGAACGTCGTGGCCTCGCAGGGCCTGCTCCACGAGCGCTACGGCGGGGTGGTGCCGGAGATCGCCTCGCGGCGCCACCTCGAGCTGATCGACGCCGTGCTCGACGACGCGCTCGAGCGCGCCGGGGCGACGCTCGACGACGCGTCCGTCGTGGCGGTCACGCGCGGGCCGGGGCTGATCGGCGCGCTGCTGGTGGGAGTCTCGGCCGCAAAGGCGCTTGCGGCCGCGCGCGGGCTCCCGCTCGTGCCGGTGGACCACCTGGCCGGGCACGTGCTGGCGAGCACGCTCGGCGAGCGGCCGATCGAGCCGCCGTTCGTCTGCCTGGTCGCTAGCGGCGGGCACACCTTCCTCGCCCGCGTTGACGAGCCGCCCGGCTACACGATCCTCGGCCAGACGCTCGACGACGCCGCCGGCGAGGCGTTCGACAAGGGCGCGCGGCTCCTCGGCCTCGGCTACCCGGGCGGCCCCGCCGTGGACCGGCTAGCCCGCTCGGGCGATCCGGAGGCGTTCGACTTCCCGCGTGCGCTGCCGGGCGCCGGGCTCGACTTCTCGTTCAGCGGCCTCAAGACGGCGCTCCTCTACCGCGTGCGCGACCTGGGTGAGGAGGTCGCCGCGGCCCGGCAGGCCGACCTGGCCGCCTCGTACCAGCGCGCGATCGTGGAGTCGCTCGTCGCGCGGCTGCGTCAGGCGGTGGAGCGCGAGGGAGTGGGGCGAGTGGCGATCGGGGGTGGCGTGGCGGCGAACTCCGAGCTGCGCCGGCGGGTGGAGGAGCTGGCGGGCGAGCTGGGGGCTGAGCTGTGGGTGCCTCCGATGGAGCTGTGCACGGACAACGCGGCGATGATCGCGGCGGTGGCGCGGTACCTCGACCCGATCCCGTACCCCGGCTACCTCGGCCTCGACGCCACCGCGCGGGTTGCGTAGACCCTCCGCGGCCGACCTGGTCGACCTTGTGCCCGCTATACGGGTACTAAGTCGACCAGTTGCGGGCGTCGCGGCGATTGCCGCCCTCGCGCTCGCCGGATGCGGGGATGGGAGCACGCCGCTGCGCGACTCGGTCGCCTTCGACGGCCGCAGCCCGCGCGTGCCCGCCGCCGCGCGGGTGCGGGTGCTCGTGGAGCTGCGCCGCCCGTCGCTCGGCGACCGCATGGCGACCGAGCAGCTCGATCCCGCCGCCCAGCGCGCGCACGTGGCGAGCCTCGCGAGCGAGGCCGAGGCCCTGTTGAGCGCGCTGCGCGCGAAGGACGTCGAGACGAGGCGGCCCGTCCTCTACGGCCGCGCGTGGAGCGGCTTTGCGGTGACGCTCTCGACCAACGACCTCCCCGCCGTCCAGGCGCTCGGCCTGCGCTCGGAGCCGGTGCGCAGGTTCTACGGGGCCACATCCGCCGTGACCCCCGCGGCGGGCGCGGTGCGGGTCCAGCGACGTGCGCGCGGCCGCGCGGCTCCCACCGTCGCGCTCCTCGACTCGGGGGTGTCCCCGCGAGCGCGGCCCCTGCGGGAGCGGGTGGTGGCGGGCTACGACGCCGTCGATCGCGACCGCGATCCCGCGCCGCGCGGGTCGCGGGAGCGACACGGGACCGCCATGGCCTCCGTGCTCGCCGCGGAGCTGCCGGCGGGCGAGCGCTTCGCCTCGATCAGGGTCGCCGGCCGCCAGCGCGACACGGAGGGCGGCCCGGAGCTGGAGGTCGGTACGACCGACCAGGTGCTCGCGGGGCTCGAGCGGACGGTCGACCCCGACGGCGACGGCGACGTCGAGGACCGGATCCCGATCGCGCTGGTCGGCGTCAGCTCCCCGTACTCGGGCTTCGCGAACTCGCCGGAGGACGAGTCAGCGCGCGCGGCGGCCGCTATCGGCACGCTGGTGATCGCGCCGGCGGGCAACGAGGGCGCGGCCACGGGCTCGTACGGGACGATCGGCTCCCCGGCCGCGGCGCCGCACGCGCTCGCGGTGGGCGCGCTGGACGGCGCGGCTCCCGGAGGCGCCGCGGCTCCCGGAGGTGGCGCGGGCGGCGGCGCGGCGGGCGGCGGCAGC
>DASVPL010000236.1:0-3521 GCA_036382905.1 Thermoleophilaceae bacterium | reverse complement strand
GTGCGGGTGCAGCGCCAGGCGAACGGCGGCAAGCCCGCCGCCATGAACCGCGGGATCGAGGCCGCGCGCAGCGACGTGATCGTCACCGTCGACGGCGACACGGTGTTCGAGCCGGGCACGCTGCGCGAGCTGGTTCGCCCGTTCCGCGACCCGGACGTGGGAGCCGTGGCCGGCAACACCAAGGTGGGCAACCGCGGCGGGCTGCTCGGCCGCTGGCAGCACATCGAGTATGTGATGGGCTTCAACCTCGACCGGCGCCTGTACGACCTGCTGCGCTGCATGCCCACCGTGCCGGGCGCCATCGGCGCGTTCAGGCGTGCCGCGCTCGTCGACATCGGCGGCGTCTCGCACGCCACGCTGGCCGAGGACACCGACATCACGATTGGCATCGGCCGCGCCGGCTGGCGGGTGGCCTACGCGGAGGACGCGCGGGCCTGGACCGAGGCGCCCGCCTCGCTCGCCGCCCTCTGGCGCCAGCGCTACCGCTGGTCGTACGGGACGATGCAGGCGGTCTGGAAGCACCGCGCCGCGGTCGTGCGTCCGGGCGAGTGGCGGATCGGCCGCGTGGCGATCCCGTACCTGGTGCTCTTCCAGATCCTGCTGCCGCTGCTCGCGCCGCTGATCGACCTGTTCGCCCTCTACGGCATCGTCTTCCTCGATCCCGTGCCGGTCGTCGGCTACTGGCTCGGGTTCAACCTGCTCAACCTGCTGCTGGGCTGGTACGCGTTCCGGCTCGACCGCGAGTCGCCGCGGCCGCTGTGGGCGATGCCGCTACAGCAGTTCGTCTACCGCCAGCTCATGTACCTCGTGGCGATCGAGTCGGTGATCAGCGCGCTGGTGGGCAACCGGATCCGCTGGCAGCCGATGGAGCGGACCGGCGCCGTCGAGGTCCCGCCGGCGAGCTAGTCCTTCAGGAAGCTCGGCACGTCGATGTCGTCGTCGCCGATCTCGAGCGACGAGCGCTCGCTGTCGTCGAAGACGGGGGTGCGGCCGGCCGAGGCGTCGGACGGGCGCTCGCGGCGCGGGCGGTCGCGCTCGCGCGGCGCGCGCTGCACGTCGAACAGGCCGGAGCTGCCGGCGGAAGCGCCCCCGCTCGGGCGGTCGAAGCCCGTGGCGATGACGGTCACGCGGAGGTCGTCGCCGCCGTGCTCGTCGATCACGGCGCCGAAGATGATGTTCGAGTCCGACGCGGCCGCGCTCTGGATGATCTCGGCCGCCTCGTTGACCTCGAACAGCCCGAGGTCGGACCCGCCCGTGATGTTCAGCAGGATCCCCGTGGCGCCCGCGACCGACTTCTCGAGCAGCGGGCTCGAGATCGCGGCCTTCGCGGCCTCGGCCGCCCGGCTCTCGCCGCTGGCCGCACCGATGCCCATCAGCGCCGAGCCGGCGTCGTGCATGATCGTGCGCACGTCCGCGAAGTCGAGGTTGATCAGGCCGGGGATCGTGATGAGGTCGGTGATGCCCTGGACGCCCTGGCGCAGCACGTCGTCGGCCATCCGGAAGGCGTCGAGGATGCTCGTGCGGCGCTCGACGATCCCGAGCAGCTTCTCGTTCGGGATCACGATCAGCGTGTCCACCTGCTCGCCGAGGCGCTCGATGCCCTCCTCGGCCTGGCGGGAGCGCTGGCTGCCCTCGAACAGGAACGGCTTGGTCACGACGCCGACGGTGAGCGCGCCGATCTCGTGCTTGGCGATCTCGGCGATCACGGGGGCCGCGCCGGTGCCGGTGCCGCCGCCCTCGCCCGCGGTCACGAAGACCATGTCAGCGCCCTTCAGCGCCTCCTTGATCTCGTCGCGGCTCTCGCTGGCCGCGCCATGGCCGGTCTCCGGGTTGGCGCCCGCGCCGAGCCCGCGCGTGAGCTGGCCGCCGATCTGGAGCTTGATGTCGGCGTCGCACATCTGCAGCGACTGCGCGTCGGTGTTGACCGCGATGAACTCGACCCCCTTGAGGCCGGCGTCGACCATGCGGTTGACGGCATTCGTGCCGCCGCCTCCGACACCGACGACCTTGATCACCGCCAGGTAGCTACCTGTGTCCATCGCTCCCAGTTCCATTTCAGGTTCCTCCCACTGGCGGCGAGACGGAGCCTTCATTCCGTCCGACCCTCAAGTGATTGTTGAGAGTTTTACCCCCGGATGGGATGCCGCAAATTCCGCACTGTAGGGGAGTTTCGGGCGAAGTGTCAATCAGCGGCAAGATCTCGTGCGCCCCGGCTAAAGCCTGGAGCGGTGGTCGAGGGTCGCAAGCCTCAAGTCGAGCTTTAGACTTTGGGACCGTCCCGGGGACCTGGTCGATCTTGTACACCGTATACGTGTATTAGATCGACCAGTTCGGTCCCTCCCCCTAAGTGATGCCGTAGTCGCGGCGCACCGGACTCCGCGGACCGGGTGGGTCACGGGGTGGTGCCGGAGGGCGGAGCGCCGGTGGCGCCGGGGGTGCCCGTAGCGCCGGGGGTGGTGCCGGCGCCGGGGGTCGTGCCCGAAGCGCCCGGGGTTGTGCCGGCGCCCGGGGTACCGCCCGCGCCCGGGGTACCGCCCGCGCCCGGGTCCACCGGGGCGCCGCCGCTCCCCGCCGGAGGCTGCTCCGCCTCGGGCTGCGGCACGTCCACGCCGCCCGCGACGGGGCGGGTGGGGATGCTCACGTCCACGTAGGTCGCGCCGCGGCTCGCGCCGTCGGCGAGCACGGCGGCGGCGGCGGCCCACTTCGCGTCGAGGCCGTTCGCCTCGCCGAGGATCACCTGCGGGCCCCGGCGCAGGTAGGCGACGAGGCCCTTGTCGGGCAGCCGGCGGACCCGCTCGATCCGCGCACGCAGGGGCGCCGGGGCCGCGGCGGCCACCCGGACGAGCTGGAGCGCCCGGCCGCGACCGAGCTGGCCGCGCCCCGGGAAGGCGCCGACCGCGATCGACGGCACGTGCTCGGCGCGAACGCCCTTCAAAAGCGAGCCGTCGGCCGCCACCGCCACGCGGCGGCCCTCCCCCACGAGCACGGCCACCGCGGGCCGCTGGACCACCTCGATGCGCATCCCGTGCGGGAAGTCGGTGCTCACGCGCAGCTCGGCGACGGCGGCGCCGGCCGGGAGCGCGCGCCTCAGCGCCTCCTCGTCCACGTGGAGGGTGCTCATGTCGCGCGCGGCCGCGATGAGGCGGGCGCGGATGCGCGGCGCGTCGTCGGTCACGGCGCCGGTGACCGTGACCTTCTCGACGGCGACGAACGACGAGTCGCGGAACCAGGCGAAGTAGACGGTCGCGAGCAGCGCCAGGAGCATGAACGCGGCGAGGACCCGCCGGCGCGCGGCGGCGGACAGGCCGCCGAAGCGCCCGCGCAGCGCGACGGCGCCGTGGCCGAAGGCGCCGGCGGCGCGCGGGATCCCGCGGAGGACGGCCGCCCTCATCGGCGCGCGCCTCGCGGCGAGCAGTGCGCGGAGCGCGGCGAGCAGTGCGCGCACCGGCGCGGCGAGCCGTGCGCGGAGCGCGGCGAGCAGTGCGCGGAGCGCGGCGAGCCGTGCGCGCACCGGCGCGGCG
>DASVPL010000235.1:0-20511 GCA_036382905.1 Thermoleophilaceae bacterium | reverse complement strand
CGTCGCGCACGGCCTCCCAGCGCGGGGGCAGCGACCGGACCGCGTCGCGCATTCGCAAGCGCGCGGCCGCTCCGAGCCGGGCCGCCGGCTTGGCGATGGCGCTCGGCAGGGAGACGCGCTGCGCGGCCACGTGTGAAGCGTAGGGGAGCGCAACGCCGCCACCTTCCCAATCGGTGCCTGGCAGGGCGTACCCCCTACCTGTTGCCGCAGCCGTCTGCTTCGTCGCGACCGCCGGCGATCGAGCCGCGGTCGCAGCCAAGTCGCGCGCCGACGTCCAGTCACCCAGCTCGTCTCCCGGTGCGCTCGACGGCGGGACGCCGAACGGCCCGTCCACGAACGCGGTGATCTCGCAGGACCGCCGCTGGTCGCGCTACGTCGCGTTCGAATCCGAGGCCTCGGACCTGACGCGGGGGGACACCAACGGCGCCAAGGACGTCTTCGTGGTGCGCCGCGATCGACGGCGCGTTCTGGTCGGCGCCGTCGTGCGCCGCCTTCCTCTCGTCTGTCAGGAGCGCTCGCTGCGCAGCTCCCAGTACGAGGACCCGGTCCCTCCGGCGGCGCCGCCGCAGCGGCCGCCGCCGGAGAACCGGCAGGTCTACATGCGCTACCTCGGCCCGGTCTAGAAGTGCCGGCAGACGACCTGGACGTAGTCGTCGAAGCCCGTCTCACCCGCGACCTCGGATACCGCCTGACCGAACCCGGGCGCCCCCAGGCCCCTGAATATGTCGCCGCAGCCCTGGTCCTTACCGGGCTCCGCGCTCGCGGGCGCCGCTGCGACCAGCGCCATCGCCGTCACCGCCACAACCACCAGCTTCTTCATGCTTTCCTCCTTGATAGGCCGTCCCCCTGTGGGCAGCTGCCCACCGACCAGCCTAACCCCGGTCGGCCACCGGCACAAATTCTCTTTCGCGCTCGCCGGTGTAGATCTGCCGCGGCCTGGCGATCTTCTGCTCCTTGTCGTCGATCATCTCGATCCACTGCGCGATCCAGCCGGACGTGCGCGGGATCGCGAACATCACCGTGAACATCTCCGGCGGCAGGGTCAGCGCCTCGTAGATCAGGCCCGAGTAGAAGTCGACGTTCGGGTAGAGCTTGCGGTCGGTGAAGTACTCGTCGTCGAGCGCTCGCTTCTCGAGCTCGACGGCCAGCTCGAGCTTCGGGTTCACGCCGGTGACCTCGAACACCTCGTCCACGTGCTTCTTGATGATCCGCGCGCGCGGATCGTAGTTCTTGTAGACGCGGTGGCCGAAGCCCATCAGGCGCTCCTTGCCTTCCTTCACGCCCTCGAGGAAGTCCGGGATGTTCTCCTTCGTCCCGATCCGATCGAGCATCTTGAGGACCGCCTCGTTGGCGCCGCCGTGCAGCGGGCCGTACAGCGCGGCCACGCCGGCGGCCACGGCCGAGTACGGGTCCACCTTCGACGAGCCCACCGCGCGCACCGCGTTGGTCGAGCAGTTCTGCTCGTGGTCGGCGTGCAGGATCCAGAGCACGTCGAGCGCCTTCGCGAGCCGCGGGTCCGGCTCGTACTTGAGCTCGGTCATCCGGAACATCATCTGGAGGAAGTTGCTCGGATAGTCGAGGTCGTTGTCGGGATAGTTGTACGGGAGCCCGAGCGAGTGGCGGTAGGCGAACGCGGCGAGCGTCGGCACCTTCGCGATCAGCCGCACCGCGGCCATGTGGCGCTCGGAGTGGTCCTGGATGTCCTTGGCACCCGGGTAGAACGTGGAGAGCGCGCCGACCGACGCGAGCAGCATCCCCATCGGATGCGCGTCGTAGCGGAAGCCCTCCATGAACCGCTTGATGTTCTCGTGCACGAACGTGTGGATCGTGATCTCATGCGTCCAGTCGTCGAGCTGCGACTGGTTCGGCAGCTCACCGTGGATGAGCAGGTAGGCGACCTCCAGGTACGACGCCCGCTCGCAGAGCTCCTCGATCTTGTAGCCGCGATGCTCGAGCACCCCGGCCTCGCCGTCGATGTAGGTGATCTCGCTCCGGCAGGCGGCGGTGTTCGTGAACGCCGGGTCGTAGGTCATGAGGCCGAAGTCGTCCTCGTCGACCTTGATCTGGCGGAAGTCCATGGCCTTCACGGTGCCGTCGGAGACCTCGACCTCGTACGTCTCGCCGGTGCGGTTGTCGGTGACCGTGAGGGTCTGCTCGGCGGTGGCTACCCCACCCCCGTCCTGTGACTGCGTCTGCTCCTCCGCCATGCCGATCCTCTCGTTCGCTGTTCGCGCTCTGGACTACCCGGAACGCTTGATTCTGACGAACGGAGGCCCCCGGCGCACCGCGCGCCGGGCGCGGGTCACTCGTTTGGCACGTTCTCGGGGCTTTCGCCCGGATGCGTCGGGTTCTCCCGATCGCCGTGGCTCGACTCGTGCGCCCCGTGCTTCTCCGACGTGGCGATGGCCGCGCCGACCGCGCTGACCAGGAGCAGCGCGCTGATCGCGACCACGGCGCGCTGGATCCCGCCGCTGCGCGGGAAGTCGGCGCTCCTCATACCGAGCAAGGACAGGATCACGGCCCAGACCGCGAACGCGATGCCGATGCCGTGGTACGCGTTGAACTCCGCCAGGGGGAGGCTCACGGCGCGGCAGCCTACCTGAGCGGTCGGGTGAGCTGCCGGCCCGCCACGCGGATGCGGCTTGGCGCGCGCGGGGCGGGTTCGGCGTGCGGCCCGCGGCGGGGCGGGCGCGGGCGGCGCGGGCCGCCGCGATGCGGATGGCGGTCGCTGCCGCCGTCGTCGGTCGGCAGCTCGGCCTCCGCGTCGGTCTGCCGGATGGCCCACCAGACGAGCCACAGCAGCGCGACGATCGGGAGCTTCAGCACCACCATCATCCAGACGAAACCCCAGCCCATGCGCGCAGGGTACCCGGATCGTGCGCCGAGCAACAGGGTACGATCGCGGCTGCGATGAGCGACCCTGGGCTGTTCGGGCCCGACTCGGTCACATGGCGCGTCAACCGCGAGGGTGTCCTGCTGGCGGGCGGCGGCACCGCGCTGATCCTCCAGCTCGCGCATCCACTGGTCGCAGCGGGCGTTTCGCAGCACTCGAACTACCGCGAGGACCCGTGGGGCCGGCTCTATCGCACGCTCGACCTCACCACGAAGATCCAGTTCGGCTCGACCGCGACCGCGGAGGAGGCTTCGGCGCGCATCCGCCACACGCACGGCCGCGTGCGCGGGAAGAGCGACCAGGCCGCCGGCGCGTACGCCGAGGGCACGCCCTACGACGCGCGCACACACGACCTGATCATGTGGGTCCACGCCACGCTCGTCCACACCTCGCTGCTCGTCTACCAGCGATACGTGCGGCCGCTCACGATCGCCGAGCAGCGCCGCTACTACGAGGAGCAGAAGCTGCTCGGTGAGAAGTTCGGCGTCCCGCGCGAGCACCAGCCGGCCACCTACGCCGACTTCAACGACTACTTCGAGGCGATGCTCGCCAGCGAGCGGATCGCGCCCACCGAGGCGCTGCTCGACGTGGTCGACGCCGTGATGCGGCCGGAGCTGCCGTTCGTGGCGCGCCCGATCGTCGAGGCCCTGAACCTGTCGACGGTCGGTCACCTCCCGACGTCGCTGCGCGACGAGCTCGGGCTCCCCTGGGGACCGCACCGCGCGCGCCTGTTCGAGGCCTCGCGCTTGGTGCTCTCCGCGGCGCTGCCCGTGCTGCCCAAGCTCCTGCGCGAGTTTCCGCCGGCCCGCAGTGCGGACCGGCGCGTGAGGCGGCTCGCGGCCGCTTAGCAGCGCGGCGCAGGGCGCCAGTCGTATAGCTTCGCCGCTGGAGTTTCCGGGGAGGAGTCTCTGTGCCGGTCGGCAGGCGAACCCATGTACTCGCGCGGCTGCTGACGCTCGCTGCGCTGCTTGGCGCGATCGCGGTGATCGCGTGGCTGCTGTTCGCCTCCGATGACTCGTACCGCGTCACCCTGACGCTCGACAACGCGAGCCAGCTCGTCAAGGGCAACCAGGTGAAGGTGGGCGGGGTCCCGGTCGGGACCGTGTCGAAGCTCGAGCTGGGCGACGACGCGCAGGCGCTGGTCGAGCTCGACATCACCGACGAGGAGCTCCAGCCGCTGCACCGTGGCACGACGGTGGAGGTCCGCTCGACTTCGCTGTCGGGCATCGCCAACCGCTACGTGGCGCTGAAGCCGGGCCCCAACGACGAGGAGCCGATCGAGGACGGCGGCGCCATAGCCGCCACCGACGCGGAGTCCGAGGTGGACCTCGACGCGGTGCTGAACTCCCTGTCCCCCGAGGTGCTGGGCGATCTCCAGGCGACCGTCCACGGGCTCGGGGCGGCCACCGACGGCCGCGGCAAGGAGCTCGAGGACGCGATGGTCGCGCTCAACCCCGCGCTCTCGCAGACGGCCTCGACGGCCCGCGAGGTCATGCGCGACGAGGGGGCGTTCTCGCGCTTCCTCGTGGACTCGGCGAGCGTGGTGTCGGCCGTAGCCGAGCGGCGCCCCGACCTCGAGCGGCTCGTTCCGGCCACCGGCGCGACCCTCAGCGCCATCGCGGAGCGGACCGCCTCGCTCGACAGCTCGCTGCGCCAGCTGCCTCCGACCCTGCGCGAGGCGAACACCACACTCGTGAACCTGCGCGCGCTGGTGGGCGACCTGCGCCCGCTCGTGCGCGAGGCGCGCCCGGTGGCCCCGCTGCTCACCGAGACGCTCACGCGGCTGCGGCCCGTCGCGCGCAGCGGCGTGCGCGTGGTGCCGGCGCTGCGGCGGCTGATCGACCGCCCCGGCCGCGAGGACCTGATCGGCGTGCTGGCGGAGATGCCGCGCCTCGAGGACGCGGCGGTGCCCGCGTTCGAGTCCACCGTCGCGACCGTGAAGGACGCGCTGCCGGTTGTCAGGGAGCTGCGACCCTACACGCCCGACTTCGTGGGCGCCTACCGCGCCTACGGCGGGACGAACTCGGCCTACTACGACGCCAACGGCCACTACCAGCGCATCGCGTTCGTCGGCAGCGGCTTCACCCTCTCGCCGGGGACCGGCAACGTCGTGCCGCTGCTGCCGGAGCAGGGCGGCCTCGCCGGCTACCAGACGTTCAGGCGCAACCGCTGCCCCGGTGCCGCGGCGCAGACGCATCCCGACCGGTCGAACCCGTGGCAGCCGGAGGCCGGCTTCCCGTGCGACCCGGAGCAGGCGGTGCGGTGATCCGCCGCCTCATCATCTCCGCGCTCGCGCTGGCCGGCGTCGCCGCGCTGGTCCTCTTCACCACCGCCGCGCGGCCCGGCAAGGCCGTGTACGAGGTCGACGCGATCTTCGACAATGCCGGCTTCCTGATAGAGGGCCAGGACGTGAAGATCGGCGGCGCGAAGGTCGGCTCCGTCAAGCGCGTGGCGCTCACGCGCGATCGCCGCGCGCGGGTGACGATGGAGGTCGAGGAGCGCTTCGGGCCGTTCCGCAAGGACGCGCGCTGCTCGATCCGGCCGCAGAGCCTGATCGGGGAGAAGTTCGTCCAGTGCAACCCCGGTACGCCGAAGGCGCCCGAGCTGGCGCGCCACGGCGGCGCGCGACCGACGGTCCCGATCGCGCGCAACCACTCGCCGGTGGACATCGACCTGGTGTTCGCCGCGCTGCGGCGGCCGGTCCGGGAGCGGCTCTCGATCCTGCTCAACGAGCTCGGCACGGGGCTGGCCGGCCGCCCCGAGGAGCTCAACCAGGCCATCCGGCGCGCGAACCCCGCGCTCGGCGAGGCGCGCCAGACGCTCGAGATCCTGAGCGGCGAGCGGCACACGCTCGGGCGCCTGATCGACGAGTCCGACCGGGTGCTGGGCGAGCTGGCGGACCGGCGCGAGTCGGTGCGCGACTTCATCTCGAACGCGAACGACGTGACGCGCACGATGGCCGACCGCCGCGGCGACATCGACCTCGCCATCCGGCGGCTGCCGCCGCTGCTCGACGAGCTCGAGCCGTCCGCGCGCGAGCTGGCCGCGCTGACCTCCGAGGCGCGCCCGAGCGTGCGCGACCTCGCGGCGTCCGCGCCGTCGCTGCGCCGGCTGCTCGCCGACTTCGACCCGCTCGCCGACGCCACGCGGCCCACGCTCCCCAAGCTCACCGAGCTGGCGCGAGCCGGACGGCGGGCCGTGCGCGCGGCCGACCCGGTGGCCGATCGCCTGCGTCCGGTGGCGAATCAGCTACCGGCGACGGTCACGCTCGCACGCGACCTCACGGACTCCCTCGATCGCCAGGACGTGGCCGCGCTGCTGGGCCGCTACGTCTACTTCGCCGCGGCCGCGGCGTCGCGCTTCGACCGCTTCTCCCACATCCTGCCGTCGTACCAGCTCGCCGGGACCTGCCAGGTCTACGCCGACAGCACGCCGCTGCGCAACTGCGACGCGCACTTCGGCGGCTACAGGGGCGACCGCGGGGTGGAGGTCCCGTCGGTGAGCCCCAAGCGCCAGGCGGCGCCCGCGTCCAAGCCAGCGCCCGGGCCGGCCCGGGCCGCCGAGGACCAGGCCCTCGACTTCCTGATGGGGCCATGAGGGATCGCCGCCCGACGAGCCTGATGGGCACGCCGATCCTGATCGGCTCGGTGACCGTGCTCGTGCTCGTGGTCGCGGTGTTCCTCTCCTACAACGCGAACTCCGGGCTGCCGTTCGTGCCGACCTACCAGATCAGCGTGCAGGTCCAGGACGCGGCCGGGCTCGTGAAGGGCAACGACGTGCGGGTGGGCGGCAAGCGGGTCGGCTCCGTCAGCCAGATCGACGGCAAGGTGGGGGCCGACCGGCCGTACGCGCGCCTCGAGCTGAAGCTCGACAAGCCGCTCGAGCCGCTGCTCGACGACTCGCAGGTGACCGTGCGCCCGCGCTCGCCGCTCGGGCTCAAGTACCTCGAGATCGTGCCCGGCCGGTCCGGGCGGCCGGTCAAGGCGGGCGGCGAGCTGGCGCTCGAGCGGTCGGTGCAGACCGTCGAGCTCGACGAGGTGCTCGACACCTTCGACGAGTCCACGCGCAGGGCGCTCCAGCGCACGGTGAGCGGGCTGGGCGTCGGCGTCGCGGGCCGGGGTGTGGACTTCAACGAGTCGGTCGCCCTCGCACCGCAACTCGCGGGCAACGCGGAGCGCGTGTTCGGCAACCTCTCGGACCCGCGCACGCGGCTGCGGCGCGCGGTGCGGGCGCTCGGTCGCGTGACCGACGAGCTCGGGCCGGTGGCGCCGCGCGCGGGCAGCTTGTTCGACAACGCGAACACCACGCTGCACGCGCTGTCCGGCGTGCGGCCCGAGCTGGCGGCCGTGCTGGCCGGGCTGCCGCCGACCGAGGCCACCGCGATCGACACGCTGCGGGTGACCCGGCCCGTGCTCGCCGAGGCGCGCCAGCTCCTGCGCGACCTGCGGCCGGGCGTGCGCGCGCTGCCGAGCGCCTCGCGGCGGCTGGACGCGGCGCTCGACCGCGGCATCCCCGTGCTGCGGCGGACCGGCGACCTGGCCGGCCGGCTCACCGACGCGCTCGTCGCGGTCGAGGACCTGTCCGCCGATCCGGCCACGCGCGACTCGCTGACGCGGCTCGATTCCGTGCTTCGCAGCGGGCTTCCGACGCTCCAGTACGTCGTCCCCGCGCAGGCGGTCTGCAACCACCTCGGGATCTGGCTGCGCAACGCGTCCTCGACCGTCGCGGAGGGCGACCTCGGCGGCACCTGGGTCCGCACGCTGATCATCGTCAACCACGAGGAGATGGTCCAGACCGACAAGCCGGCCCCGCGGCTCCACTTCAACCCGTACCCGGCCACCGCGGGCCCCGGCACGGGCGGCGAGTGCGAGGCGGGCAACGAGCCGTTCCTCCCGGGCCAGCAGATCGGGAACCTCCCCGGCGTCCAGGCCACGACGACCGAGAACACCAACCGCAACCAGGGCCTGCTGAGGACCACGCGATGAGCCGCGGCCCGCGCTCCGTAACCACGCTCGGCGCCGGCCTGATGGCGATCACGATCGCGTTCGTCTCGGTCTACCTCGCGTTCGGCGGGCCGAACCCATATGACGACAAGTACGAGCTGAAGGCGATCGTGCAGTCGGGCAGCGAGCTGCACTCGCGCACGCCGGTCCGGATCGCGGGCGTCGACGTCGGCAAGGTGAAGAAGGTCGAGCGCGGACCGGGCGCGCTCGCCACCGTGACCATGGAGCTGGAGCAGCGCGCGCTGCCGCTGCACCGCGACGCTCAGCTCAAGATCCGCCCGCGGATCTTCCTCGAGGGCAACCTCTTCGTGGACCTGACGCCGGGCACGCCGTCGGCGCCCGAGCTGAAGGACGGCGGCACGATCCCGTACGCGCAGACGGCCACGCCGGTCCAGCTCGACCAGGTGCTCGGCGCGCTGCGGCGCTCGAACCGGGACGACCTCGCCGAGACCGTGCGCAACCTCGGCGACGCGCTCGACCGCGGCGGCGCGGAGGCGCTGAACGGCGCGCTCCCCTCGATGGGCCCCGCGTTCGCGAATGGCTCGCAGGCGATGGAGGCGCTGCGCGGCCAGCGCCAGCACGACCTGTCGGGGGCGATCGGCGAGCTGGCGACGGTGTCGGGCGCGCTGGCGGACCGCAAGGAGGACCTCGCGGACGCGGTCAGCGGGCTCGCGCGCACCACCGCCGCCCTGGCGTCGCGGCGCGAGCAGCTCGGCCGGTCGATACCCGAGCTCGACGCGCTGCTGCACGAGTCCCGCCCCGCCTTCGCCGCGCTCAACGGGCTCTTCCCGAGCGCACGCGCGGTGGTGGCGGAGGCGCGTCCCGGCGTTCGCGAGGCGCCCGCCACGCTGCGGCTCGCCCACCCGGTGCTGGCCCAGCTCCAGGGGCTGCTCGCGCCGCCGGAGCTGCCGGCGCTGATCCGCACCGGCACGCCCGCGATCCGCTCGCTCGCCCGGCTCCAGCCGAACCTGCGCCGGCTGCTCGCCTCCGTCACGCCCGTCACCGAGTGCGCGCGCCGCATCGTCGTGCCGACGCTGAAGAAGTCGATCGACGACCCGCCGCTCACCACCGGGCGACCGGTCCTGCCGATCTACCGCGAGCTGCTCAACGGCATCGTCGGCCAGAGCTCGTCCACGGCCAACTTCGACGGCAACGGCACCTCGCTGCGCTACCACTCGGGCTTCGGGGACGAGAGCATCGGCACCGGCACGGTGCCGGGCGCGGCCGACGCGCTGGCCGGGGCCACCTCCGAGCCGCTGCTCGGGTCGCGCCCGCGCTACACGGGGCAGATCCCGCCCTACCGGCCGGACGTCGAGTGCCGCACGCAGGACCCGCCCGACCTCAGGGCCGCGACCGGTCCGGCGTTCAGCCCGCCCGGCAGCCCGCGGCGAGTGATCCCGAGGCAGACGCCATGAGGACGTCGCTGCGCCGGCACGTCAAGCCGTACGTCCGCCACATCGCCGCGCTCGCGGGGATGGTCGCGCTCTCGCTGGCGGTGGCCGGGTACATCACGGTCCACCAGCGCCTGCGCTTCCCCTGGCAGGACGAGGTCCAGATCTTCGCGGAGTTCGAGAACGCGCAGGCCGTCACCGCCGGTCAGGGCCAGACCGTGGACGTGGCCGGGGTGAAGGTCGGCGAGATCGGCTCGGTCGAGGTGGAGGACGGCCACGCGCTCGTCCGGCTCGACATCAGCGACCAGGACGCGGTCGGCCCGATCTACTCGAACGCCAAGCTCAACCTGCGGCCGAAGACGGGGCTGAACGACATGGCAGTGCAGATGGACCCGGGCCGGCCCGACCCGGCCCTGCCGGACCGCGGCGAGCTGAAGGACGGCGACCGGATACCGGTCGAGAACACACAGGCGAACGTGAACCCGGACGCGGTCCTGTCCGGGCTCGACACCGACACGCGGCGCTACCTCCAGCTCCTGCTGAACGCGGGCGGCGGCGGCGTGCGCGGCCGCAGCGCGGACCTGCGGGCGATCCTGAAGGCGTCGCAGCCGGCGCTCGACCACGCGGAGAAGGTCTCGGCCGCCGTGGCGGACCGCCGCGCGAAGGTCAGGCGGCTGATCCACAACCTGCGGCTGCTCAGCGGCGCGGCTGCCGACCGCGACGACGACCTGCGCAGCCTGACGACAGCGGCTGCCGCCGTGCTGCGCACGCTCGGCGAGCGCGACGTGGAGCTCCAGGGCGCGGTGCAGCGACTGCCCGGCGCGCTGGCCGCGACGCGCGCGGCGCTGGTGAACGGACGCGCGTTCGCCGGCGACGCCCGCCCGGCGCTCGACGCGATCCGGCCGCTCGCGCGCGACATCGCCCCGGCGCTCGTGGCCGCGCGGCCGCTCCTGCGCGAAGCCCTGCCGGTCGTGCGCGACGAGGTCCGCCCGCTGGTGCGCTCGGCCACGCCGCTCCTGGCGAAGCTGCGCCCGTCGGTCGACCGCATCGACCAGGTCACCGAGCCGGACCTGCTCGCGGTCGGGCAGACCCTGAACCGCACGGTCAACCTGCTCGGGCACAACCCGCCCGGCCCGGAGGAGGGCTTCCTCTTCCACCTCGCCTGGTACGTGCACAACGCGACGTCGGTGCTGTCGATCCAGGACGCGCAGGGCGTCGCCTGGCGCGGGCTCGTGATGGGGAGCTGCTCGACGTTCCCCGACGTGATCCGCGCGACGCCGCTGTTCCAGCCGCTAACGCAGCTCCCGCTCTGCGGTCAGCCCGGCGGGCAGCCGTTCCCACCGCTGGTGCCGGGCCCGCAGTCGATCGAGGACCTGGTCGAGAGCGCGACCCCACCGAGGACCGGGGAGGCGGTGAGGTGAACAAGCGCGCGCCGAGCATCGCCCAGATCGCCGTGATGGTGATCTTCGCGCTGTCCTGCTTCGGCCTGTTGACATACATCTGGAAGTCGTTCGGCGGGCCCTCGCCGCTCGCGCCGAAGGGCTACCGGATCCAGGCCGACTTCGACGAGGCCACGCAGCTCTCGAGCACCGCCGACGTGCGCATCTCCGGCATCACGGTCGGACGGGTGAAGAAGTCCGAGCTCGGCGGCGACCGCACCCGGGTCGAGATGGAGATCGAGCGCCGCTACGCGCCGCTGCCGATCGACACGCGCGCGATCGTCCGCCAGAAGACGCTGCTGGGCGAGAGCTACGTCGAGCTGACACCCGGCGACAAGCGCAAGGGGGTGCTGTTCGACAACGGCCGGCTGCGGCGCTCGCAGGTCGAGCGGACGACCGAGCTCGACGAGGTCACGCGCGCGCTCGACCTCGACACGCGCCGTGACCTCCAGCGGTTCCTGAAGGCGGTCGCGGCGCTCGACGGAGAGGGCGACGACTTGAACGCGGCGCTCGGGCAGCTCCCGCGTTTCACACGCGACTCGACCGACCTGCTCGGCACGCTCGACCGCGAGCACGAGGCGGTCCGCGCGCTCGTGAGCGACGGCGGGACGGTGCTCGAGGCGCTCGGCCGCCGGTCGGGCGAGCTGGCGGGGCTCGTGCGCTCGGCGGACGCCGTGCTCGCCACCACCGCGCGGCGCGACCGCGAGCTGGCCGAGACGGTGCGCATCCTGCCTACGACGCTCGCGGAGCTGCGCCCGACGCTCGAGCAGGTCAGGGCGCTGTCGCTCGAGGCGCGCCCGCTCGTCCGCGAGCTGCGGCCGGGCGCCCGCGCGCTCGCGCCGGCCCTCCAGGACGCGTCGGCGCTCGCGCCGCACGCGCGCCTGCTGTTCGGCGACCTCGACCGCCTGATCGACGTGGGTCGCAAGGGCGTTCCCTCGACAACGCGGATCGTGCGCGCGGCACACCCGCTCTTCAAGCTGCTGTCGCCGACGCTCCAGGAGGCGGCGCCGGTGGTCGACTACCTCGGGCTCTACAAGGAGGACATCGTCATCCAGCTCGCCAACTTCGGCGCGGCGCTCCAGGCCAAGGCGCCGGTGCAGGCGACCGGCGAGACGCTCTACTACCTGCGCGCGCTGGTGCCGTTCCTACCGGAGGGGCTGCTGGTCGCCAGCCAGCGGGTTGGCTCGAACCGCTACAACCCGTACTTCAAGCCGCGCGCGCTCGACCGCCTGGCGCAGGGCCTCGAATCGTTCGACTGCTCGCACACGTCGAACCCCGGCGAGCAGGCGCCGAACGTGCCCTGCGTCGTCCAGCAGCAGGTGACCTTCCAGGGCAGCAACAGCGCGTACACGCACGTGCGGCGCCTGCGCTAGCGGGCCGGCGCCTCCGACAGGCGCGTGATCTCGCGGAACTCCTCGTAGCGCTCGCCGATCTCGCTCTCCTCGAGGCGTGACACGCGCTCGGTGCCGAAGTCCTCGACGTTGAACGACGCCATCACCGAGCCGTAGGTCATCGCGCGGCGCAGCTCGTCGTCGTCGTTTGTCGCGTCCGGTCCGACCGACGCGAGGTAGCCCATGAAACCGCCGGCGAAGGTGTCGCCGGCGCCGGTGGGGTCGCGCACGGTCTCCAGCGGGTAGGCCGGGAGCGAGAAGAAGCGGTCCTCGGTGAACAGCGCGGCGCCGTACTCGCCCTGCTTGGCGATCACCACGCGCGGGCCCATGTCCATCACCTTGCGCGCCGCGCGCACGAGGTTCGGCTCCTCGGTGAGCATGCGGATCTCGGCGTCGTTGAGGAACACGAGGTCCACGAGGCCGATCGAGCGCACGAGCGACTCGCGCGCGGTGTCGATCCAGAGGTTCATCGAGTCGAGCCCGGCGAAGCGCGCGCCCTCGCACTGCTCGCGGACCTCGCGCTGGATGTCCGGCTGGATGTTGGCGAGGAACAGCGTGCCGGCCTGCCGCGACTCGTCCGAGAGCTTCGGCGAGAACTCGCCGAACACGCCGAGCTGCGTGTCCTCGGTGTGCGCGGTGTTGAGGTCGAACTCGTAGCGCCCGCGCCAGAAGAAGGTCTTTCCGCCCTCGACGCGCTCGATGTCGCCGGTGTTCACCCCGCGGCCGTGGAGGACGGCGTAGGCGTCGTCGCCGAAGTCCTCGCCGACCGGGCCGACCACGCGCACGTCCGTGAAGAAGCTCGCGGCGAGCGAGAAGTGCACGGCGGAGCCGCCGAGCATGCGCTCGCGCTCCCCGAAGGGCGTCTTCACCGCGTCGAACGCGATCGATCCAACCACCACCAGGCTCATAGGCGGCGCAACCCTAGCGACGCCGGGGCGCCTCCCCGGCTACTGGAAGCGGGCGGCCTGGTCGTGACCGGGCGCCAGGCTCATGTTGCTCTCGCACGTCATGGATGGGCCGAACGTGTTCGGGCAGAGCACCGTCGGGACCCCCTCGAAGCTCGGGCCGCGGATGTTGAAGTTCGCCCAGAAGCGCACCGTGAGGCTGGTGTCGGCGGCGGGGAGCGGTCCGACCGTGAGTGGGCCGGGGTCGCAGGCGGTGGGCTCCGTGACGCCGTAGGCGTAGCCCTCGGCGGTCTGGATCGCCGTGCCGTCGGGGCCGAGCACGCTCAGCCGGCAGACGCCGCGCACCACGTACCCCTGCGCCGGGCAGCTGTCGAACCGACCGACCAGCGTGCCCGTGAACGTGCCGGCGCCGGCCGGCTGCCAGCTCACGGTCTGCTCACCCGTGCACAGCGGCGCGGCCGTCAGGCCGGTCGCAAGGTCGAGCGGTGCGCGCTCCGGCGCGCGAACACCGAGCGCAGTGCTCGGCACAGCCAGGGCGGCCGTCAGGACGGCCGCCAACGTGAAGAGCCCCCGAAACCCCATGCGTCCCCCCCGCGTAGGTTGCTCGCCGGAGGGTAACTCGCGCGCCCGTGGTGCGCGCCGCCCTCGCAATCCCCCTCCCGGCCGATAAAGCGCGCGGCGCCGCTTGCCGATGGCGACTCATGGCCCTCCAGCCTTCGCGCGTCCGCGTGCTGATCGTCCTCTCGTTCCTGCTCGCGCTCGCGGGTGCTCTCCCCACGCCCGCCGCGGCCGCTTCGCCGGCCGACGCCTGCGCCCCCACGGGCTCCGAGACCGTCCGGACCGACAAGGCGCGCTACCCGACCGAGGACCTCGTGCATGTGAGCGGCTCCGGCTACGCCGCGGGCTGCGAGGTCGTCGTCCGGATCGTCCGGCCCGACGGCAGCGTGGTCGTCGGCGACGGGAGCGAGACGACCGGCAGCGACGTCGTGCGCACGAGTGCGGACGGCCGGCTGGCCTACGACTACCGGCTCGGCACGGTCTCCGGGACCTACCGGATCTACGTGGTCCACCCCGAGAGCGGCGCGGTCCTGGCGAGCGCCGAGTTCGAGGACGCCGCGATCCTCACCAACCTGCGCCTCGGCGCGACGGGCGCCGAGAACTACGTCTTCGCCGCGGGGGACCGGGTCGACGCCGCGGGCACGGTCTCGAACAGCCGCAACTACCGCTGGACGATCCTCCGCTCGGACGGGACGTCGACGGTCGGCCCGTGCACGGCCACCAGCTCCACGACGCAGGGCGGCAGCGAGGCCGTCACGTACTCGTACACGGTGGCCGCCTCGGACCCCGCCTCGACGGCCACGCCCTACACCTTCCGGCTCCAGGAGTTCGCGAACAACGACACGACCTGCACGGGCGCGACCCCGAGCACCGCGGACCTCCAGTTCACCGTGGCGCGGGCGACCTCGTACTCCGACGCCGCGCTCACGGCGCCGCGCGCCGCGTTCGGTGCCGGGCAGAGCGCGTACCTGCGGGTTGACGGTGTCACCGCGTCGCAGGCCGACTGGAGCGTCACCTGGATCCCGCCCTCGGGCTCGGTGGCCTGCGCGAACACGCTCGGGACCGACCGCCCCGACTCCTCGGCCGCCGGGCGCCTGCCCGACACGGCCGGCAGCTTCCTCCAGTACGCGCCCGGCGCGAGCGGGGCCGTGTGGAACCTGTCCGCGAACTTCGACGCCGGGGCGAGCTGCCCGGCATTCGGCCCCTCCAACGACGGCCAGTGGCGCGTGCGGCTCCAGCGCGACGCGACCCACTCGGTCGAGCTGCCGGCATTCCTCGTCGCGACCACCCCGCCGCAGACGACGATCGACAGCGGCCCGAGCGGCACGACGACCGGCGTCTCCCCGAGCTTCGCCTTCAGCTCCGACAAGCCTGGGACCACCTTCCGCTGCAAGCTCGACGGACCCGGCGCGGCCACCGGCACGTACGCCGCCTGCAGCTCGCCGCGCAACTACACGAACCTCGCCGAGGGCAGCTACACCCTCAGCGTCTACGCCACGGACACGGCGGGCAACGACGACGCCACGCCGGCCACGCGCTCTTTCACCGTGGACACGACGCTCCCGGTCGTCACCCTGACGCAGCCGCTCGACGGCTCCGCGACGACCGACACGACCCCCGTTCTCGCAGGTGCCGCGGGCAACGCGCCCGGCGACGGCGCGGACGTGACCGTGAACGTCTACGCCGGCGCGACCGCCTCCGGCTCGCCGGTGCGCACCTTCACCGTCGCGCGCGCCGGGACCGCGTGGTCGATCGTCGACTCGAACTGGGACGCCGCGGTGGCGCTGCGTGCGCCGCTGGCCGACGGCGTCTACACCGCTCGCGCCGAGCAGTCGGACGCGGGCGGCCCCGGTCAGAGCAACACGCGCACCTTCCGCGTCGACACCACCGCCCCGGCGACGACCGACGACGTCCCCACGACCACGCAGCCCGACGACGTCACGGTCACGCTCACCGCGCTCGACTCGGGCTCGGGCGTCTTCCGCACCTACTACACGTCCGACGACTCGGACCCGGCCGACCCGGCGAACCCGTCCCGGCGCACCTACGACGGCGCCGCCAAGCCCGTGCTCGGCGACGGCCAGCAGATCCGCTACTACTCGGTGGACCAGGCCGGCAACGCCGAGCCGGTGCGCACCTCGCGCATCGTGAAGGTCGACCGCGGCAGCACGATGGTGGAGGCCGACGGCAACCAGGAGAACGGGTCCGGCACCTCGCTCACCGGCCCGGCGAGCAGCGACTGGCTCGGCTTCTGGAACTCCGGACGCGTGGCGACGATGGTCGACCCGAACGCGCTCGACGACTACTTCACCGGGGGGACCAAGGAGCAGTCGCCGCTGTTCTGGGGCTTCCAGAACCAGGCCGGCGGCGTCACGCCCGCGAAGTCGAACGTGCAGGCGGCGTGGACCTCCCTCGAGTCCACCCGCTCGACCACCTTCCTGTACGTCGCGTTCAAGCGCGAGGGGACGACCGGCAACACCTTCCTCACGTTCGAGCTGAACCAGGGCACCGACTCGTACGTCAACTCCACTGGCACGACCGTGCCCTGCCGCCAGAACGGCGACATCCTCGTGAGCTTCGAGACCGGCAACCCGCCGACCGTGACGATCTACCGCTGGGTGAGCACCGCGCCGGGGCCGCCGTCGTGCCCGCAGGGCGCGATCGGAACGTTCATCTCGAGCGGGCCGCTCACGCCCGCCCAGTTCCAGGGCCGGATGAACACGGCGCCGATCGTGAACCACCTCGACACGGGCCGGCTTGGGACGAGCTTCCCGACCAACTCGTTCGGCGAGGCGGGCATCGACCTCCCGGCCGTCCTCAACCAGATGACCGGCACGCCGTGCGCCTCGTTCGCGCGGGTGCACGTGCACAGCCGCTCGTCCGAGCAGATCAGCTCCCAGCTCCAGGACAACGTCGGACCGTACCCGCTGAACGTGCAGAGCTGCGCGGTGACCGGGACGAAGTTCGAGGACGTGGACGGGGACGGCGTGCGCGACTCCGGCGAGCCGGGGATCGGCGGGTTCCGCGTGTACGTGGATCTCGACGGCGACGGGTCGCTCGACGCGGGCGAGCCCTCGGACGTGAGCAGCGCGAGCGGCGCGTACGAGATCACGGGCGTCCCCGCGGGGTCCTACGACGTGCGCGAGGCGCTCACCCCGGCCCAGGTGGCCGCCGGCTGGACGTGCTCGAAGCCGGTCGGCTGCCGCAAGGCGATCGAGATGACGACGGGCGGCAACACGACCGGCGTCGAGTTCGGCAACTGGCGGCCCGCGACCGTCAGCGGGACGAAGTTCGTGGACACGAACCGCAACGGCTTCCGCGACGGCGCCGAGGGGCCGCTCGCCGGCGGCACCGTCTACGTCGACTACAACGGCAACGGGACGCGCGACGCGGGCGAGCCGCTCGCGGTCACGGGCGCCGACGGCCGCTACACGATCGGCGGCATCCGCCCGGGCAGCTTCACGCTGCGCCAGGAGCCGCTGCCGGGTTACGTCTGCACCGCGCCGAGCCCGAGCTGCTCGTTCCCGCCGATCACCTTCACCTCCGGTGGGACGGTCACCGAGAAGGACTTCGCCGACGCACCGTCGGGCCGCGTCAGCGGGACCAAGTTCGAGGATCGCAACGCGGACGGCGACCGCGACGGCGGAGAGCCCGGCCTGGCCAGCTGGACCGTCTACGTCGACTACAACGGCAACGGGAGCCTCGACGCGGGTGAGCCGTCCGACGTGACCGACGGCGCCGGGGACTACTCGATCGACGACGTCCGCGCGCCCGGCACGCACCGCGTCCGCGAGGTCGCCCAGGGCGGCTGGACCTGCTCGCTCCCGAGCCCGTGCTCCTACTCGATCGCGTTCGTCGCCGGCACCGACGCGACCGGGCGCGACTTCGGCGCCTGGCGGCCCGGCTCCGTCAGCGGCACCGTCTGGAACGACCTCGACGAGGGCGGCACGCGCGGTGGCGGCGAGCCCGGCCTCGGTGGCTGGACCGTCTTCGTCGACCTCGACGGCAACGGCGTGCTCGACGCGGGCGAGCCGACCGCCGCGACGGCGGCCGACGGCAGCTACACGATCGCCGGCGTGCGGCCCGGCTCGTACTCGGTCCGCCAGGTGGCGCAGGGCGGCTGGCGCTGCACGGCGCCGGCGGGCTGCGCGCACTCGGCCGTGACCGTCGACTCGGGCGCGGCGAGCAGCGGGCGCGACTTCGGCAACGCTCAGAGCACCACCGTCTCCGGCACCAAGTGGGCCGACCACGACCGCGACGGGGTGCAGGACTCGAACGAGCCGGGCCTCTCGGGCTGGACCGTCTACGTGGACTACGACGGCGACGACGCGCTCGGTGCTCTCGAGCCCAGCGCGGTCACCGACCTGAACGGCGACTACACGATCGCGCGGATAGCGCCGAACACCGCGGCCAACCCGTACGCGGTGCGCGAGCTGCCGCGGGCGAACTGGGTCTGCACCGCACCGGCTGGCGACTGCGAGTGGGAGGGCCTGGTGATCGCCGCGGGCGGCGCCGAGGTCGACCGCGACTTCGGCGCGTACCGGGTGCAGTCGGTGAGCGGGCGCACCTACGAGGATCGCGACGCGAACGGCGCCGAGAACGGCGGCGACTCCGCCCGCGGCGGCGTGACGGTCTGGGTCGAGTCGATCGCCGACAACGGCGTGATCGACGCCGGCGAGCCGAGCGCCGTCAGCGACGCGCGCGGCTACTACCTGATCCCGGACGTGCCCGCCGGGTCGTTCAAGGTGCGCCAGGCCGCGGCCGCCGGCTGGACCTGCTCGGTCGCGAGCGCCGACGCCAGCGGCTGCTTCCGGTCGATCATGCTCGCTCCCGGGGGGACCGCACCGGGCAACGACTTCGGCGCGTGGCGCCCCGCGAGCGTGAGCGGCACCGTCTTCGAGGACATCGATCGCGACGGCGCGCGCGGCGTCGACGAGGGCGTGCTGGCGGGTGCGACCGTGGTCGTCGAGACCGTGACCGAGAACGGCGTGGCCGACCCCGGCGAGCCGACCGCGACGGTCGGCCCCGACGGCTCCTACTCGATCGGCGGGCTGGCGCCGCGCACCACGCCGTACCGCGTCGTGGCGCTGCCGCCGGCCGGCCACACCTGCACGGCGCCGGCCGCCTGCGCGCACTCCGTGGCACTCCTCTCCGGCGACTCCGCCGAGGGCCGCGACTTCGGAATGGTCGGCGAGGCGTCGGTGTCGGGCGTGCAGTTCGACGATCTGAACGCGGACGGCGTGCGCGAGGGCGGCGAGCCCGGCGTCGGCGGCCGCACGGTGTGGGTGGACTACGACAACGACGGTGTCCGCGACGCGGCCGAGCCCTCCGACGTCACCGACGGCAGCGGCGCCTACTCGATCGACCGGGTGCGCCTCGGCGGCTTCCGCGTCCGGCAGGAGCCGGCGACGGGGTGGACCTGCTCGGCCCCGGCCGGGTGCTCCCACCGCGTGGACTTCGCGGCGGGCACCGACACGACCGATCGCGACTTCGGCGCCTGGCGCCCCGGCAGCGTGTCCGGCACCGTGTTCGACGACCTCGACCGTGGCGGCGACCGCGACGGCGGCGAGCCCGGGCTCTCCGGTTGGACCGCGTTCGTGGACTACGACGGCGACGAGGTGCGCGACACCGACGAGCCGTCTGCCGTCAGCTCGGGCGACGGCACCTACACGATCCCCGGCGTGCGGCCGGGCGTGTGGCCCGTGCGGGAGGAGCTCCAGGGCGCGTACACGTGCACCGTGCCGGTGCCGTGCGAGCGCAGCGCGACCGTGACCTCGGGCGGCGGCTCGGCGGGCAACGACTTCGGCAACGCGGAGCCGGGCGTGACGCTCGAGGGCACCGTGTTCCACGACCGCGACGCAGACGGCGCAGCGCGCGAGCTCGATCCCGTCACCGGCGAGCCGGTCGAGCCGGGCCTCGACGGGCGGACCGTGTGGCTCGAGACGGTCGCGGCGAACGGCGTGGCCGACCCGGGTGAGCCGACGACCGTCACGAGCGCGCTTGGCGACTACACCTTCCGCAACCTCAACCCCGGCAGCTACACGGTGCGTCACGACACCGGCTCGGCCTGGAACTGCTCCTACCCCGGCGGCTGCGAGTGGGGCGTGAGCGCTGCCGGCGGCGACAGCGTCGTGGGCCAGGACTTCGGCGACTGGACGAGCCCCGGCATCTCGGGCCGCGTCTACGAGGACGGGAACGCCGACGGCGGCTGGGACGCGGGCGAGCCGTACCTGAACGGCTGGCGTGTGTACCTCGACATGAACGACGACGGCGACTTCGACGCGGGCAGCGACCCGTACGCGATCAGCGCGACCTCGGGTGGCGACGACGGCGTGTACTCCATCGCCGGCATCGTGCCCGACGGCAAGACGCACGAGGTGCGCGAGGAGCCGCCGAGCGGCACGTGGCGCTGCACCGAGCCCGCGAACGGCTCGGTTGCCACCGACTGCTCGCGCTCGTTCCAGAACGACTCGGAGGCCACGCAGGCGGGCGACTTCGGCAACTACCGCCCGGTCACGATCGCCGGCGTCAAGTACGAGGACCGCGACGCCGACGGCGATCGCGACACCGGCGAGCCCGGCCTCGGCGGGCGCACGATCAAGCTCGACCCCGGCACCCCGGCCGACCCGAGCGACGACCTCTCGACCACCACCGCCGGCGACGGCACCTACAGCTTCCCCGGCCTCAAGCCCGGCACGACCTACCGCGTCTACGACGAGGGCGAGAGCGGCTGGACCTGCTCCGAGCCGGGCAGTCCCTGCGAGTACAGCGTCCCGACGCAGTCCGGCGACGGCACGGTCGAGCGCGACTTCGGCGCCTGGCGGCCGGTCACGATCGCCGGCGTCAAGTACGAGGACCGCGACGCCGACGGCGATCGCGACACCGGCGAGCCCGGCCTCGGCGGGCGCACGATCAAGCTCGACCCCGGCAC
>DASVPL010000234.1:0-16187 GCA_036382905.1 Thermoleophilaceae bacterium | reverse complement strand
GGGGGGGTTGGGGGCGGGGGCGGTTCGCCTCCACCGCCACCGGAGCCTCCACCGCCGGAACCTCCGCCGCCACCGCCGCCGCCGCCGTAGCCGCCCACGCGCCCGTCGGCGGCCGCGGCCTGCGCCCAGCCGGCCAGCGCGCTGAAGGCGCTGCTCGGCCTGCCCTTGCGCGACACGATGCTCGTGTCGAAGAACGCGTACTTCTTCGGCGGCTCGACCAGCAGGAAGTGCAGCATCTGGCGCACGCGCGGGTTGGCCTGCGCGATCTCGAAGGCGCGCCTGAGGTAATCGCCGCGCGTGGAGTCGGGGAGCTTGAAGCGGCCGACGCGGAAGTAGCCGAACTCGGTCAGGTAGACGTCGAGCGCGCCGCCCGCGGGCGTCCGCAGCGCACCGCCCGCGGCAAGCCGGTCGAGCGCGCCGGTCAGGCGGCCGAGCGTCCCGATCGTCACGTTGTCGCCACCCGGGAACTGGTAGTCCGGCCCGTGCGAGTACTCGTAGGGGTGGTGCGCGTAGCCGTCGGCGCGCAGCCTGCACTTCGTCCCCGCGTAGTTGCCGTTCACGCAGAGCAGCGCGCGCAGGAACCTGAGCGGAGGCTGCGCGGTGCGCTTGTCACGGGCATACGGAGCGGTCTCGCCGATCAGCACCTGCGCGCCGGGGTTGGCCTTCTTCGCGGCCGAGTAGCCCGCCCGGTAGAGCGAGCGGTAGAGCGCGGCCTGGCTCTTGACCGGCGCGAGCCAGCCGACGTGGTTCGGCTCGTTCCAGATCGAGAAGCGGCCGACGGTCGCGCGGAAGTGCGCGACCGTGCGCTTGACGAAGTCCGCGTAGAGCTTGGCGTTCGGCTTGTACGGGCCGCTCCGGCGGTTGCCCGCCGCCCACGCGGGCGCCGGGCCGGTGAGCGCCATCTGCACCTGCATCCCGCGCTGCTGCGCGGCCACCACGATCTGGTCGTACGAGGTGAAGTCGTAGCGGACCTTCTTCGGCCTGCGGCGCGCCTTCGCGGACTTCGCGCCCACCACCGACGACCACAGCACGTTCACCCGGATCTTCGACGCCCGCAGGTCCTGGGCCTGGGTCAGCGCCGTGGAGAGCTTGTAGTACTCGCGGGCGACGAAGACCGAGTCGTCCTGGATCGCGACCTCCATCCCGGACGCGGCCATGGCCGAGCCGGGCAGGGCGAGCACCGCTAGGGCGGCGAGCAGGGCCAGTCTGACGCGCACTGTCCCTGAATTAGAGCGCGTCAGCGCACGTAGCGCGCCGCCCACGACCGAATCGTCCTGTAGGTGCGCGTCTCCTTGCCCTTGCGGCCGAGGAGGGCGGTGTCGAAGAAGCGGTACCTCGAGCTCGGCTGCACGAGCAGGAACTGGAGCATCTGCCTCACCCGCCCGTTCCTGCGGGCCATGTCGAAGCCCGCCTTCAGGTACGAGGCCCGGCGCGAGTCCGAGATCGCGTAGCGACCGGACTGCATGAAGCCGTACTCGGTCAGCCACACGTCGAGCCGGTCGCCGCTGGGCGTGCTCAGCATCCTGTACTTCGCCAGCCGGTCGAGGGCCTGGGTGAGCCGGCTCAGCGTGGCGAGCGTGACGTTGTCGCCCCCCGGATAGCGGTAGCTCGGCTTGTGCCCGAAGTCGTACGGATGGTGGGCGAACCCGTCGGCCTCGAGCGCGTAGCGGCTGCTGCCCCTGTAGCTGCGGTTCGTGCGCAGCACGCCGCGCAGGAACTGGAGCGGCGGCGTGGCCGAGCCGCGGCGGCTGGCGTACGGGGCCAGCTCGCCGAACAGGACCTGGGCGCCGGGGTTGTTGCGCTTGATCGCGCTGTAGCCGACCTTGTAGAGCTGGCTGTAGAGCCCCGGACCGCTCTTCAGCGGCGCGAGCCAGCCGACGTGGTTGGGCTCGTTCCAGATCGAGTAGCGATTCACGAGCCCGCCGAAGTGCTGGACGGTCCGCTCCACGAAGTCCTCGAAGTAGCGGTACTTGGGCTTGTAGACGCCGCGCTTCTTGTTGCCGGTGGCCCACGCGGGGGCCGGGCCGACGAGCGCCATCTGGACCTCCATGCCGCGAGCGCGGGCGGCGACCACGACCTGGTCATAGGCCGTGTAGTCGTAGTTGACCGTGCTCGGGCGCGAGCGGCGGTTCTTCGAGCTGCCGACCACCTCGGCCCAGAGCACGTTCACGCGGATGTGGGTCACGCCGAGGTCGCGGGCCTTGTCGAGCCCGCGCTCGCGGCCGTAGTACGCGTTCGTGACGAAGACCGAGTCGTCCTGGAGCGCGAAATCCATGTCGGATGCGGCGTTGGCGCCGGCGGGCAGCGCGAGGACGGCGGCTATGAGCGCGATCAGGAATCTCTTCATGAGCTCAGATGTAGCAACTCGTTTTCCCTGCGTTCGGAGCTGTCAGCATGCAGACTCCCTAGGATCAGCGCCCGATGGTGGGCATCTACACGCGCAAGGGCGACGACGGCACGACCGGCCTCTGGTACGGCGGCCGCGTGCCCAAGTCGGACCTCCGCCCGGAGGCCTACGGAGCCGTCGACGAGGCCGCCTCGATGCTGGGGCTGGCACGCGCGGCGGCGGGCGAGGAGCCCGAGATCCACGCCGACATCGTCCGCCTCCAGACAGAGCTGTTCGTGGCCGGCGCCGAGCTGGCCACCGCGCCCGAGGCCGCGCACCGGCTCGAGGCCGGGGTCTCGCGGGTGACCGAGGAGATGGTGGACCGGCTCGAGTCCGACATCGACCGCTACATGGACCGCGTGGAGCTGCCGCCGAAGTTCGTGCTGCCGGGCGGCACCGAGCTCTCCGCCCGTCTCGACGTTGCGCGCGCGGCCGTCCGCCGCGCCGAGCGCCGGGTGGTCGACATCGACCGCGCCGGCGCGCTGCCCGACACGACCGTGCTGCGGTTCCTGAACCGCGCCTCGGACGCCCTGTACGCCATGGCCCGCTTCGCCGACGAGCCGGAGCCCGAGCTGTTCGGAGGAAGAGGATGAGAGCGATCGCACGCCGTCAGAACGGCAGGTTCCAGCACAGGATCGAGATGGGCCGGCACTGGGTCACCGCGGACGAGCCGGAGGACGACGGCGGCGACGACACCGGGCCGAGTCCCCAGGACCTGCTCGCCGGGAGCCTCGCCTCGTGCACGGCGATCACGATCGAGATGTACGCCAAGCGCAAGGGCTGGGACATCGGCGAGGTGGCCGTGGACGTGGACTACGAGCCGGCCCAGCGCGGCTCGCCCACCAAGTTCGAGATGAAGGTGCTCCTGCCCAAGGAGCTGCCGGAGGAGCAGCGCGAGCGGCTGATGCAGATCGCCGCGAAGTGCCCGGTCCACCGGACGCTCGAGGGCGAGGTGATGTTCGACGAGTCGGTCGAGCTCGTCTAGCCCGCTCGCGCGGGCGGGCGATCTGCTCCTCACCCCCGAGGAGGCCGCCGCCATGGACGCGCCCGGCTCGACCGACGCCGCCGTCCTGATCCCCCTCTACGAGACCGCCGGCGACCTGCGCGCGGTATTCACCAGGCGCCGCGCCGACCTGAGCCGCCACGCCGGCGAGATCTCGTTCCCCGGCGGGCGCCAGGACTCCCCCGACGAGGACCTCCGCGTGACCGCGCTGCGCGAGAGCGAGGAGGAGATCGGCCTGCCGCGCGACGCCGTCGACCTGATCGGCGCGCTGCCGCCGGTGGGCACGTTCGTCACCAGCTTCCGCGTGTTCCCGTTCGTCGGCGTGATCGAGGCCGGCCACCGCTGGACGCCGGAGCCGCGCGAGGTCGACGAGGTGCTCGAGCTGTCGCTGCGCGCGCTCGTGGAGGGACACCGGATGCAGCGCCTGCTGCGCAAGGGGGTCCCGATCAAGACCCCCACCTACACCGTCGGGCCGCACTTCGTGTGGGGCGCGACCGCGCGCATCGTCGAGCACCTGCTCGACCGGCTGCGCCCGCTGCTCTGAGGGCTTCTAGGTCTTCTTCTCCGCCGGGCCGCGGAAGGTCACGAAGCCGAGGTACGGCTTCGCCGCCCCCTCCGTGCGCGTCACGATCAGCGTGCGGTACTGGCCGCCGGCCTCGAGCGCGTAAAACATGAAGCCGGCGTTGCCGTCGAGGCGCTCGGGCTTCGCGTCCTTGTCGGCCGCGAGCTGCTGGCGCAGCGGCCCGTAGGCCTCGCCGAGCTCCTGCTTGCAGGCCTGCGGCTTCGGCATCCCGGGCGGCGTGATCACCGCGCCGAAGAACTTGTCGCAGTTGTTCGAGCGGATCGCGTCGACCATCGCCTGCGCCGACTTGTCCATCTCCTCGGCCTTGTCGGCCTTCTCTGTCAGGGTGCTCTTCTCGACGATCGGCGAGATCGGGCCGGTGATCTGGTACTTGCCGTCCTCGCCGACCGCGACCGTGTAGACGCCGAACTTGCCCTTGGTCTCGGCGTCCTGGAACTCGACCACGCCGCCGCTGCCGTAGGTCTTAGCTCCGGTCACCCTGAAGCCCGCGAACAGCTTCTTCGAGCGCTCGTCGCAAGGGAGCTGGAAGCCCGCCTTCGAGTTGAACTGCGTGACGGTCTCGCACTGGCCCTGCCCGATCGCGGCCACGGCGGTGGTGAGGCGCGCCTGGAACTGCTGGATCGTCTCGGCCGCCTTCGGGGTCTTCGGCTTGTCGTCGTCCCCGCCACCACCGCAGCCGGTGACCGCCGCCGCGACCAGCAGCGGCAGGGCCAGCAGCCGCCGCACTACGAGCCCGGGCCCTTCTCGACCGGCACGTTGACCATGTTGCCCCACTCGGTCCACGAGCCGTCGTAGTTCTTCACGTTGTCCTGGCCGAGCAGCTCGTGCAGCACGAACCACGTGTGCGCCGAGCGCTCGCCGATCCGGCAGTAGGCGATGATGTCGTTGCCGTCGGTCACGCCCTTGCCGCCGTAGAGCGCGCGCAGCTCGTCGGCGTCCTTGAACGTGCCGTCCTCCTTGACCGCCTGCGCCCACGGGATCGAGGCCGCGCCCGGGATGTGGCCGGCGCGCTGCGCGCCCTCCTGCTCGTAGCCGGCCATCGCGATCAGCTCGCCGGAGAACTCGGCCGGCGAGCGCACGTCCACGAGCCGCGTGTTCGAGCCGAGCGCCTGGAGCACCTCGTCGCGCTTCGCGCGGATGGCCTCGTTCCCGGGCTGCGCCTTGAACGTCTCCTCCTGGTACTCCGGGGTGACCGTGTCGGTCGGACGGCCCTCGCCGATCCACTTCTCGCGCGGTCCGTTCATCAGCTTCACGTTGTCGTGGCCGTAGTAGCGGAAGTACCAGTACGTGTATGCGGCGAACCAGTTGTTGCGGTCGCCGTAGAGCACGATCGTGTGCCCGTTCGAGATCCCGCGAGCGCCCATCAGCTCGCCGAACTCGTCCGGCCCGAGGAAGTCGCGCTTGACCTGGTCCTGGAGGTCGGTCTTCCAGTCGAACCCGATCGCGCCGGGGATGTGCGCCTCGGCGTAGAGCGCCGGGTTCTCGTCGACCTCGACGATGCGTATGTTGGGATCGTTCAGGTGCTCCTGAACCCAGTCGGTCTCGACGAGCACGTCCTTCGCGTAGCCGGCCACGGATCTACCTCCGTCTGAAGTCTCGAATTCGGATAGGGGATCATGGCATCCAATGTCCAGCCCTCGCCCCCTCATCGGCCTGACCACCTCCGAGATGCGGACGCCCGTGCGCGACGAGCTGCTCCCCCACGCCGACGCGGGGCGCCAGGAGATGGTCCTCAACTTCCACTACATGCGGGCGGTGACGGCCGCGGGCGGGCTGCCGGTGGTGATGTCGCCGCAGCCGCTCGACGCGGTCGGTGAGCTGGTCGCGCGCCTCGACGGCGTGCTGATTCCCGGCGGGCCGGACATCGACCCGTCGTTCTACGGGCACGAGCCCGACGACGACCTGGGCGACACCTGGCCCGAGGTGGACGCGTTCGAGATCGCGGTCGTGCGGGAGGCGGAGTCCCGCGGGCTCCCCGTGCTCGGGATCTGCCGGGGGATGCAGCTCCTGAACGTCGCCCACGGCGGGACGCTCTACCAGCACCTGCCGGACCACGTGGGCGGCGAGGTGCTGCACCGGCGGCTGAAGCTCGAGGACCCGGTGCCGATGCACGCGGTGCGGATCGAGGCCGGGTCGCGGCTGGCGGAGTGGCTCGGGCGCGAGCGCGCCGAGGTGAACTCGTACCACCACCAGGGGCCGTGGGAGGTCGGCGCCGGGCTGCGCGCGGTGGCGTGGGCCGACGACGGCGTGATCGAGGGGCTCGAGGGAGGCAACACGCTCGGGGTCCAGTGGCACGCCGAGGCGATGCAGGAGGCGGACGAGCAGCGGGCGATGTTCGCGGCGTTCGTGGCCGCGGCTACGGCTAAGCGATGAGCGACTCGACGCCCGCGACCCAGTCGCCGTCGCGCACGACCGCCGTCGGCATGCCGTAGGTCTGGCCGAAGCGCTCGGCGATCTCGGCGCCGTCCGGGCCGCAGGCGAAGCCACGCACGTGCGTGTCCACGAGCTTGGCGGCCAGCGAGTCGAGCAGGTCGGGGCCGAGCAGCCACGCCAGGGCGCTTACGCCCTGGAGCCGCGGCAGCAGGGTGCCGAGCGGGTAGGGGTCGGCAACGGTGCTCACGGCGTGCCCGCGCTCGCCCAGCGCGGCCGCCAGAGCGGGGTCGTCGCCGACTATGAGGATGCGCGCCACGTACGCATCATGGCAGCGGCGTACGTCCCCATTCCGTGGTACAAAAGACGTGAGGGGAACGACCGCAGAGTGCGGAAACCGCGACATCCGGGGCTCCATGACGCGAAGGGGCGGGAGCTACCTCACCGGCTGATCCAGGCCGGTGGCGTCGACACGTACGCGGTCGACGCCGGCGACGGCCCACCGGTCGTCCTCGTCCACGGCTACGGCGACACCGCCGACGGCTGGCGGCGCGTGGTGCCGGGGCTGCTCGCCGCGGGGCATCGCGTGGTGGCGGTGGACGTCCCGCCCTTCGGGCGCTCCGGCGACCCGAAGACCCCCTCGCTGCTCGACTTCTACAAGGACTTCTTCCCGGAGCTGTTCGAGCGGCTCGAGCTCGAGCGGGCCACGGTGATCGGGCACTCGCTGGGCGGGGCGATCTCGCTGCACCTCACGCTCCAGCGGCCGGATCTGGTCGAGCGGCTCGGGCTGGTCGCGCCGGCGGGGCTCGGCAAGGCGCCGCCGTGGTGGTGGCACCTGATCGCGGGCTACGACGTCGCGTGGAAGACCGCGCTCTCGATCCCCAACCCGGTCACGGCGCCGCTGATCCGGCACGGCATGACGCGCTTCCTCGACTGGCGCCTGTTCCACGACCCGCGCCAGATGCGCGACACGATCGACCACCTCGTCTCGCTGCACGGCACCCGCAAGTCGTTCGACCTGCTGCTCTCGGCGGGGCGCTGCTGCATCGACTCCTACACGGGCACGCTGCTCGAGGACTCGCGCGCGATCGGGGTGCCGCTGTTCATGGTGTGGGGCGAGCACGACGGGCTGGTGCCCTCACGGCACGCGAGTGACTTCGGCCGGATCCACCCGAACGCCCACGTGCACGTGTTCGGCGACTGCGGGCACTACCCGCACATCGAGCTGCCGTCGCGGTTCAACCGGGTGCTGCGCGAGTGGCTCGGGGCCGGGGGCGCGGGGCTGCGCGCGGCGGCGGAAGCGGCCTAGCGCCGGACGGCGCCCCCGTCACTCGTTCCGCGGTTCCTGCCCCCCGTGGCGGTCGCGGAACGCCGCGGCGCGCTCAGCCTGCTCGCGTTCCTCGGTCTCTACCTCCTCGCGCACCGAGTCCTCGCTGATCTCCGGGCGGCCCGACGCGCGCCGGCGCTCGTTCTGCGCCTCGAGCATCTGGTCCACGTCCTCCAGCTCCAGCCGGATCTCGTCCTCGTAGGAGCGGGTCGGCTGCCAGTCGAGCACGTCGGCGCCGGAGCCCGGGTACCACTTCCCGATCGCGAGGAATATCCCGATCAGGACGACCAGCATGACCACCATGGCGATGCCGAAATAGGGGTCGTCGGCGGCGAGCGGGAGGACGGGCATCTCCCGGTAGGATCGCGGAGGTGGCCGATTCGCGCAACGCGGTAGTGGTCGACGCACTCCGAACGCCCATCGGACGCTACGGGGGCGTGCTCTCCACGGTGCGTCCCGACGATCTCGCCGCGCACGTCATCGAGGCGGCCGTGGAGCGCAATTCGCTGCCCGCCGAGTCGATCGACGACGTCTTCTTCGGCTGCACCAACCAGGCCGGCGAGGACAACCGCAACGTGGCGCGCATGGGTCTGCTGCTGGCGGGCCTGCCGGTGGAGGTGCCGGGGGCGACGGTGAACCGGCTCTGCGCGTCGGGACTCGAGGCGGTCAACCAGGCCGCGCGCGCCGTGGTCGCGGGCGAGGGCTCGCTGCTGCTCGGCGGCGGCGTCGAGTCGATGAGCCGCGCGCCGTTCGCGATGCTCAAGCCGGAGCGCTCGCTGCCGCGCGGGAACCAGACGCTCGTGGACACGACGCTCGGCTGGCGCTTCGTGAACGCGCGGATGGCCCAGCGCTACTCGACCGAGTCGATGGGCGAGACGGCCGAGAACGTGGCCGAGCGCTACGGGGTCTCGCGCGAGGACCAGGACGCGTTCGCGCTGGAGTCGCACCGGCGGGCGGCCGCGGCCTTCGAGGAGGGTCGCTTCGACGACGAGCTGGTGCCCGTACCGGTGCCGCAGCGCAAGGGCGAGCCCGTGGTCGTGCACTCGGACGAGGGCGTCCGGCCGGACACGACCCCGGAGAAGCTCGCGGCGCTGCCGGCGGTCTTTTGCGAGGAGGGCACGATCACCGCGGGGAACTCGTCGCAGCTCAACGACGGGGCGTCGTGCGTCGTGGTCGCTTCCGCCGACCGCGCTTCCGAGCTCGGGCGTGAGCCGCTTGCTCGGATCGTCTCCACCGGGGTTGCCGGGGTCGACCCGGCTTACATGGGCGTCGGGCCGGTGCCGGCTTCGCGCCTCGCGCTCGAGCGCGCCGGCCTGTCGATCGAGGACATCGACCTGGTCGAGCTGAACGAGGCGTTCGCGGCGCAGGTGCTCGCCTCCGCTCGGGAGCTCGGCATCCCGCACGAGAAGCTCAACGTGAACGGCGGCGCGATCGCCCTGGGCCACCCACTCGGCTCCTCCGGCGCCCGCCTGCTCGGCACGCTGATCTGGGAGCTCCGCCGCCGCGGCGCCCGCTACGGCCTGGCGACCATGTGCATCGGCGTCGGCATGGGCATGGCGATGGTCGTGGAGAACCCCGCCGCCTAGGCGCCCTCCGCGCTCCGCCCGTCGTTCTGAACACTTGACGCCCCTATAGGCGTATCAACTGTTCAGAAGTCGAGGGCCCGCTGTAGTCTGCATAGGCAATGCCTAGGCAAGCGATGCGGCTCGGCGAGGCGGCGCAGGCCCTCGGGGTGTCGATCGACACGCTGCGGCGCTGGGATCGTGCGGGCAAGATCCGGACGATTCGCGACGAGCGCAACCGGCGGCTCGTGCCAGCAGCGGAGGTCGAGCGGCTCAGCGCGCGGCCGCGCCGGCACCGCACCGGAGAGGCGCTGTCCGCGCGCAACCGCTTCCCGGGCGTGGTGCGGTCGGTCGAGGTCGACGGCGTGATGGGACTGGTCGAGATCGAGGCCGGCGGCTTCCGGATCACGGCGGCGATCACCCGCGACGCCATCGAGGAACTCGGCCTCGGGGAGGGGGTGCGCGCGACCGCGACCGTTAAGGCGACCTCGGTGATGATCGAGGGAGGGTGAAGCCAGGCGGTCGCGGCGAGGCGCGCCGCCGGAGCCGGATCGGGCGGCTCGGGTCCTCCCTCCTAGGTGCCGCCGTTCTGGCGGCCGGAGCCATGGGGGCGGCCGGGTGCGGGGGCGGGGACGAGCCGCGCCTCACGGTCTCCGCCGCGAGCTCGCTGAAGACCGCGTTCACCGAGCACGCCGAGACCTTCGACGGGGCGAAGGTCCGGCTCTCCTTCGGCGGCTCCGACCAGCTCGCCGCCCAGATCCGCGCCGGCGCACGCCCGGACGTCTTCGCGGCGGCGAACACCGAGCTGCCGCGACAGCTCCACGCCGAGGGCCTCGTGGAGGCTCCGGTGCGGTTCGCGAGCAATCGCCTCGTCGTGGCCGTGCGCGACGACGGCGGGGTGAGGGCGGTGGCCGAGCTGGCGGAGCCCGGCACGAAGATCGCGGTCGGATCCCCGTCCGTCCCCGTCGGCTCGTACACGCGCGGCGCGCTGCGGCGGCTCGACCCGGGGGTCGCCGCCAACGTCGCGAGTGAGGAGCCCGACGTGTCGAGCATCGTCGCGCGGGTGCGGGCCGGGGCCGTCGACGCCGGGTTCGTCTACGCCACCGACGTCCGGCCCTTGGAGGAGCTGCGTGCGATCGAGCTCCCGTTTCGCACCCGGGTCGAGTACGCGGCGGCTGTGGTGCGCGGCACCAAGAACACGCGCGAAGCGCGGCGGTTCGTGCGCGGGCTGCGCGGAGCGAAAGCGCTCCGCGACGCTGGGTTCGGGCCATGAGGTTCGTCGGCGCCGCCGCGCTCGCGATCGTGCTGGCCTTCCTCGCGCTCCCGGTCGTGGCGATCTTCGTCGACGCCGGCCCCGGCGAGCTGCTCGCGGCCCTCGGTGACGAGAGCGCGCTCGACGCGCTGCGGCTGAGCCTCGAGACCAGCGCGATCGCCGTCGCGCTGGTCGTCACCCTCGGAACCCCCGCCGCCTACCTCCTCGCCACGCGCGCGTTCCGCGGCAGGGCGCTCGTGACGACGCTCGTGGAGCTGCCGCTCGTGCTGCCGCCGGCCGTCGCGGGCGTGGGGCTGCTCGCGGCGCTCGGCCCGAACGGGATCGCCGGCGGCCCCGCCCCGGCGCTCGTGCTCGAGACCGCGGGCGTGGTCGTGGCGCTGGCGTTCGTGTCGGCGCCGTTCTACATCCGCCAGGCGCAGGCGGCGTTCGAGGCGGTGGACCCGGCGCTGCTCGAGGCCTCGCGCACGCTCGGGTACGGCGAGGCGGCCACGCTCGCGCGCGTGGCAATCCCGGTCGCGCGGCCCGGCCTGCTGGCCGGGGTCGCGCTCGCGCTGGGCCGCGCGCTCGGCGAGTTCGGCGCCACGCTCATGTTCGCTGGCTCGGTCCGCGGCGTCACGCAGACCGCGCCGCTCGCCATCTACGAGCGCTTCGGCACCGACTTCACCGGCGCGCTCGCGCTCTCGGCCGTCCTGGTCGCGCTGTCGCTGGCGCTGCTCCTCACCGTGAAGCTGAGCGATGCTCGCCGTACGCGTTAGCTCGCCGCTGGTCGAGGCGGAGCTCGCGGTGTCTGGCGTCCTGGCGCTCGCGGGCCCGTCGGGCGCCGGTAAGACGACGCTGCTGCGGATGATCGCCGGGCTCGCGAGGCCGGACGAGGGACGGATCGACTGCGGCCGCGAGACCTGGTTCGGCGCCGGTGTGGACCTGCCGCCGGAGCGGCGGCGCTGCGGGTTCGTGTTCCAGGACCACGCACTGTTCCCTCATATGAGCGCCGTTCGCAACGTGACCTACGGCGCGCACGGGGATAGAGCGCGCGCCGTCGGGCTCTTGGAGCGACTTGGCGTCGCGCGGGCGGAAGCACGCCCGAGGGAGCTCTCCGGGGGCGAGCGCCAGCGCGTGGCGCTGGCCCGCGCTCTGGCGTCCGACCCGAAGGCGCTGCTGCTCGACGAGCCGCTCGCCTCGCTCGACCCGCGCACCCGTGCCCGCGCCGCGCGCGAGCTCTCCGCGCTGCTCGGCGACGTGCCCACGATCGTGGTCACTCACGACTTCGCCGAGGCGTCGCTGCTCGCGAGCGAGGTCGCCGTGCTCGATCACGGCCGCATCGCGCAGCGCGGCACGCCCAGCGAGCTGGCCTCCTCCCCCGCCTCGGGCTTCGTGGCCGACTTCACCGGCGCGGTGGTGCTCACCGGCACGGCGAGCCCCGGCGAGGCCGGACTGACGCGGGTGGACCTCGACGGAGGCGGCTCGATCCTGAGCACCGACGGCGCCCAGGGCAGGGTGGCGGTGAGCATCCATCCGTGGGACGTGACGCTCGGGGGCACGGCGGGGTCGGCGCGGAACCGCCTGCCCGCGCAGGTCGTGACGCTCACGCGGATCGGCAACCGAACCCGTGTCGGGCTCACGACGCCGCAGCCGCTTGCCGCCGAGGTCACGACCGACTCGGCTGCGCGGATCAGGGTGGGCGCGACGGTCGACGCGACCTGGAAAGCCGCGGCCACCCGCCTGCTCCCGCTGTAGCGGGGCGGGCGGGTGGGCGCGTGGGGTACTGGCCGGGGGCAGACCGAGGGGGGTATGGCCGAATCGGCCCCCGGCGGTGTTACAACCACCAGAACTACGCGCCCGCCTGAAGGTTGGGGAGTTGCGCGGTAGGGTCCGCCGACGTGATCGATTTCGAGCTGACCGACGAGCAGCAGCTCATCCGCGAGACCGCCCGCGACTTCGCCGACCGCGAGATCATCCCGGTCGCCCGCGACAACGACCGCAACGAGCGCTTCGACCTCGACCTCGTCAAGAAGCTCGGCGACATGGGCTACCTGGGCCCCATCGTGGCCGAGGAGTACGGCGGCCGCGGGCTCGACTACGTGACCTACGGGCTGATCGTCGAGGAGATCGGTCGCGGCGACTCCTCCGCGCGCACCGTCGTCTCCGTCCAGACGTCGCTCGTGTGCAGCTCGATCCAGCGCTGGGGCACCGAGGAGCAGAAGCAGGAGTGGCTGCCGCGTCTGTGCAGCGGGGAGATCCTCGGCTGCTTCGGGCTGACCGAGCCCGACACGGGCTCCGACGCCGCCAACCTCAAGACCCGCGCGGAGAAGATCGACGGCGGCTGGCGCATCAGCGGTCAGAAGCAGTGGATCTCCATGGGCAACCACGCCAAGGTCGCGCTCCTCTTCGCCCAGACCGATCCCGAGCAGAAGCACCGCGGCCTCGCCGCCTTCCTCGTGCCCACCGACTCCGGCGGCTTCTCGAGCGGGGAGATCCACGGCAAGCTCGGCCTGCGCGCCTCCGACACGGCGGAGCTGTCGCTCGACGGCGTCGAGGTCGGCGACGAGGCGCTGCTCGGACAGGTCGGCGACGGCTTCAAGGTCGCGATGTCCGCGCTCGACTCGGGGCGCTACAGCGTGGCCGCCGGGTGCGTAGGCATCTGCCAGGGCTGCGTGAACGCGTCGGTGGCGTACTCGAAGGAGCGCAAGCAGTTCGACCGCCCGATCGCGAGCTTCCAGCTCGTGCAGGCGATGATCGCCGACATGATCGTGGACACCGAGGCGTCGCGGGCTTTGGTCTGGCGGGCGGGCTGGCTGAAGGACGCGGGCAAGCCGAACACCACCGAGACGTCCGTCGCGAAGCTGTATGCGACCGAGGCCGCCGTGCGGACCGCCAACACCGCCATCCAGGTCCACGGCGGGTCCGGCTACGTCGACGATCATCCAGTCGAGCGCTACCTGCGCGATGCTCGTGTGACGACCCTCTACGAGGGCACATCCCAAATCCAGAAGCTGATCATCGGGCGCGCGGCGACCGGGATCAACGCGATGACGTGATCGAGGCCGAGCGCCGCGACGCCGTCGCCGTCGCCCGCCTCAACCGCCCCGAGGCCCGCAACGCGCTGAGCCCCGAGGTCATGGAGGAGCTGGCCGCGCTGCTCGAGGGCTGGGACTTCGACCCGGAGATCCGCTGCATCGTGATCGCCGGCAGCGACGACTACTTCGCCGCGGGCGCCGACATCAAGGCGATGGCCGAGCGCAGCTTCCAGGACGTGCTCGCGTCGCCGAGCAAGGCATTCTGGTCGCGCCTCGCCGCGATCGGGACGCCGCTGATCGCCGCCGTGTCGGGCTACGCGCTGGGCGGCGGCTGCGAGCTGGCGCTGGCCTGCGACATGATCGTCGCGCACGAGAAGGCCGAGTTCGGCCAGCCGGAGATCATGCTGGGGCTGATCCCCGGCGGCGGAGGCACCCAGCGGCTCACGCACACGATCGGCAAGCAGCGGACGATGGAGCTCGTGCTCACCGGCCGGCGGATCACCGCGCAGGAGGCGCAGGCCTTCGGGCTCGTGAACGCGATCGACAAGGACTGGTTCGGCAAGGCGATGGAGATCGCTCAGGTGATCGCGCGCCGCCCGCCGATCGCGACCCGGTTGGCGAAGGAGGCGGTGCTCACCGCGGAGGCCGCCGACCTGACCCACGAGCGCCGCCTCTTCGAGATCGCGATGGCCACCGAGGACCGCGTCGAGGGCATGCGCGCCTTCGTCGAGAAGCGCAAGCCGGACTTCAGGGGCCGCTAGGGGACCACCACGTCGCGCACCTGGATGACGCGGGTGCGCGCGGCCACGTAGCGCGGGAGCAGTGCGAGCGCCGCCTCGGCGTCGACGGCCTCGACCGTCCAGAATAGGCCGTGGCCGCCGGACAGGCAGGTGGAGTGCACGCGCTGGTGGCGCAGCGGGCTGCTGAACCCCTGCCACGCCGCGAACGCCGCGTCGCACTCGTCCGGCCCGTGCGCGTGCTCGAGGAGGAATGAGGCCATGACCGGATACTCGCTCCGCGCCCGCCCTGAGACATCGGGGCGCGACCCTGAACCCGGACCCTGAGAGCCGGGAACGCCGAGAGCCCGCCGGAGCGGGCTCTCGAACGTCGGGGCTGTTGCGGGGCTATGCCTGGGCGGGCCCCACCTCCCCCTCGTGCTTCAGCTCGGGGATCCAGGCCAGGCGCTTCGGCAGCCACCAGTTCCAGTCGCCGAGCAGCTTCATGCTGGCCGGGAGCAGGACGCCGCGGATGAGCGTGGCGTCGATCAGGACGGCGAACGAGAGGCCGATGCCCATCTGCTTCATGTCGATCGACGACATCGTGCCGAAGATCGCGAACACGCCGACCATCACGATCGCGGCGCTGGTGACGACGCCGGCCGTGCTCTTGATCCCGTGCGACACGGCCTCGTCGGTGCTCATGCCCGAGTCGAACGCCTCGCGGATCCGGCTGAGAATGAACACGTGGTAGTCCATCGAGAGCCCGAACAGGACCACGAAGAGGAACGGGGGCAGCCACGCCGTGATCGCTCCGTTCGACTCGAAGCCGAGCAGTGACTCGCCCCAGCCCTTCTGAAACACCGCCACGAGCAGGCCGTACGCGGCCCCCACGGACAGCAGGTTCAGCACGATCGCCTTGATCGGGATCACGAGCGAGCGGAACGTGAGCAGCAGGAGCACGAACGCCATCGAGAGGACGAACGCGAACACCAGCGGCAGGTGCGACTTGAGCGAGCCGTTGAAGTCACGGATCGCCGCGGTCTCACCGGTCACGACCGTCTCGGCACCGTCGATGCGGCCGACGGTCTCCGGAACGAGGTTGTCCCTCATCTCGTCGAGCGCCCGGTCCGACTCGGCGTCGGTGCCGTTGCCGGCGGCCGGGAACATCATCGTGGCAACGTGCCTGTCGTCGCTGGTCTCCACGGTGGCCGCGCCCTCGTAGAGGTCCTTCCGGGTGGCCGCCGCGCTCTCGAGCTTGCCGAGGGCGTTGCGGGCCTCGCCCGTCGTCACGTCGTCGGCCCTGACGACGACCACGACCGGCACGCTCTCCTCCGGGAACGCGGCCTGCGCGCGGTCCCAGGTGCGGACCACGTCGATGTCGCGCGACATCGACTCCGTGCCCGAGAGCGCGGTGTGCATGCCGAGCGTCGGCAGGGCGAGCGCCACCAGGAGACCCCCGGTGAGAGCGACGGCCAGCTTCGGCCGGCGCAGCACGCGGTCGGTGATGCGCGACCAGACGCCGAGCTCCGCCGTGCGCCGCTTGAGCCGGCCGTGGAACGGGATCCGGCCCTTCTCAACGCGATCGCCCAGCTTCGACAGAACCGCCGGTAGCACCGTGAGCGCGGCCACCACCGACACGGCGACGACGATGATCGTCGCGGTGGCGAAGGACACGAACATGGGGATCCCGGCGAGGTACATGCCGGCCATCGAGACCAGGACGGTCAGGCCCGAGACCAGCACAGCGCGGCCGGACGTCGCCGCCGCGGCCTCGACCGAGGCGTCCACGCTGTAGCCGGCGGCCCGATACTCGCGCGAGCGGCGCAGGTAGAACAGCGCGTAGTCCACGCCGACGGCCAGGCCGACCAGGAGGATCAGGCTGTCGATGCCGCTGGCGACGGGCTGGATGTGGCTGACGAGCTTCGACAGCCCCATCGTGGCCAGGACGCC
>DASVPL010000233.1:0-9289 GCA_036382905.1 Thermoleophilaceae bacterium | reverse complement strand
GGAAGGGGAGGCTAAATCACATGAAGCTCCGTACTCTCGCCGTCATGGCCGCACTGGCCGTGCTCGGTGCGCTGGCACCCGCCGGCGCACAGGCGGTCAAGGTCAACGTTCGGGTGGAGGGCAAGTCGAGGACTCTGCTCGAGCGCAACGTCGACACGTTCGTTCACCCGGTCACGGCCGACGCCAGCGGCCCGCACAAGTGCGACGGCACCAACGCGGGCGCAAGCACCACCCCCGGCCCGACCCTCACCGGCGCCTTCGACGACGCCGCCAAGAAGGAATCGCTCGATTGGGCCGGCTCCTGGAGCCAGTCCTTCGAGGACTTCCTGATCGACCGCGTCGGCCCCGACGCCGCCACGTCCAGCCAGTTCTGGGGCACCGTCCTGAACTTCCGGGACACCGACGCCGGCGGCTGCCAGGTCAAGGTCGTCGAGGGCGACCAGGTCCTGATCGCGTTCGACTCGTTCGGCAAGACGAAGCTCCGGCTGACCGGCCCGCGCGGCACGCGCTCGGGCCGGGCGTTCGCCCTGACGGTGGTCGACGGCAACACCGGCAAGGCCGTCTCGGGCGCGCGCGTCGCGGGCCGGACGACCAACGCCCAGGGCCGCGTGCTCCTGAGGATCACCAAGCGCGGGCTGTACCGGTTCAAGGCGTCGGCCTCGAACGCGATCCGCTCGAACCAGTGGAAGCTCCGGATCAAGTGATGCGCACGTCCGCGGCAGCGGCGGTGGTGGCGGCCCTCATGGCCGTCGCCCCGCCGGCGGGCGCGGCGAGCTACCCGAAGGTCGAGCAGCTCGTCGTGTTCCGCGACGGGGATTCGATCCAGAAGACGGCGACCGCCAAGGCCGCGACCGTGCGCGTCGGCGGCCGCTCCTGCACCACCGGGCCGAGCACGCCGCTCGCCGCCCTCGTCCGGATCAAGCCGCCCAAGCTCGGCCTGCGCGACTACGGCTCGTGCTCGACCCGCGCGCGCGACTCCGCCGGCCTGTTCGTGCGCTCGATGAACGGGGACACGAACAAGGGCTTCGACGGCTGGGTCTACAAGGTGGGCCAGAAGCTGGCCACCGCCGGCGCCGCGGACCCGAGCGGCCCCTTCGGCCGCGGCCGGCTGAAGACCGGCCAGCGCGTCACGTGGTTCTACTGCCGCCTCCAGGGACAGAGCTGCGAGCGCACGCTGGTGGTGAAGTCGGCGCCTGCGGCGACCGGCCAAATCACCGTGACCGTGCGCGCGTACGACGACCGCGGCAAGTCGATCCCAGCCGCGGGGGCGACCGTCCACGCGGACGGCTCCACCGCCACCACCGGGCAGGACGGCTCGGTTGTCATCTCCCTTCCGCCCGGCACGCACAGCGTGTACGCCGAGCGCGCGGGCGACGTCCGCTCGTTCACGGAGAGGATCGAAGTCGGCTAGGCAACTCCTCAGCGCCGCGGCGATCTGCGCCGCACTGATCCTCGCGGCCTGCGGCGTCGGGCCGGGGAAGGAGCTCGACGGCGCCGCGCGTCTCGAGGTCACGCGCGACTTCGGCCAGCGCTTCCTCGGCGGGACCGCGCGCATCGCGGTCGTCCACGAGAGCGACACCGTGATGCGCTTCCTCGAGAAGACCCACGACGTCGAGACGAGCTACGGCGGCGGCTTCGTCGACTCGATCGACGGCGTGCGCGGCGACAAGGCCGCGCGCCGCGACTGGTTCTACTACGTGAACGGGATCGAGGCGAGCAAGGGCGCCGCCGACTTCGAGCTATCGCCGGGAGACCGGATCCAGTGGGACCATCGGAGCTGGACCGCGGCGATGCGGGTGCCGGTGATAGTGGGCGCCTACCCGGAGCCGATGGTCAACGGCCAGGAGGGCAGGCGCCTGCCCGTGCGTGTGCAGTGCGAGCGTGAGAACAGCGAGGCGTGCCAGGGAGCCCTCCGGCGCCTCTCCGACAGCGGCGTGATCGCCACGCAGTCCTCGCTCCAGGGCCCCGCGGGCGAGCACTCCGTGCGCGTGCTCGTGGGACGCTGGTCGGCACTGCGCGAGGTCCGCGGCGCGGCGGGCATCGAGCGCGGCCCCCGCGCCAGCGGCGTGTTCGCGCGCTTCCGCGGCGACTCGCTCGAGCTGCTCGACGGCGACGGCCGCGTGGCGCGCACAGCGGCGCCCGGCACCGGCCTGGTCGCGGCCACCGAGACCGGCCCGTCCGGAATCGTGTGGGTCGTGACGGGAGTGGACGACGCGGGGGTGGAGCGGGCCGTCGAGGCGCTCGACGAGCGCAAGCTCCACGGCGCCTACGCCGTCGCCGAGACCGAACGCGAGACCACACGGCTGCCGATCGTGGAGGGGTCGGGAGAGTGAGGCTGGTGCCGAGCTACCGGCCCGGCGCGAGCGCGCTCCACGCCGCGCGCGCGTCGGCGGGCATGGCGCTCTGCGGCGCGTATGTCCTGGCCGCGATGCTCTACGACAACCCGCTGGTGCTCACCGGCGCGCTCGTCGGCGTGTGCGCCGCCGCCGCGGGCGCCGGCGTGATCGGCGAGCTGCGCCGCGCCGCCTGGCTCGCGCTCCCGCTGGCGGTGCTGGTCGTGCTGATCAATGCGCTCGTCACGCGCGGGGGCAGCACGGTCATCGCGCGCGGCGGCGAGGTGCTCGGCCGGCGGCTCGACATCACCCTCGAGGCCGTCCAGTACGGCGGGATGAGCGCGCTGCGCATCCTCGTGCTCGTGGCCGCCTTCGCGCTCTACTCCGCCGCCATCGACCCCGATGACGTGCTGCGCCTGCTCCGCCGATTCTCCTACCGATCCGCGCTCACCGTGTCGCTCGCCACCCGGCTCGTGCCGGTGCTACAGCGCGACGCACAGCGCATCTCCGAGGCCGCCTGCTGCCGGCCCGTGCATCCGCGGCGCGGCGCCGTCGCCGTCGCGGCGATCACGCGGGCGCTCGACCGCGCTGTTGACGTCGCGGCTTCGCTGGAGCTCCGCGGCTACGCGGGCGCGCGGCGGCCGCGGCGCGAGCGCCGGCCGTGGTCGCGGCACGATCTGCGCGTGATCGCCGCGGCGGCTCTCGTGGCGGGCGTCGCGATCGGCGGGAAGCTGCTCGGGGCCGGCGGGGTGGATCCGTATCCCACGCTCGATCTCGCGGCGGGGACGCCGGAGGCGCTGCTGGCCGGTGCGCTCGTGCTTGCCGGGGCCGCGCCGTTCGCGGGTTCGGGCGCGCGGCTGGGGGTGGCGCGCCTTGGCTGACCCCGTGTTCACCGCTGAACGGCTCACCTATGGATATCCGGATGCTGTGTCGCCCGCGCTCCGCGACGTCTCGCTCGCGCTCGAGCCGGGGTCCTTCACCGTCGTCGCTGGCGCTTCGGGGTCCGGCAAGTCCACGCTCCTGCGCGCCGCGTGCGGGCTCGTGCCGCACTTCCACGGCGGCTCCGTCGAGGGCTCGCTTGTCGTCGGCGGCCTCGACGTGCGCGACCACGGCCCCGGCGACCTCGCCGCCGTCTGCGGCACGGTGCTCCAGGAGCCCGAGACGCAGGTGGTGATGGGCGGCGTGCGCGCGGAGATCGCGCTTGGGCTCGAGCACCGCGGCGAGAGCGCCACCGCCGTCGCGCGGGCGGTCGAGGAGGTCGCGCTCATGCTCGGGATCGCGCAGCTGCTCGACCGCCGCGTCGAGACGCTGTCGGGCGGCGAGCTCCAGCGCGTGGCGCTCGCGGCCGCGCTGGCGGGGAGCCCGTCGCTACTCGTGCTCGACGAGCCCACGTCGCAGCTCGACCCGGTCGCCGGCGACGAGCTCATCTGGCTCCTGCGGCGGCTGAACGAGGAGTGGGGGGTGGCCGTGATGGTGGCGGAGCACCGGCTCGAGCGCTGCCTGCCCGCGGCGGATCGGGTCGTGGCGATGGAGGCCGGCCGCGTCGCGTTCGACGGACCGCCGCGGGAGTTCCTCGCGGCCAATCCGGTCACTCCCGCCGCTCAGCTCTTCTCGCGCGCGGGGCTCACGCCGCTGCCGGTATCGGTGAGGGAGGCGCGCGACGCCCTGCGATTGGCGGGACTTCTTCCGGCATTCCTGACTTATGGGTCCATACGACCCAAAAGTCAGGAACGTCGACGATTTCTGCGCCGCCGCCCCGCCGCCGCGCTCGACGTGCGCGGGGTCTGGCACGAGATCCCGGACGGGCCGGCGATCCTGCGCGGGATCGACCTGCGCGTGGAGCCCGGCGAGCGCGTGGCCCTCATGGGCCGCAACGGCGCCGGTAAGAGCACGCTGCTCCGCCACGTGAAGGGGCTGGTCGAGCCCACGCGGGGGCGGATCGAGCGCGGCGGCGAGGTCGCGCTTCTCCTCCAGAACCCGGGCGACTACCTCGTGCACGAGCGCGTGGAGCAGGAGCTCGAAGCGGCCGGGATCGAGGCCGCGGGCCTCACCGGGCGCGAGCGCGCGAACCCGCGCGACCTGTCGAGCGGCGAGCGCCAGCGCCTGGCGCTGGAGATCGTGCTCGGAGAAACCACCCCGGCGGTGGTCTGCCTGGACGAGCCCACGCGAGGTATGGACCAGGCGTCGAAGCTCTCCCTGATTGATCGCCTTTCGACCCTCGCCGCCGGTGGCGCCGCCGTCGTGGTGGCCACCCACGACACCGAGCTGGCCGCCGAGTTCGCCGACCGCATCGTGCTGCTCGGCCAGGGCGACGTGATCGCCGACGGTCCCACCGCCGAGGTGCTCGCCGGCGGCCGGCACTTCGCCACCGACGTGGCCCGGATCCTCGGCGGCGCCGCGCTCACGCCCGCGGCCGGCGCGCTGCTGATCGAGCGTGAGCTGGTGGCGCCGTGAGCTGGCAGCTCGCCTCGTTCCTCGTGCTGGGCCTCGCGCTGGTGGCCGGCTTCAGCTGGTTCGAGCGCTCGCGCCCACCCGCGCGCGTGGTCTCGCTCGTGGCCGCGCTCGCGGCGCTGGCGGTCGTCGGCAGGATCGTCTTCGCCGCCATACCCAACGTGAAGCCCACCACCGACATCGTGCTCTTCGCCGGCTACACGCTCGGAGCGGCGCCCGGCTTCGCGGTGGGAGCGGTCACGGCCCTCGTCTCGAACTTCTTCATCTCCCAGGGGCCGTGGACCCCCTGGCAGATGGCGGGCTGGGGACTCGTTGGGATCTCCGGCGCGCTGCTCGCGCGCGCCACCGGCCGCCGGCTCGGCCGCATCCCGCTCGCGGTCGCCTGCGGGGCGGCGGCGCTCCTCTTCGGCGCGGTGATGAATACGCACCTGTGGACCCTCGCCGCGAGCCACGACCTCGGCACCTGGGTCGCGATCTCCGGCACCTCGCTCCCGTTCGACCTCGCCCACGTGGCGGGCAACGTGGCCTTCTGCCTGCTGCTCGGTCCGCCGTTCGTGCGCGCGCTCGAGCGCTTCCGGCGCCGCTTCGAGGTCCACTGGCGCCCGGCTCCCGCACCGGCGGCGGCAGCCGTCGCGGCCGTGATCGCGGGCGGGCTGCTCCTGCCCGCGCCGGGCGAGGCCTCGCCCACGAGCAGGGCCGCCTCCTACGTGCGCTCGGCCCAGAACTCCGACGGCGGCTTCGGCAGCTCGCCCGGCAGCTCGTCGAACGGCCTCCACACCGGCTGGGCCGCGCTCGGCCTCGCCGCCGCCGGGCGCAACCCGGCCGACGTCGGCAAGGGCGGCAAGTCCGTGATCGACTACATCCGCGCGAACCAGGCGAGCCTGAACGACCTCGGCGAGCTCGAGCGCACGATCCTCGTGCTGCGAGCCTCGTCCCTCTCGCCGCGCAACTTCATGGGGCGCGACCTCGTCGGCCAGCTGAAGGCGCGCCAGGGCGGCAACGGCTCGTGGGCGAAGAACAACGCCTGGACGGCGTTCGGGATCCTCGCGCTGCGCGCCGCCGGCGAGAGCTCCGGCTCGTCCTCGGTCAAGCGCGCGCGCACGTGGCTCGCGCGCCAGCAGGGGAGCGACGGCGGCTTCGGCGTGGCGCCCGGCGCGGCCAGCGACACCGACAACACCGGGAGCGTGCTCCAGGCGCTCGGCGCGAGCGGCCTGCGCAGCGGCAAGCGGGTGGATCGCGCGCTGCGCTTCCTGCGCGCCAGCCAGAACCGCGACGGCGGCTTCGGCCAGCTCCGCGACTACGACTCGAACGCGCAGTCCACCGCCTGGGCCGTGCAGGGAGTGCTCGGCGTGGGGCGCAGCTCCGGCTCGCTGAAGCGCGGCTCGCGCACGGCGCTCGGCTACATCCGCTCGCTCCAGGGCTCGGACGGGCGGATCCGATACTCGCGCCGCAGCGCGCAGACGCCCGTGTGGGTCACGGCAGATGCGCTCCGGGCACTGGCTGGCAAGCCGTTCCCGCTGCGACCGGTGGCGCGCAAGCGGGCCGCGAAGCGCGACCCGCAGAGCGCGGCTCGCGCGAAGCGGCGAACCGCCGAGCACGGGGGCTCCGGCGCTGACGGCAACGGCGGCGGGGGAGGGAGCGGCGCCGCCGGTGGTGGTGGCGAGCCTCTCGGTCCGCCCGCCCCCGGCGCCGTCAAGGCCGCGGCGCGCGCGCCCGGCTCAGACGGCGGCGAGGACGGCGGCGGGCCCTCCGCCGCGCTCCTCCTCGCGCTCACCGGTGCGGGGCTGCTCCTCGCTGCGGGCGTCATATGGCTGGTCCGCCGCCGGCTCGGCGATTCTCTGAACAGTTGATGACCCCATAGGGTCATCAAGTGTTCAGAGCGCACGGAGGGGGCGCGCTGGCACGGGATACGCTGGCGCGATGCCGCGCACGATCTCCGGCCGCGAGGCGTCGATCTTCGCGTGCTTCACCGACGCGGTCGTGGCCCCGGAGCCGTTCCTGCCGCCGGTCCGCGAGACCGACGCCGTCGCGTTCTTCGACCGCTGGATGGGCCTGCTCCCACGGGCCAACCGCGCCGGCCTGCGCGCGCTGCTGCTGCTGGCCGAGGTCGCGCCGCTCGCGACGCACGGCGGGCGCCTGCGCCGCATCGACCGCGGCCGCCGCGCCGAGTGGGTACAGCGCATCGAGCGCTCCGGCAACGGCCACGTGCGGATGCTGATGAAGCTCCTGGAGAGCGCGGCGCAGCTCTCGTACTACGGCAACGACGCGGTGCTGGGCCAGCTCGGGTACGACGCCGAGGCGAACCTGAGCCGGGGCCGGGCGCTCCGCGCCGCCGAGGGCCGCCCGTGAGGGCGGAGGGGCGCGCCCCGAGCCCGAACGGCGGCGCCCCGCGCCCAACCCGCGGCGCCCCGCGCCCAACCCGCGGCGCCGAGCTCTACACCGACGGCAGGACCGCGTTCCTCCCCAGCGCCGTGAACGTCGAGGACGGTGCCACCATCCGCGGCGACCGGACGGTCAAGGTGGACGTCTGCGTGATCGGCACCGGCGCGGGCGGCGCGCCGGTCGCGAAGGAGCTCGCCGAGGGCGGGATGGGCGTGGCGATGCTCGAGGAGGGCCCGCACTTCACGACGAGCGACTTCAACGCCCGACCGCGCGACATGCTGGTCGAGCTCTACCGCGACGCCGGTCAGACCGCCACGCTCGGCAACACGCCGATCCTCCTCCCGCTCGGGCGCTCGATCGGCGGCACCACGCTCATCAACTCCGGCACCTCGTTCCGCACCCCCGAGCCGGTGCTCGAGATGTGGCGCGAGCGCTTCGGCCTCGAGAGCATGAGCGCCGCGGCGCTCGACCCGATCTTCCGCCGCGTCGAGCGCATCCAGAACGTCGTGCAGGTCCCGCCCGAGTACGCCGGGCGCAACGCGCACATAGTCAAGCGCGGGGCGGAGGCGCTCGGATGGTCCGGCGACTTCGTCTACCGCAACGTGCGCGGCTGCGTCGGCTCCGGGATCTGCACGTTCGGCTGCCCGACCTCGGCGAAGCAGCACGTCGGCCTCACCTACGTCCCGCAGGCGTGGGAGGCCGGTGCCACGACCTACACCGGCTGCCGCGCCACGCGCCTCGACGTACAGAACGGCCGCATCCGCGCCGTCGAGGCGCGCACCTCCGCGGGCGGGCGCCTGCGCGTGGAGTGCGACGTCGCCGTGGTGGCCGCCGGGGCGATCGCCACCCCGCTGTTCCTCGCCCGCCAGGGCCTCGGCGGCGAGTCCGGCGAGCTGGGCCGCAACCTCTCGATCCACCCCGCGTCGGGCGTCCGCGCGCTGATGGACGAGGAGGTCGACATGGCGAAGGGCGTCCCGCAGTCGTACTTCATCGACGAGTTCGCCGACGAGGGGATCATGCTCGAGGGTGCGGCCGGCCCGCCGGACTACGCCGCGATGTCGTTCCCGTTCAGCGGCGAGCGCCACCGCGACCTGATGCTCCAGTACCTGCACATCTCGCAGTTCGGGATCATGGTCTCCGACACCTCGCGCGGCCACGTGCGCGAGCGCGCCGGGCGGGTCGAGATCCACTACGACCTGAACGCCGAGGACACCGCCACCTTCAAGCGCGGCATCGGGCTCCTCTGCGAGCTCTACTTCGCCGCCGGCGCACGGGTCGTCTACGCGCCGGTCGACCGCGTGGCCGAGCTGCGCGACGGGGACCTGCGCCCGCTGCACGACCTCGACATGCGCCCGTCGAACCTGACTCTGCTCGCGTTCCACCCGATGGGCACCGCGCGCGCAGATGCGCGCCCCGGGAGCGGCGTGGTCGACGAGAACCTCGCGGTGCGCGGCGTCGAGGGCGTCTACGTGGCCGACGCGAGCGTCGTGCCGAGCTCGCTGGGCGTGAACCCGCAGATCACGATCATGACCCTGGCCACGCGGCTCGCGTTCCACCTGCTGGGAACCGCGCCGCCACAAGACGAGCCCGAGCCGGAGTCGATCGCGCGGCCGCGCATCACGCGCCCGCACGCGCTCACGGCCTGAGCGGCGGCGGGCCTAGCGGCGCGAGGCCGAGCAGGGCGCGGCGCCGTCGCGCACACTCTCCTCGGTCGCCGAGTAGCGCAGCCGGACCTGGTAGGCCCAGCTCCCGCCGCACGTCTTCGGGTTGACGATCAGGTCGCGGCGGACCTTCTTCAGGTACTTGACCTTCTTCTTCTTGCCGTTCTTCTTGACCGTCTTGCAGCAGACCTTGACCTTCTCGTAACGGGACGCGCCGACATCGGTCTGGAAGCGGTCGATCCTGACGGTGAAGCCCTCGGGCGCCTGCTGCGCGCCGGCGAGGTCCTCGAAGCGCACCTCGAGCCCGAACGAGCCGCTCGTCTTCACGATCCGGCCGGTGGTCGTGCCCTGCTGGCCGGTGCTGCGCTCCTTGACGTAGAGCACCACGCCGGCGGCGTCGCCGCTCTTGACCGGTGGCGCGAGGAAGATCTGCACGTCGGCGACGAGCGGCTGGGTGAAGAC
>DASVPL010000232.1:0-5770 GCA_036382905.1 Thermoleophilaceae bacterium | reverse complement strand
GGCCGCTCGGCGGCCACGACGATGGCGGCGTAGACGAGCACGAACAGCGCGAGCTCGGCCGCGGCCTGGAGCCCCGTGCGCTCGCCGCCCCACAGTGCGGCGCGCAGGGCGATCGGGGGCAGCGCCGCGAGGGCGACCGGCCAAGCGCAGCGCAGCACGAGCCTCCCGAGGTCGACACCTGGCAGGAGCCGGCGGACGAAGTACGCGCGCACGACGAGAATCGTCACCGAGGAGCCGCAGATCGCCAGCGCGTAGGCGGTCGGCCCGCCGGCGAGGTAAGCGGGCACCGCCAGGGCGCCGAACGCGAGGATCGCCACGAGCGCCTCCACCGCCGGCTGGCGCACGCGCCCGAGCCCGCGCGCGAACGCGATCCACGTGTAGCCGAGCGAGTACAGCCCGCTGGCCGCACCGAGACCCTGGAGCAGGACCGTCGCTCCCTCCCACTCGTCGCCGAGCAGGAAGTCCACGAGGTCGGGGCCGAACAGCACGAGCATCACGCCGAAGCCGAGCGACCAGATGGCCGCGGCGCGCACCGCCGCCGTGAACAGCTCCTCGAGCGCGCGGGTGCGGTCGCGGACCGCGCAGACCACCGGGTAGACCGTCGGCGACAGGACGTGCTCGGCGCGGTCGGCGTAGCGCGTGAAGCCCACCGCGAGCACGAGGAACCCCGCAGCGGTGAGGCCGCCGTCGAGCTTGAAGAGGAGGATCGCGCCCTGGCCGGCGACTAGGCCGGCCGCGGTGACCGCCAGAACCGGCCACGAGAACGCGAAATAGCGCGCGGCGGCGGCGCGCTCGAAGCGCAGCGCGAGCCGGTAGGGCGAGAGCCGCAGCGCCAGCGCCACCGAGGCGGCGTTGCCGGCGAGGGCGCCGATGACGATCGACCAGACGCCCACGTCGGCGATCGCCAGCGGCACCGTCACCAGGAACGTGACGATCGGGACCACCGCCTGGAGGCTGCGCTGGCGCAGGAAGTCCATGCGGCGGAAGAAGACCCAGAGCGGCGCCTGGAGCGCGAACGAGATCGGCAGGTAGGTCAGCGCCAGGGTGAGCGGGAGCAGCCGCGGCTCGTCGTAGACCACCACCAGGAGCGGGGCCATCAGCGCGATCAGGAGAGCGAACAGCGCGGCCAGCGCGAGCTCGAGCGAGAAGGCGAGCTGGAACTCGCGCTCCTGGTCCTCCTCGTCCTGCTGCACGAACGCCTCGTCGATGCCGACGCGCTTGAGCGCGATCAGCGTCATGACCGTGATCGACACGATCCCGTAGAGCCCGATCTCGCCCGGGCCGAGGATCCGCGCGACGATCAGGCCCTGCGCCAGCGCGGCGGCCTCGACCACCACGAGGAAGGCCGCGTTGATCGCGACGCCCCGGATCGTGCGCGAGCGCAGCTCCGAGGCTGCGAACGGGAGCCGCTCGCTCATGCGGGCCAAGCTACTACGGTCATCCGCCGTGGTCGCCCGAATCGCGCGCCGCCTGGGGCTCGACCCGTTCGAGCTCGGCTGCCTCGTCGTCCTGGTCGGGACCTCGTTCGCGGTCCTGCTCCCGCTGCTGAGCAGGGGCCGCCCGCTCTCGGGCGCGGACGGTCTCTACCCGGCCGACCAGCTCCAGTACTTCACGTGGATCCGCGAGGCCTCGCAGCACGGGCTGATCGGCAACCGGATGGACCTCGCGCCGGGCGATCGCCCGTTCCTGCACCCGGGCTTCCTGCTCTCCGGGCTGCTGCACCGGGTCACCGGGATCTCGATCCCGCTGTCGTACCTAGTGCTGTGGAAGCCGGTCGCGATCGGGCTGACGTTCGCCGGCGCGCTCGCGTACGTGCGGCGGCTGGTGCCGGAGGGCGGGCAGCGCCGCGCCGCGCTCGCGATCGTCCTGTTCGCGGTGATGCCCGCCTCGGCGCTGGTGGCCTGGAGCGACTGGGGCGGCAACCCGCGCCAGTACACGTTCGACTTCATCTCGGGGGAGATGTGGACCGGCCAGTTCCTCTGGGGCTACCTGTTCACGGCCATCGCGGTGTTCCTGATGCCGCTGGTGCTGCTGGCGGTGGAGCGGCGCAGGCTCGGGCTGGCGGCGCTCGGCGCGTTCGTCGTGATGTACCTCCAGCCGTGGCAGGGGGCGACGCTGGCGCTGGTCGTGGTGGCGGTCGAGCTCGTCCAGTGGCGGCGCTCGGGCGAGCGGCCGCCGTGGGCGGTCGCGCTGGTGCCGGTTGCGGCGGGGGTTCCGGCGACCTACTACTTCGTGCTCTCGCACGCGGACGAGTCCTGGAAGCTGGCGTCGAAGGCGAACGCCGCCGGCGGGCAGCCGGAGTGGAGCTGGCCGTGGTGGGCGATCCTCCTGACGCTGCTGCCGCTCGCCGCGCCGGCGGCGCTGGCGTACCGGCTGCCGGCGCCCTCGTGGCAGGACGTGGCGGTGCGGATCTGGCCGTTCGCGGCGTTCCTGGTCTATTTGCAGCCGGGCGGCACGTTCCCGTACCACTCGTTCCAGGGTCTCGCGATCCCGCTCGGCGTGCTGGCGGTGCTCGGCGTCGCGTCGCTGTCGTGGCGGCCGTCGCCGGCCCTCGCCGTGGCCGCGGTGGCGTTTCTCACGCTGCCGGGCTTCGCGCACAAGCTCGAGACGGCCGCGAACAACATCCACGTGGGCGCCGACCCGTACTTCATCTTCCCGGACGAGCACCGCGGGCTCGACTTCGTCGAGGGCGACCCGCGGCCGGGCGGCGTGCTCGCCCCTCTCTACTCGGGCTTCTACATCCCGTACACGACCGGGCGCGAGGTGTACGTGGGGCAGTTCTCGTGGGCGCCGGACGCGCGCACGCGGCGCAAGCGGGCGGACGACCTGTTCGAGGGGCGCCTGCGCGGGGAGCCGGCGCGGGCGTTCGTGCGCTCGACCAGGGCACGGTTCCTGTTCGCCGACTGCCGCAAGCTGAGTGACCTGAGCGGCGAGCTGCGCGGGATGCTCGAGGAGGTCCGGCGGTTCGGCTGCGCGACGGTCTACGTGCTGCGCGAGCGGCCGGGCATGCGGGCGGCGGCCGGGCGGCCGGACGAGTGAGCGGCTGGCGCGCTCGCTAGACCGGGAGGAACGGGATGTCCCAGACGAGCGCGGCCGCCACGGCGGCGGCCACGGCGATCCCGATCGCGACGAAGCCGACGATGCGCTGCTTCTTGCTCGTCTCCTCGGCCGCCCTGCCCGCGGCCTCGGCCTTCTCGACCGCGGTCTCGAGCATCTCCTCCGCCCAGGCGAACTCGAGCGCGAGCATGGCGAGCCCGATCGGGATGACCAGCAGCGCGGGGCCGGGGAGCAGCAGCATGGCGATGCCGCCGAGGAGGACCGTGAAGCCAGCGACCGCGAACGCGACGCGGTAGAGGGTGCCGTGCTCGCGGTGGTGCTCGCGGCGATCCTCGAGCTTCTCGATCAGCTCGCGGAGCCTGGAGGGCTCCGGGTGGCTCTCGCGCCGCGCGGCGGTTCTGGCGCCCGGCTCGGCCGCGGCCTCGCCCGTGCCCGCCGGGCCCGCGGCTTCGCCAGCGCCCGCGGCTCGCGCGGCTTCGCCCCGCCCCGCGGCTCCGCCCACCGCGGTCCTCTCCTCCCGCTCACCCATGACGGATACCGTACCCCCGGTGCGGCGGCCTGACGCGCTTCCCCGCCCGCTCGTGCTCGCCCTGCTGTTCGCGGGCGCCGCGCTGCTCTCTGCGATCACGATCCTCCAGGGGGTCCAGCCGAACGACGAGGGCCTGATGCTCCAGGCCGCGCAACGCATCGCGGACGGCCAGGTCCCGTACAGCGACTTCTGGTGGTACTACCCGCCCGGCCAGCCGTACCTGCTCGCCGGGCTGTGGGATCTCTTCGGCCCCTCGCTCGTGGTCTGGCGCGTGGTGCGCGTGCTCACGGACGCGGGCGTGGCGGTGCTCGCGTACGAGCTCGCCCGCCGGCGCGCGCCCGGCTGGCTCCCGCTCGGCGTGTGGCTCGCCGCCGCCTGCGCGATGGCGTTCCCGAGCCAGCCGCACCCGTTCCCGATCGCGCTGGCGCTGGCGCTCGGCGCCCTGATCGCAGTCGAGCGGCGGCCGCTGCTCGCGGGCGTGCTGCTCGGGGCCTGCGCCGCGTGGCGGCTCGAGTTCGCCGCGTACGCGGGGCTCGGCATAGCGATCGCCCATGTGGTGTCTTCGGAGCCCGGCCGTGCGCGGATCACGCGGCTCGGGCGACTGGTGGCCGCGGCCGTCGCCACCGGGGCCGCTCTGTACCTGCCGGTGGTGCTGGCGGCCGGCGTCGGCCGCTCGTGGGAGATGCTCGTCGAGTACCCCGTGCTCGACTTCGGCGACTACCAGTCGCTGCCATTCCCGCTCGACTACGACGGTCCCCTGAACACGACCGGCCCGGGCGGCTTCATCTCCGACAGCGCGGAGAACCTGATCCACTTCTACCTGCCGCTTGCGCTGGCGATCGGGCTGGCCGGCGGGCTGCTCGCGCTGGCGCTGCGCCTCAGGCGGGCCGACCCGTGGCCGGTCGCCACGGCGGTCTTCGCGATCGGGATGGGCCACTACCTCCTGGTCCGCGCGGACATCTTCCACACCGCCCCCCTGGCGGTGATGGTGGCGATCCTGGCCGCCTGGGCGCTGGCGGCGAGCCGCGCGCCGCGCGCCCACCCGAGTGCAGAAACGGGACAAATAGTCCCGCTTTTGAACACACCCGGCGAGCCGAAGTCAAAAGCGTCCCCAATAGGGACGCAATCGACTTCGGGCGGCGCCGCCCGGCGCGCGATCGCCCTCGCCGCCACGGCCGCCGCCACCCTCGGCTTCGCCTGGGCCCTCGCCGAGGGGATCGACCGGCGCGTGCGCGGGCTCACCGACGAGGACACCGTGGCGCTCGACCTCCCCGTGGCCGACGGCGTGCGGGCCCGGCCGCCGCGCGCGCTCGCACTGGAGCGCGCGGCGCGCTACGTCCGCGAGCACGTGCCGGAGGGGGAGCCGATCTACGTGACCACGAAGCGCTCGGACCTCGTCACCTCCGGCAACCCGCTGCTGTACGTGCTCGCCGAGCGGCCGAACGTGACCCGCTACGACATCGCTGCGCCCGGCGTGGTCACGTCCGCGCCCGTGCAGCGCGAGATCGTTGCCGACCTCCGGCGCGAGCGACCGCTCGTGGTGCGCTGGATCGCTCCGATCACCGCGGAGCCCGAGCCGAACCGCGCGGGCGAGTCGAGCGGCGTCCGCATCCTCGACGACTACCTCGAGCGCGAGTACCGCCAGGTCGCGAAACTCGGCTACTACGTGATGCTGGAGCCCGCGCCGTGAGGCTCGCGTACGTGCTGGAGCGCTACCCCGAGCTGACGCAGACCTTCGTGGAGGCCGAGCTGCGCGAGCTCGCCCGCACCGGTCACGAGCCCGAGGTGCTCGCGCTGCAGCCGGGCGACGGTGCGGCGCTCGCGGAAGCCGCCTTCGGCCCGATCTACCCGGCGCGCGGTGCGGCCCGGGTGGCGGCGCTGGCGCGAACCCTGGCGCGGAGCCCGCGCGAAGCGGCGGCGTTCGTGAGAGGGGGGGAGGAAGCCCGCGGCCGGGGCCCGGCGGACGGTGGCGGAGGGGGCGAAGCCCGGGGCCGGGGCCCGGCGTACGCCGGCGGAGACCGCGCGGCAGGCGCCGCGCCACCCTCCCCAGCCGCCGTTGCGCGCGCCGCGGCGGACCGCTGGCCCCCCGACAACCGCCGCACGCGGGGCCTCGCCCGTATCGCGGCCTGGCACAGAGCCGCCGCGCGCGCCGACCACCTCCACGCACACTTCGCCACCGAGGCC